>CBFGJV010000018.1:3052-56399 GCA_965649205.1 Caldifarciminota bacterium | reverse complement strand
AAAGTTCTCCTGCAACCGTGATGGCGTATATCCCGGCCTCGATTGACAAACTACTGGGTATTTACCTTTTGACTCGCTTGTCGGTGTACGTGTTCAATATCGCTTCTAATATGGTGATACGGAACGTTATGATGTCTATAGGGGCCATAACCATATTGGCAGCGGTGATGATGGCGTTAGTGCAGAAACGCGTGATGCGACTTCTTTCCTTCCACGCCGTATCTCAGGTGGGTTACATGGTACTGGGTATCGGCACGGGTACTCCGCTTGGTATTGCGGGGGGGCTTTTCCATATGCTCAACAATGCTATCTATAAGTCGGGTCTTTTCCTGGCAGCTGGTACAGTAGAATACTGGACTAAGAGTGACGAGATAGAAAAACTGGGCGGACTGGCCAGACAGATGCCCTTGACATTTTTCTCCTTTCTTATTTGTGCCCTTGCGATTGCAGGTGTGCCGCCTCTAAATGGTTTTGTTTCCAAGTGGATGGTTTATCAGGGCATCATAGACCTGGCGCGCGAGGGACACAGGTTATATCCGGCTTTTCTTGTGGCTGCCATGTTAGGCAGTGTGCTTACTCTGGCTTCCTTCCTGAAGTTGCTTCATGCGATTTTCCTGGGGCAGAGGCCTGCTGCCTTGGCAAGGGTGAGAGAGGGTAGTTTTACGATGTGGTTGCCTACAGTTGTGCTGGCAATCTTGTGTATTGTATTCGGTGTGTTTTCTAATCAGCTGCCCTTGCGTGGTTTGATATATCCGGCTTTGCCGTTTGGAGTTCAGCCCCTGGGCATATGGCAACCGGTTCTTACTACTGTGCTTATCCTGATTGGACTAGGCGTAGGAACAGTGGTTTATCTAGTTGGTACCGCCAGAAAGCCGGTAACTGGCCAGACCTTTGTAGGTGGGGAGGAAATAGCTGAGGATGAGCCGGGCAGGATACCGGGTACGGCTTTCTATTCCTCAGTCAAAGAACTGCCTGTGCTTGGCGACCTTATACGATTCGGTGAAGCGGGGGCTTTTGATTTCTATAACTGGATTTGTGGCCTGTTTACTGCCCTGGGAGCTGTTCTTCGTCGAGCGGTAGACCAAGCTTTGGAACTATTCTACATATACGTAGCCGCACTACTAGAATGGACCGGGGCCGGGCTGGGTCGGTTGATGTTGGGAGAGTTGCCGGTATACTTGGCCCTGGTGCTTTTGGGAGCAGTGCTTTTCTATACTATGATGCTTTTGAGGTAAGCCAATGGTAGAGCTGTATGTTCTTTTGGTGGCTATGCTTGCGGCGGCAGTGGTAGCTATTGAAGTCAAAGACCTTCTGGCCGCAGCGGTAGCGATGGGACTTGTAGGGTTCAGTGTGGCCGTGATGTTCATTCTTGTGCAGGCTCCGGATCTAGCCATCGTTCAAATTGTGGTGGAGATTCTATCCGTAGTGTTTTTTGCCGCAGTTATTCTCAGGACTACTCACGAAGATACTACGGTGGGCAAGAGGTTTAAGGCTGATATGATTTTCCCGGCAGCAATATATGGTTTGTTTGCGCTAGTGTTCGTCAGCCTGCTTTCAGTGGTGTTGCGTGAGCTACCAGCTTTTGGCAGTCCTTTGATGAAGGTTGCTTCTGCATATGTGGAAGCCGCTTTGAGGCAGACCGGTGCGGCTAATGTGGTTGCTGCCGTCATTCTTGATTATCGGGCCTATGATACTTTAGGAGAGGCAGTAGTGCTCTTTACTGCTGTCGTAGGAGTTCTCACTGTAGTACGCAGGTTCGGCCGCAAGGACCATACTGAGGATGAGGTTGATTGAGCTATGGATAGAGAACAAGAACCGGTGTTAACAAAAGAGGAACGGTCGGGCCGCCGCGGAATGTCGCTCATTGTTCAGACGGTGGCGCGTCTTGTGGCTGGTATGGTTTTTCTCTACGGGTGGTACATAATACTACATGGACATCTTACCCCCGGAGGCGGTTTTGCTGGGGGGGTAATCGTTGCTGCGTCCTTTATACTGGTTTCTCTTGCTTTCGGCTCTGTTGAAAACGTGGAGCAGCACCGTTATACATTCTCCTCCATATTTGAGAGTATAGGTGGCTTGGCTTTTATCTCCATTGGTTTGGCTGGTTACCTGGCAGGCTATTCGTTCCTGAACAATTTGTGGGCTGGTTTCGGGCAGCCGTTGCAGCTGGTAAGTGGCGGTATCATTCCTTTGGCAAACGTGGCCATAGGTATCAAGGTGGGAGCCGGTTTGTTTGCTATATTCTTGGCGTTGGGCGCGTCACGATTCGTAATGGAGGAATAGAATGATGACGTGGGCAAAGGAAAGAACCGAGGGGCATCGATGATTCCTTATTTGGCTTGTGTGCTTCTGTTCCTCATCGGGCTTTACGCAGTAGTACTCAAGCGTAACTTGATAAAAATGATAATAGGATTCAGCCTGATGGAGTATGCTATCAATCTGTTCTTTGCTCTGATTGGATTCAAGCAAGGAGCGATTGCCCCCATAGTGACCCGGCTGGGAGCAGTTCGTAACTTCGTGGACCCGATACCACAGGCTTTAGTGCTTACTGCCATTGTTATTGGTTTGGCTACGACCGCTCTCATGTTAGCCCTGGCTATGCGCATTTACGAGAAATACCACACATTCGATATAACTGAAATCCGCAGGCTCAGAGGATAGGTATGCAGGAACGATTTGTACCACTGTTCGTCATACTACCGTTAGCCGGCGCGTTCCTGATTCCGCTTCTGTCCCGTTTGTGGAAAGGTTTTGGCGATCTTATTGCCAACTTGGTAGGCGCCTGTCTTGTTGCTCTGTCAGTATATGGTCTTGTCCTGCTGGGCAGTGGTACGCCTGGGGTGGTGTACAGGCTTGGAAATTGGATTCCGCCTTTCGGAATTGTGTTGGTTTATGACTCTTTGACCGCGCTGGTGGTTTTGGTAGCCAATTTGGTGGGATTTCCGGCGTTGCTTTTTTCCCTGCGTTATCTTGACCAGTTTACTGGCAGATGGAAGTACTACACTCTATTCATGCTGATGTTGGCGGGTATGAATGGCGTTGCTATTTCGGGTGATATGTTCAATATGTTTGTGTTTATCGAAATTGCGGCGCTTTCGTCGTATGCTTTGGTGGCCTTTGGTACTGGGGCAGGTGAAGTCGAGGCAGGGTTCAAGTATATGGTGATGGCCGAAGTCGGCAGTCTGCTGATTCTTTTCTCCATAGCTTTGCTTTATGCTCGGACTTCCACGCTCAATATGGCTGATATGTCACGTACTCTTGCCGAATTACCCAGAACTACCTTTTTCTGGTTTGTCCTGACCACTTTACTTGTGGGGTTTGCCATAAAGATGGCGATGGTGCCGTTTCATTCCTGGATGCCAGACGCATATTTGTCTGCTCCTGCCCCGGTGGCTGCTGTTCTGTCTGGGGTTTTCAGTAAGGTGGTAGGAGTATATGCCATGGCTCGGGTTGTGTTTAACGTTTTTGGCCTCAACCGGATCAGTTCCCCCGGATTGTTCAATATGCTTGTTGGATTTGGCGTAGTTTCCATAATCGTGGGAGCCTTGCTGGCACTCACGCAGACAAACTACAAGCGACTGCTGGCATACTCTTCTATCAGCCAAGTTGGTTACATACTTTTGGGCCTCGGTATCGGAAACTATTGGGGTGTAGTAGGTGCCTTGTTCCATGTTATGAGCCACGCATTGGCTAAGGGCCTTCTGTTTCTTGCTTCCCGCTCTATTGAACTTCAGACTGGCACAAGGGAAACCAAGAAATTGTCCAGATTGGAAAAGGCGATGCCAGTCACAACCTGGTCCTACATAGTCGGTGCCCTATCTCTTTCCGGGATACCGCCATTTGCTGGTTTCTTCTCAAAATTGTTCATTATTCTTGGTGCAGTTGCGGCCAGACTGTATTGGATGGCAATTCTGGCGGCGTTGTTCTCGGTGGTTACACTCGGATATTTGCTGAAAGTGGTAAACAGAGCCTTTGCCCGGCCAACAGGGGAAGAAATAGTTCCAACCAGGGAGTCCCCACGGCTCATACTTTTGGCGCTGGTAATACTTGTGGTGTTGGCCATTGCCTTCGGTATTGGGTTCAAGCCGCTTCTGGACTGGGTGGTTTCTCCGGCGGCTTCTGTGCTGTTCCACGGTCTGGGTTATGCAAAACTGGTGCTGGGAGGTTAGAGGAAGACGATGAGGATAGCTAGAATTATTACTTACTGGTTTGTCGCTCTAGCTGTCTGGTTGTTGTTGTCTTGGGATGTGGGACTGGCGACGATTGTGAGTGGGGTTGTGTTCGGGTTGATTGCGGCCCTATGGTTTGGTAGCGAGTTACCGATAAGACCTGCTCGACTCTTGAACCCAGTGCGCTGGTTCTGGGTTCTGGTTTACATTCCAGTTTTTGCCTGGGAGTGTTTCAAGGCGAACATAGATGTTGCCATGCGGGTGCTTTCTCCAGGACTTATGCTGCGGCCCGGTATTGTCAAAATCCGTACAACTCTGAAGTCGGAAATTGCCCGTGCCTTTCTAGCCAATTCTATCACGATGACACCAGGGACCATGACAGTGGAGATACAGGACGATGTTCTATATATTCACTGGATTGATGTGAAGACAGATGATCCGCAGCTCGCAGGCAAGATAATAAAAGGTCCATTTGAGAAACTGCTGGCACGTATATTCGACTGAAAAGAACCATGACTATTCTACTTATTCTGTTGATTCTAGGCGCCTTCTTCTGTTTGTACAGGGCGTTGCGCGGCCCCAGTATTCCCGACAGAGCAATAGCCGTAGATATCATGGCGGTGATTTTTTCCTGCATCACTGCCTTGATGGCTCTGCGCTATCGGTTGGATTATCTTATTGACCTTTCCATCGCCCTCGCGGTCGTTGCCTTTGTGGCTACTTTGGCCTTGGCCAAGTATCTAGAGGGGAGGAGTTTGGATGATTAGCGTGTTGGGCTGGATATTCATTATCTTGGGGGTGCTTTTCAATGGACTTGGCTGTTTAGGGCTAGTTCGATTCCCTGATTTGTACAACCGAATGCAGGCAGCGACTAAGAGTGTTACTTTGGGCACCTGCGGTATTTTTCTGGGTATATTCTTGTTGTCAGGTTTTTCAGCTCTGGGTGTAAAGGCGCTTATTTGTGTCGCTTTTGTACTGATTAACTTGCCGGTGGCATCTCACGCTTTATCTCGGGGTTCCCTCATCTTCGGGGTTAAACTGTGGAAGAAGACGATAAAGGACGAGTTTACCCAGGATAGAGGTGGACAGAGTATTATTGAGAGCGAGGAAGAATGATACCGTTACCTAAACTGCGTGAGTTGGGCGAGGCGCTACGTGCGCTTTTTGCCGGACCATATACGACCGAGTTTCCCAAGAAGGTAGATTCGGTTCACCCGAACTTCCGGGGCGTCCTTAAATTTGATGAGAATCAATGCATATGCTGTGGTGCATGCGTACGGGTCTGCCCCACCAATGCACGCGAAATGGTGGTAGATCGACAGAAGGGGGTTTTACGTAATGTGCATCACGCTGAACGTTGCATTTACTGCGGACAGTGCGTGCTATACTGTACTACCCGCAAGGGTGTCAGACATACTCCAGAGTTTGATCTTTCTCGGACAGAGCGCAGTTCGGATTGGGACAGCGTGGTAGAAAAGGAATTAGCCTACTGCGAGTATTGTGGGGAACCTTTTGCCTCCAAAGCGCATCTGCTTTGGATTAGTCGCCGCGTCGGAGATTTGGTTAGTGCGAATCCTACACTTTTCCTGGTTCGATACGAAGACTTGGGTCTGACTGAGGTTGATCTTATACCGGGTTTTCCAGCTGGAAATCGGGTTGAGCTTCCTTATCGCTCTGGCACTATGCGCATCCTTTGCCCGGATTGTCGGAGACGCGTATACCTTACTGAGCAGTGGGGTTACTGAGTTTGGTCTTGAGGTAAGGCGAGGAGCTTTTCTAGTTCCGGGTAAGATAGTCGTGCGCAGATTTGGCGGCGAGAGCACCGTCACCGACCGCTGTAGCTATTTGCCTTAGGGGAGTTACGCGTACATCTCCGGCGGCAAAAACCCCGGGAACAGCGGTGCGCAATTCTATGTCAGTTCTGACAAAACCATTTTCGTCAAGAGGAACCGCATCTGCGCACCAGTCCGTATTTGGTACTGAACCTATATAGATGAAAAGGCCGGATACGTGTAGTTCAGTACGATAACCACTTATCACATTTTCGACTTCAATCGCCTCCAGATAAGAGTTGCCTTTTAGAGTTCGGACAACACTGGACAGCACAAATTCCACGTTGTTTCTACTGCGCAGTCGTTGCTGTGAGTGGATACAGGCGCGGAATTGGTCGCGGCGATGGATGAGGTACACTTTGGAACAGATGGTGGAAAGATAGTAAGCTTCGTCCAAGGCTGAATCGCCTCCGCCAACTACGGCGACTTCCTTGTTGCGAAAGAGTGGGCCGTCGCAGATGGCGCAATACGAAACACCTCGTCCTCGCAGTCTTTTCTCGCCCTCCACGCCTAACTCGCGAGGCTGGACGCCAGTTGCAATAATGAGGGCACCGGGACGGAAAATTGGACCGGTAGTCGTTACGGAGAACCCCTCAGAAGATATTTTGAAACCCGTCGCTTCCAGCTGTTGTAACTCGCAACCAAATCGCTTAGCCTGTTTCTCCATATACTGGGCCAGCTCCCACGCCGGAACTGGTTCGGCAAATCCCGGATAGTTTTCCACTTCGGATGTGTTTGTTACTTGTCCTCCTGGCAAAGCTTTTTCCAGAAGCAGTGTGGTATGGCCAAAGCGAGCAGAGTAGATACCGGCAGTTAAACCGGCCGGTCCGGCACCTACAATGAGCACTTCTGGTTCGCGCATTTCCTTCAGTATGCGGACAGTAGCCGAGCTAACAATGCCCGCTGGGCGTGAAGACGGTTCTCGGCCTGATCGAGAACAATGGACCTAGGGCCGTCCAATACTTCGCTGGTTATTTCTTCGCCTCGATGGGCGGGCAGGCAATGCATTACTTTTGTGGTGGGTTCAGCCAAGTTGACCAGCTCTGCGTTGACTTGGAAGGGTCGGAAGATCTTGCGGCGCTGCTCTGCTTGGCTTTCTTGACCCATGGAGGCCCAGGTGTCGGTGTATATAAAATGGGCGCCTTTTACTGCCAGGGCGGGGTCATGGGTTAGAGTGATTTCAGCACCGGTCTTACGGGCATGCTCATTGGCAAGCTCTACTATTGTTTTGGGAGGTTCAAACCCTCTGGGGGTTGCGACTCTCATATGCATACCAAGCAAACCACAGGCAATCATCAAGGAGTTGCATACGTTGTTTCCGTCGCCAGTCCAAACTATGACCGTACCTTCCAGCTTACCTTGGTGTTCGAGAATGGTTAAACAGTCTGCAAGAATCTGGCAGGGATGTTCAAGGTCAGAGAGGGCGTTTATGACCGGTTTGCTAGAGTTGTCGGCAAGCTGGATGATTTTCTCGTGCTCGAAAACGCGGGCAATTATACAGTCGACCCAGCGGGAAAGATTGCGGGCCACATCCGGAACTGACTCACGCACACCTAGGCCTACTTCCTGTGGACCGAGATAGACAGCAGAACCGCCAAGCTGTCTCATAGCTACTTCAAAGGTAACCCGAGTGCGGAGCGACGGTTTTTCGAAAATCAGGGCTGCAATTCGACCTGGCGCCAAGTTCAAATTTCTCTTACCGATTATCGTCCGTTTTAGGTCTTGGGCATAAGAAAGCAAGGTCAAGAATTCCTCTCGGGACAAATCATTTACAGAAGCCAAATCTTTTTTCATACTAATAAAACTCCCTTCCGTAAGATTAGTAAGCATAGGCACCAGACTGCAAGAGTCAAGGACATACTCCAGACTTGACCAGGATAAGAATATCGGGATAGTGATGCTATTATTGCGATGTCGGTATCTACACGTGCTGCCAGTATATGAGTGGTCACAAGTACAGTAACCTTACCTCCGTTGCGCTTGTAAGCGCAGCCTACATTGCCACCCAGATATTCTCCGATATCGCAAGTCTGCGGATTGTGGTAATTGCGGGGTTTAGCGTGGACGCGGGTACTTTAGTTTATCCCTTTACCTTTACGTTGCGTGACTTGGTACACAAGGCAGGGGGAATAAGAGTTGCGCGAGCACTAATCTTGGCAGCGGCAGGTATTAATTTGTTTATGGCTGGACTTTTTGTTTTGGTTGCCTGGTTGCCGCCAGACTCGAACATTGGGCCCCAACTTGAGTTTGGGAGAGTTCTAGCTCCTACTACCTGGGCTCTTTGGCGCATTGTTGTTGCGTCGATTGTGGCAGAGGTGATTTCAGAATTGATTGACGGTGAGGTTTACGAGTTTTGGGTGAAGCGAATGGGGAGGTGTCGGCAGTGGGCGCGTGTGCTTGTTTCAAACGGGGTAAGTGTGCCACTGGATTCGGCAGTTTTCTGCGTTTTAGCCTTTGGGGGCCGGATGCCCGCGTCGGTGGTGGTAAGCATTTTTGCTGCCAACGTTATAGCAAAGGGAGTTGTGACCTTGATTTCTTTGCCGATGATATATCTGGTGCGGGAGCGCAGGTTCTCCCTGGATTCGCTTGACAGTTCGGATTCCGACAGGTAGATTTTTTCGATGCGTAGAACACTTTCGAAAGAACTGGCTGCGAATGTAGGACAGAAAGTTAGACTTGTAGGTTGGTTGCATCATGTGCGGGACAAGGGGAAGATAGCCTTTGTGTTAGTACGAGACCGTACCGGTGTGGCCCAGGGGGTAGTCCTTGATACTGCGAAAGTCAGCGTGGCTGGTCTGAAGCGTGAAAGCATAGTGGAAGTAACAGGACGGGTGAAAAAGGAGGCACAAGTAAAGGGTGGTGTCGAACTGGAGGTCACTTCCATAAGGACGCTCATTGAACCGGTTGAAGAAATTCCCTTCGAGGTGAGCCGGTCCAAGGACAAGCTTAATCTCAAACTGGACATGGTTCTTGACCATCGCGCTTTTTCGTTGAGGAATCCAGAACTGGCTGCTCCTTTCCGAGTCCAGGCAGAGATTGTGCGTACTTTTGCGGAATATCTACGTAACTTGGGGTTTCTCCAGGTGCATACTTCTAAAATCGTAAAAGCAGGAACAGAGGGTGGAACTGCACTTTTTCCTGTTAAATACTTTGAACAGTGGGCATATCTGGCTCAGAGCCCTCAGTTCTACAAACAGATGTTAGTGGGCGCTGGTTTTGAGCGCGTGTTTGAGATAGGTTTTGTGTACCGGGCTGAAGATCACGCCACCTCTCGGCATATAAACGAGTATTTGTCTTTGGACTTTGAAATGGGCTTTATCGAATCCTATACCGACGTGATAGACGTGGAAAGGGGTCTGCTGAAGACATTGGTGGAGAATCTCGGACGTAACTGCCAGCAGGAATTTGAACTGCTTAAAGCCGAGCTGCCTAAGGTGGGAGAGATGCCGGAAATACGGCTCAAGGATGCTCTGGCCATTCTAGCTAAGGACTATGGTCGCGATACCACAGGGATGGTGGATCTTGACCCCGAGGGAGAAAGGCAGATTTGTGATTATGTTCTGAAAACTACCGGCTCCGAATTTGTTTTCATATCGCGTTATCCCCGGTCCGCCAGACCCTTCTATACGATGCCGGACCCGGAGGATCCGGAATTAACGTTGGGGTTTGACTGTCTTTTCAGAGGACTTGAGGTTACTACTGGCAGCCAGCGTATTCACGAGTACGGAATGCTGGTGGACAGTATTCGGCGTATTGGCGGTGATCCTCAAAACTTTGCCTTTTATCTGGAGATATTCAAATACGCCATGCCTCCTCACGGAGGTTTGGCTATAGGATGCGAGAGACTGACCCAACAACTGCTTGGCCTAACTAATGTCCGGGAGGCCAGCTTTTTCCCTAGAGACAGATACCGGCTAATGCCGTAATGGCTAGAAGCATTGACCCGTGTCATTGACAGGGATTTGGTCAAGGCTAGAATAAATCATCGGCCCTTAGGACGAAAGGAGTAGAAATGATTTATTTTCTCTGTTTGGTTATCGCAGCATTAGGTATGCCCGAATGGGGTGCCACGCCTCCTAACGCGGTTGATTTTGGAACAGTGAGGCAACTGGTGGTTCGCAAGGCAGAAGCAGAGTGGCCTGGCTGTCGTATGGGGCCGGTTATTCCCTACGTTGATGAAACTGGAACCACTGTGGCTTACTGTTTTCATTTCCGAACTGACGGAGCGATTTTTCCTGAGCAGCAAGAGGTAACGCGTGATATGCTGGCTGAGCGTGAGCGTTTGACGGTGAACACTGATTTATCTCGGTGGAAATCCAAGTACAGCTACATTCTAGCATCGGCCCGCTATGACCTTGTACCCATAGTGTGTTTCGGGTACGGAACCTCCGAGTATTTTGCTATCGGAGAAGAAGCGCAGCAGCGGGCACGGGCAATTCTTGGAGAGGAAGCGTTTCTTACACGTATCTACTTTAATGGAAGCAGAGCGTTTCTGGAATTCGGTAACTCTGCGGGAGAGCACGTGGTGATGTCCAACCACTTTGAACGAATCTGGAATTCACGAGAGAGTTTTCGAGAATACGTGGAGCTGGGACGGGCATGGGAGCGAGCGCAGGACTGGTACAATGCGGAGGAGATTGAGCGTATTCATCGACAAGAGTGGGATGAAGTATTGCGGCGTGATTTCACCGATTTTGCTGAATACTACGTTCCGGAAGTGCAGCGAGCACCGTTCTATAACTGGGGATACGGTTGCTCACCTACTGCTGCCGCAATGGTGCTGGGGTATATTGACAGGACGCAGAACTACGGCCGGTTGGTTGATCACTACTGGCAGCGCTACGATCCCGTACTCAAGGGGATGAACTATCAGAATCCCAATACGCAGTATGAATGTGCTGTGGCTATGGGGACGGATACGGTGAATAGCGGTGGAACCTATATGAGCGCCATACCGACAGGACTGCGCAATGCGGCCAACGGCTATGGTAACAATTATTCTTTTACGGTAAATTCCACAAATGGAACCAGCTTTAATGACTGGGCCTGGAGCACCATAACATCTGAGATAAATGGTGGTTATCCCTTTGTTTGGTCAGTGACTTGGGAAGCTCATTCGCTTGCCTGCTTTGGCTATCGTACAGATAAGTATTTGTATGTGCATAACACCTGGTGGGCACCGGCAGCGTGGTGGGCTCATTCCGGCAACGGTACGTCGCAAGTCGCCTCGCCGCGTCCTGCTGGCGGAGATCCACGTAAACTGGAGCTAATTTATCCTCGGGGAGATACTGCCTACAACAGGACAGGTGGGGGTGAAGTTTTGCAGGCTGGTGACACAGTGAATGTGATATGGAATAACTTCGGCAACCCCGGAACCAGTGTTACCATCGATTACTCAGTAACGGGCGGCAAAACTTGGCAAACTCTGGTTTCCGGCATCCCTGACAACGGCGTTTATAGGTGGTATGTATCGCCTTCGTTGGGGGTGCAGGAGTCAGTCCGGCTCAGACTTAAACAGTATAACGGCACGACTTTGACTTCGGGCGACGGGACTATCAGTAACTTCACTATTGTGCGCGAGCCGCTACCTCCGACGTTTCTCAAACCGCCCAACGGACAGCAGATACTCACTCCTCCGGTAGTCCTTGTAGTGGATTCACTTTACAGGGGCGATAGTCTAGATTTCAGGGTAATTTACGGTACGGATACGATACTCCGTCACAAAACAACTGATTGGTGGTACCAGATTCCTGACGGTGTTCTCATTTACGGTCGCTCCTACAAGTGGACCTGCAGGGCCCGTAATCAGTTTGGCTGGGGAAGATTTGGCACTCTGTGGTCATTCTGGGTGAGGTTTACGGGGGTGAACGGGGAGGACGCGCAGAGAAAGGTGTCGGCTTTGAGAGTGACGGCTGCCAGTCCCTTGAAAGGTAAGGCTGTATTTCGTGTATCCGAGCCGGCAGTTGGGTACAAGCTGGTGGTGTATGACGCACTGGGCAGAGTAGTACGAGAGCTAGCAGCAGACCAGCCGGAGGTTGTCTGGGATCTGCGGAATTACGAAGGCGTGAGACAATCAGCTGGATTTTATTTTGTCCAACTGCAGGGTCCTGTGTACGCACCGACTACAAAGTTTATCCTGTTTGATTGAGTTCTGATTTTGTCGTCCGGCCTGAGGGACGTTTGACTTAGTTGACGGTTTTTGCAAACGTCCTGCTGGCGAACGGGCAGTCAAAAGAGGAGGTAAGGTGGCAAGATACTGGGCAATGATTTTGGCTCTTGCAACCGCGATTTTCGGTCAGTGGCAGCCGATTCAGCAGTTAACCAACGGCCCGGGTTTACGTCGGCTGGCCAGTAATGCGCGGCCTATTGCTGTTGCGGGTGAAGTTGTGCACATTGTCTGGGTTGAAGGAGGGGGAGAAATCTGTTACGTGCGTTCCAATGACGGCGGAGTAGTGTGGGACGAGAAAACTGTGTTGAGTTCCGGTACACAGAATGCGACCCCGGGAGTTGCTGTCACAGGAAGTTGTGTGCATGTTGTATGGGCGACATATGCGGGCGAAGAGGGGGGTATTTACTATAGACGATCGACCGACGGGGGGGTGAATTGGGAAGAGACGAAACTGCTGTTTTCTTCTTCTGATACTCTTTACGCTCCCGCGTTAGCCGTTTCTGGTGACAGCGTTCATGTGGTATGGCAAAATTCCTTGCCCGGCGGAGCCGAGGTCATGTATTGCAGGTCCAGCGACCGGGGAATTAGCTGGAGCAGCCCAGTCAGTATTTCGGAAAGGGGGGCATACTTCCCAGTAATTGAAGCAGCGGGAAATCAGGTTCACGTGTTTTGGATAGGGGAGAACGATGGTCGTTATGCAGTCATTTATAACCGCTCGGAAGATGGGGGTGAGAGCTGGAAAGGAAGCGTTCAACTTGCACTGGCCTGCGGATGGGAACTGTCGGTTGCAGTTTTGGACAGTACTGTTCATTTTGTTTGGTGTGACGGAGCGTCGTTTGACAGTAGCGAAGTTTACTGGATGCGTTCTAACGACGGAGGGAAGAATTGGGAAGCACGTGTGCGACTAACCAACCCGGGCGGCTACTCTGGTCGTCCTGCCATTGCTGTTGCAGGCGAACGGATTCATGTGGTTTGGGAAGGAACGCGAAGCAGCAGTGATACCAATGTCTACTACAAACGTTCTCCTGATGCGGGTCAAACCTGGAGTGCAGAGTACCAGCTTACGACTGCCGCTGGTTGTCATACTCCCTCGGTTGCGGCTACTGCTTCCGACGTCCATGTTGTCTTTGTCGGCTTGGTTTCGCGTTTTGATGAACAAATGTATTATAGACGCTATGGTCGCCGAGGGGCAAGCATAGCCGGTACTGTCTATGACGACGAAAACGGCTCGGGTTCCCGGCAGCCGGTAGAGCGTGGTTTATCTGGTTGGACGGTCAGGCTTGACCCTGGACCGCGGTATGTATTGACCGACGAAAGCGGAAATTACTTTTTTCATTCGCTGCCTCCAGGTCAGTATGCGATAAGCGAAGTGTTGAAAAACAATTGGCGAATAACCTATCCGTCTGCTCCTGGCGTTCACATAGTAAACGTAGGTAGCCGCGAGTTTGTTACGGGAAAGGACTTCGGGAATAAGAGGGTTGGCACGGTACAAGATTTGAAGGTCAGTATTGCTGGCGGTCCAGCCCGGCCAGGTTCTGAGAGGAGTTATTCCATCTTCTATGAGAATGCCGGCACGTTGCCAGTCGAAGCAATGGTGAAGGTGACATTACCGGTTGATGTGACGTACAAGAGTTCAGGCCCGTCAGGAATTTATGACCCGTTAACGCACAGTATCACATGGAGTTTAAGCACGTTGCCTCCGGGCAGCACAGGAGTGCTCTCGCTGGTTGGCCAGGTCGCAGTAGTGCCTGTTGGAACCGAGCTTACAACTGTGGTGATAATTGAGCCGCGGGCCGGAGACATTACCCCTCAGGACAATTCAGATACAGAGATTCAGCTCGTGCAGGCATCGTATGAGTCGAACATGATACTAGTGAGACCTTCGCCCTATGTGCAACAGGATGATACTTTAGACTGCACCATATACTTCCAGAACGTAGGAAGCGATACGGCTTTCGATCTTATTGTCCGCCAGATTCCAGACCCCAACTTAGACCAGGCTAGTTTTTGTCCTCTAGCTTCAAGCCACAAATACGCATTCGGCCTTGGCGAGAACGGGGAATGGGTTTGGACTTTTTCGAATATCAGACTGGCCGACAGCGGGGCTAACGCGCAGGCCAGTCGTGGGTTTTTGCGGTACAAGATAGTAACTAGGGCTGACTTGGAACCAGGAACTATAATCAACAACCGGGCGGCAATGTATTTTGACCATAATCCACCGGTTCTCACAAACAATGTAGCGCTTACTGTAACAATGCAGGGCAAAGGATGGACCGAGGTAAAGTCTATGCCAGTAGGTCCAAATGGTTCGGTCTCTGGAGACGGCGCGTGGCTTGCTGTAGGGCCAGACGTAGCGGTGTTATCGGATTCCGTCTTGAGGCGTCCGCATGTTACGATTCCGAAGTTCTCCGGTTCGGTAATATACGTGGCTAAGGGGAACAAGACAACAGAGTTCTTCAAGTATTACCCGGTAGGAGATAGCTGGAAAACACTTAGTCCCATTCCGGATACAGAACCATCTTTGGGTAAACCTAAGCCCGTGTCTAAAGGGTCCTGTGCCGTGTCGGATGGTAAGCGCTTCCTATATGTGCTGAGAGGTAACAATACCCCAGGATTCTGGCGTTATGACGTGGGTAGCGGTACTTGGGATACCTTGCCTCGCGCTCCCCAGAAGATAAAGGGTGGTAATGACCTTGCATATGTAAATTATGCCGGTAAAGAGTTTCTGTATCTTCTCGGTGGCGGCAAAAACGCTTTTTATCGATACGATGTTGAAACGCAGAAATGGAGCATTCTAGACAGCGCTCCAGCAGGAAACAACAAGAGGAAGTATGGAAAAGGTTCGTTCCTCGTTTACGACGAAGACAGCCGTCTCTATGTCCATCAGGCAGGTATTGTGAGCAGTGATTCGCATCATTTCATGTTCCGCTACGACTTGAAGGGAGATAGCTGGTATAGTTCAGCTCTGAAAGGAATGCCCTGGCTTGGTGCGGAGGCCGGGCGGGAGAACAAGAAGAAAAAATCTAAGGATGGTGCCTGTGGGGCGTGGTATAACGGATACTTGTATGCTCTCAAGGGAGGTGGCAGCCAGGGATTCTACAGATTTGACCCGACGGCTGAAGGTAGTTGGATTGCGCTGGAGACTATTCCTACTTATGGGTCGGGTGGAATTAAAGCCGTGAAGGCGGGAGGAGACCTGGTCAGCTACGGGCTGGGCGCCTTCTATGCGTTGAAAGGAAACAAGACCCGCGAATTGTGGAGGTACGTTGAGTCGCAGTATCACGCCCCCAACTTTTGGTTTCTGTCTGCAAGACGGTCGGTAGGTCAGAGAGAAGAATTACCTAGAATGGCCTTGCGTATTACTCCCAGTCCTGTTACAAACAGGTTTGCCATCGTGTGCGTTGTGGGTTTGGGACATTCCAAAGCAAGGGCTGCGCATGCTGATTGCGGTACTTTGCGGGTGTTTGATGCGGTAGGGCGAAGTCTGCTAATGCGTTCTGTGGACAAGATTGATTGTGTGTCGGGTATTCCGCTTGATCTGAGGGGAATTCCTGCGGGTGTCTATCTGGTTCGGTTAGATCTCGCGGGTGCATCCGTAGCAACCAAGCTGGTTGTGCCCGACAAATAGCGTAGCTGAGCTGGAGAAATACCAGTTTTGAAGCTCAGAGGCTCAATCTTGGCTTCCCGAACGTGGATGACAACGTTCGTAAGTCTTACGCAGTCTCTCCAGACTCACATGGGTGTAGACTTGAGTTGTGGACAGAGAAGAATGTCCCAGTAGTTCTTGGACTGCTTTCAGGTCAGCTCCTCTTTCCAATAGGTGTGTAGCGAAAGCGTGGCGCAGTGCGTGAGGATTGGTAGCGGTTACGTCAGCGATACGGGATAGAGCGCGGTGGACAATGTTCTGTATCGAGCGCGTCGTCAATCGGTTGCCCCGCAAGTTCAAGAATAGGGGTTTGGAGTTTTTATCCTTACGGGCGGCAAGATACGTCTTGATTGCAGCGGCTTCGCTTCTTCCTAAGGGCAGTATCCTTTCTTTATTACCTTTGCCGCATACGCGAATCGTTTCGGCCGCAAAATCAATACTGTCTGTATCCAATGCCACGACTTCAGCCGCTCGCAGACCAGAACCATAGATGGTTTCCAGTATTGCATAATCTCGTAAAGCTAATTCGCCATCGCCCAGCGGCTGAAGTGCCTGCTGAACTTGAAACTGGGTTAGAACTTTGGGCAGTTTTTTTTCCGGCCGTGGGCCTTTGACCGAACGAGCCGGGTTTCTTGTCAGTGCCCCAATTTTCACGAGATAGCGCAGGAAGGATTTGACGGCGGACATTTTTCTGGAAGCAGATCTGCGTTCATAGCCGTAGCGGAGCAGAGCAGCAAGAAAATCTCGCATGTCGGTATGGGTCAATTCCTGCAGCGGCTTCTCCCGCAGCTGGTTGCGGCAAAAGTCCAGGAATTGGTTCAGGTCATTCTGATAGGCGCGGACGGTTTCATCGGAGTAGCCGCGTTCGGCGGCCAAGTGCCGCAGGAACTGGTTCAGAAGTTTTGCATAAGATTGTGGCAGAGGCACGGAAGAAAATAGGGCGGCAATGGATTCTAGTCAAGGGAGGCAGAGAATCACGGATTTCGCACGAAGCGGGTCTTGTTCTGAGTTTTGCTTTAAATCGAGTCACAGGTCGAACTTCTGGTGCTTGTGGTCTTGACAGCGGTTCGTCAAGGCATAGAATTGCAGCCGGGAGTGGTTTGGTTTCTAGTGTTCTTTCAACCAGACCGTCTTGTGGCACAAATAATCCGGGCGCGCCGAACGGAGGCGCACGGTGGCACCGACCGTATTATTCGAGTGTAGCGCGTTGTTGGTGCGTGGACGCGCAATCTGGAAGGAGTTTGGTATGAAGAGAGTCGTGATGCTTGTAGTGTTGCCATTGTTGTTGTTTGCCCAGCAATGGTCGGGTGATTGGGTGCGAACAACCGATAAAGCTCCTTGGGCACCACGAGGTAGAATGGTAGCGCTCACTTACCATGACACTCTATGGGTAATGGGGGGGTATGATGGGGTGACGCGTTACCGCGACGTGTGGTATTCCGCAGACGGGATTACCTGGAATCTGGCAACGGATAACGCTGCCTGGTCAGCCCGATACGGGCATGCGGGGGTGGTATTCCGGGATACGATGTGGATTTTCGGCGGTCTGTCCAGCTTGTATCGTAATGATGTGTGGTATTCCACGGACGGGGTCAATTGGACTCTGAAGACGGCCAATGCCGGTTGGCCGGTGCGCTATCATCACACGGTAGTGGTGAGAAACGATACAGTATGGCTTATGGGTGGTTACAATAGCACTGACAGTCTCTTGAATGACGTGTGGTTTTCTACCAATTGTTCCACCTGGACGCAGGCTACTGCCTCCGCCGCTTGGACCCCCAGACGCTGGCATGCCTCCGTGACGTTCAACAATCGTCTTTGGGTACTTGCTGGCTACGACGGCAGCGCTTTGCGAGACGTCTGGTCTTCACTGGATGGTGCCACCTGGACACAGGTTAATCCTGAAGCTTGGCCAGTTCGCTATCGTCATGCGGTAGCGATTCACGACAACAAGATATGGGTGTTGGGCGGCTATGGTGGCATCACCTATCGTAATGACGTCTGGTATTCGAGCAATGGAGCGGCCTGGATACAGATGCCGGTGAATGCTGGCTGGTCGCCTCGATTCTATCATGCCTCGACTGTTCGCGATGGTAAGATATGGATTTTCGGCGGATATCAGTCGGATGGCAGATTTCTTTCAGACGCATGGTATTCAGGCGGCAGGGCTATAGTTACTGTTGCTCCGAACGGCGGCGAATACTGGGCCGGCGGTACTACCAGGACAATTAGGTGGCGTCGCGCCGGAGCCACAGTCTCCCAATACCGATTGCTGCTGTCTGTTGATGGTGGGGTGACTTATACCGATACCTTGGCGTACGTTTCTTCGGCAACCGATTCGACTTACAACTGGAATGTATCCTCGGTAAACTCAGCTACGTGTCGTATTAAGGTACAGGCTTTGTCTGCGGATAGCACGGTGCTGGTGGAGGATGCGAGCGATGCGGACTTTGTCATTGACTCTGAACCGCCTGCTGTTTTTAGTCTGCTAAATCCGGCAAATGGTGACTGGGGGCAGGCAAGACCAACTTTTATCTGGCAAAAGTCGTCTGACAACATCGCTTTTTCCAGGTACCAGCTGTACATTGATGGAGTTATGCGCAAGGACAGTATTACAGATACTGCCTACGTATACACGACTGGACTAGCTGAGGGACCTCACAATTGGTTCGTGGTGGCGCTGGACCGGGCGGGCAATCGGCGTTCTTCCGATACTTTCTTGTTGAGGGTGGATAGTACACCGCCGGTCGCATTCAACCTGCGGTATCCAGCGGACAGCACCTGGACAACAGGCGCAGGGCTGGAATTTGCCTGGGAGCCGACTACGGATGTTGGTGCGGGATTGACGAAGTACCAGTTGTGGTTTGACGGGGTAGTCAATCGCGACAACATCCTGCCCACGGAAAGTACCACAACGTACCAGGGTACATTGGTTACCGGTGAGCATGTGTGGCAGATACGGGCTTTAGATGGTGCGGGCAATGGTCGTGTGTCTAACCAGACGTATGTTCTGTTCGTGGACGCGACGCCTCCGAATGCGTTCAGTCTGGTGTATCCCCCCAATTCCAGCTGGATAGCGGAGCGGCATCCGGAGTTTACCTGGCGTTCAACGGCAGATACGGGCATCGGTCTCTCTTTCTGGCGGTTGTACGTTGACGGTGTACTGGCCAGAGACAGTATTCCGGCCGCAGATACAAACGCGGTACTTCCTTATCCGCTGAGTGATACGATACACACCTGGTATGTGGAGGCAGTTGATGGACTTGGTAATACGCGGGCCTCTGCGATTTGGTGGTACGGGATTGATTCTACGCCACCGCTGGCCTTTGGACTTGTTGCGCCTCCAGATAGCGCGGCTCTGAGCATACCTACGCCAGTTTTCGTCTGGAACCGGAGCGATGACGCAACCATAGGATTCTGGAAGTATGAGCTTTGGGTAGATGGTGTGCTAAACATTGATAGTCTTGGCATTGACGATACCACTTCAGCTCCGACTACGCCTTTGACAGAGGGTTGGCATACCTGGTATGTAAGAGCTCTGGATAAGCTGGGCAATGTGCGCGTATCGAATCAGACGTTTGTTTTGGCCCTGGACCTGACGCCGCCGGATACTTTCAGTCTGGCCAAGCCGGCAAATAACGATACTGTGTACTTCCAGCAACCCAGATTACACTGGCATCCGGCCAGCGACGGTACTGGTTCGGGTATTGGTAAGTACCAGTTGTGGGTAAATGGGGTGATGGACCGCGACAACATCCCAGCCGGCGATACTTCGACTACTACGGTCACGACACTGCCGTTTGGCAGCATCAATACCTGGTATGTGAGGGCGTTTGACCGGGCAGGAGGAGTACGAGTGTCGAATCAGACGTGGACGTTTACGGTTATTCGCGATACCATCGCTCCGACTGTGCCGATTCTGAGTTCACCGGCGAACGGGGCGCACATAAATGATACCCTGCCGGTGTTCTTCTGGCGGAAGTCTTGCGACGGAAACAGCGGGGTACACTACTACACTTTGGTTTATGCAAGCGATTCTCTCTTTACTGATCCAATTACAGTGAATATAACTGATACTACCTATCAGATGCCGGTACGGCCAGTCGACAGTATTTGGTACTGGCGGGTAAGGGCAACTGACGAGGTGGGTAACCAAAGTGCGTGGTCCGCTGTCTGGAGTTTTGAGGTGGATACTCGTGTCCCAGCCACGCCTTCGCTTGTGTGGCCTACAGGTGGGGCTTGGAGTAATACGGCGCGCACGGTGCTTGAATGGATGCCGGTAAACTTCGGCTCTTTCTCACCAGTGCGTTATGTTGTGCAGTTGGATACCATTGTTAGCTTCCCGTCTCCACGGGAGGATACAACCGCTACGAATGCGGATACGGTAGCTTTGGCTGAGCGGCATAAGTATTTCTGGCGCGTACGGGCGTACGATTTGGCTGGTAATCAAGGCAGCTTCAGCGGTGCCGACAGTTTCGGAGTAGACTACACCCCGCCTATGATACCGGTTCTGGTCGGACCCGATAGTGGAGCAATTCTAAACGATTCTATGGTGACCTTTGTCTGGCGTTCGGCGGCGGACAATCTGAGCGGTGTGAGTCACTACGTTCTACAGTTCGCCAATAATCCGGATTTCATCTCTCCCATCACGCAGGATTCCATAGCAGATACTACATTCACACCTGCGCCACTGGCAGATACTTTCTGGTTCTGGCGTGTCCGGACTGTGGATAAGGCGGCCAATCAGAGCAGCTGGTCGGCTGTACGGTCTTTTGAGGTGGACACTAGAACACCAGCAGTACCGACACTGGTGGAGCCGGTCGCGGGTGCGTGGAACAATGCTGCAGCTACTGTTTTCAAGTGGACCCCGGTGTCCTTTGCGACAACTGGGACAAAAGGTTCTCGTGCAGAATTAGCGGATCCTTTCTCTCCGGTTCGCTACATGATACAGGTGGATACAGCGGCAAGTTTCCCGTCTCCCGTGATTGATACTACCTCCAGCAACGAAGACACTCTTGTGCTGGCAGAAAGAGCAAGATACTTCTGGCGAGTGCGGGCCTTTGATTTGGCCGGCAACCAGGGTAACTTCTCTGCTGCAGACAGCTTCGGAGTGGACCGTACGGTTCCTTTCTCGCCGACTCTGGTGTTGCCAGACAGTGGTGCAATGCTGAATGACTCTTTGGTGACTTTTGTCTGGCGTCCTGCCTATGACAGTTTGAGCGGCGTGAGTCATTACGTTCTGCAGTTTGCCAATAACTCTGGATTCAGCGGAGCTGTGACCAAGGATTCGCTGACCGACACTACTTTTACTTCTGGTGTCCTGGCTGATACCTTCTGGTACTGGCGGGTCCGTTGTGTGGACCGGGCCGGAAACCTGAGCGCTTGGTCACAGGTTCGTTCTCTGGAAATAGACACGAAGGTACCGCAGGCGCCTACTCTTGCGGAACCGGCCAGTGCCGCCTGGCTGCGGGATAGCGTAGTTGCTTTCCGGTGGAGTAGCGTGACTTTTAGTAAGGTCGGCGAAGGCACAATAATGGCGCCAGTGCGTTACATACTGCAAGTAGATACTAGCCGGTCATTCCCTGCACCACTGGTCGTGGATACGCTGTACGTTCCCTACGACACAGTGAAGTTGGAACAGGCCCGTTACTTCTGGCGAGTGAGAGCCTTTGACATGGCGGGGAATCAAGGTGGCTTTTCCAATGTGGACAGCTTTGGTTGCGACTGGACTGCACCAACGGTGCCTATGCTGGCTTATCCGCCCAACGATACTACGCTGAAGGATACCGTATTCGGCTTTTTCTGGTATCCCTCGCAGGATCGTCCCAGTGGCGTGGCTGATTATCGGATTCAGCTTGCTTTGGATACGACGTTCGCCAATCTAGTCAGAGATACGGTAGTTAAGGATACCAGTTATCGTGTGCGTCTGGCCGATACTGTATACTACTGGCGAGTTAGGGCTACGGACCGGGCGGGCAATCGCAGTGTCTGGTCGGGATACCGCAAGCTGCGTGCTCAACGGGCTCCGGCAGTGGAAGAGCGACCAGCGGTTCCTGTCTCTACTCGGCTGGTGAGTGTGAACCCGGTTCTTTTCCGAAATGGGTTTGAAGTGGTGTACACCTTGGCCAGTTCTACACCAGTGAGACTCTCATTGTACAACAGTCTGGGAACCGAAATTGCGGTTCTGGTTGAAGGACAGCAGGCGGCCGGAAGCTACCGTGTAATCTGGAACGACAGGCACAACAAGGTGCCTGCTGGTATCTACTTCATGAGCCTGGAAGCCGGACGTTATGCAATGAGCAAGAAGATAACCAAGTTGGAATAGAACCGAGAACCGGAGTATTCTAGCGGCGGGGCATTTGCCCCGCCGCTTTTTGACACATGGGAGGTCTGCGTAGCAGGTTATTGAACCCGCGGCACTTCTGGCTTTCAGGGCTGAACTGTGTTGGTTTTTGAAGTCACAGTTTTGGTGATAGCTTGGCTCTGAGGACTCCCCAGAGGGGAGGCCGTTCGGGGGGGTAGCCCGGCGCATAGAAGCGGTGGGAACACTAGGTTCTTATTTTTGTGTGTAGTTACGGGAAGAAGGTCTTTGTCAGTTGGACAATGGTACTGTTCAAAAGCTGAGACATCTTTGTTGCTGGGCGCAAAACAGAAAAACGAGGAAAAGATATAGCGGAGTAGCTAAGAAAGCAGCAATGGCAGTAGCAGGCAGAATAATTTGGCAGGACGGATGTTTTGCGGCGGAGTGAGTGTAGAGCGCAGCGAACAAGATGGCAACCAATTCTGGGGTGATGAGTAATTGTTGGTGACGCGGCGGCCTATGCCAGATTAAACAACTCTGGCATCGTAAGTTATCAACGGCCGCGGAAACGGGGTCTCTGACCGGTCAGGGGCATACGCCCAGAGGCTAACTGGCGGGCGAGAAGGCGTGACTGTTCAAACTCCTTGAGCAACCGGTTAACATCAGCTACCGTATGGCCCGAACCCAGGGCGATGCGGCGGCGCCGTGAACCATCAATTATATCCGGGTTGCGTCGCTCTTCTGGGGTCATCGATTGTATGATGGCCTCTGCCTTTATCATCTCTGATTCGTCAAATTCCATTCCTGATGCTCCAGGAATCATAGCAAGTAATTTCGATAAATTTCCCATTTTCCTAAGGTTGCGCATTTGATTGAGAAAATCTTCCAGGTCAAATTTGCCTTTGAGGAACTTTTGCGCAGTTTCCATTTGCTGCTCGGGGTTAAGAGTGGCCTGCACTTTCTCAGCTAGGCTTTTCATATCACCCATCCCCAGTATGCGCGAGGCGATACGGTCGGGATGAAAGTCTTCTAGATCTGTCAGTTTCTCGCCTGTGCCAATGAAGATTATCGGCAGGCCGGTGACATGCCGAACGGAGACGACTGCCCCTCCACGCGTATCGCCATCCAGTTTGGTTATGCAGCAGCCGGTTAAAGCAAGGCGCGCATGGAACGTCTGTGCCTGGTTGACCGCATCCTGGCCGACCATGCCGTCCAGAACAAGGAGGGTGGCGTGAGGTCTGGTGTTCTCCTGTATGGCCCCAAGTTCTGCCATAAGCTCGTCGTCTATATGCAGCCGGCCGGCGGTGTCAAGTATGACTAGGCCGTTGCCTTTTTCTTTTGCTTGCTTGAGGCCGTCAAGACAGGTTTTTACTACGTCCTCACCCACCGGGAAAAAGTCGCACCCGGCCTGCGCAGCAACGAGCTTGAGTTGTTCGGACGCGGCAGGCCTTTTGGGATCGCAGGCAACAAGCAGGGGGCGACGGTTGGCGAACTTGCGGGCCAGCTTGCCTGCAAATGTGGTTTTGCCCGTGCCTTGCAACCCCACCAAGCTGATAATGGCAGGAGAAGCAGAGAGGTCCAGTTTTGCCGGTTTTTCTCCCAGTAAACGAGTCAGTTCGGCGTAAAGGGTGTAGTTTATGACCTCGCCCGGCTTGAGTGCCTTTTCTATGTTTTGTTCTTTCAGGCGGGCTTCCAGGGAGCGAACAAATGCGCCGACTACTTTGTAGTTGACGTCCGCTTCGAGCAGGACAGTACGAATCTCGCGCAGCGCATCCGCAATTTCCTTGTTGGAAAGACGGCCGTAGCCTAGCAGCTTGCGCTGGAGTTTAGTGAAACGGTCGGTCAGGACGTCAAACATGAGTCGGATTAGCCGGGTTCTGCAGGGACAAAGTCAACATTTCAGGGAGCGGATGGTTGTTGCATAGTCCGAGGAACGGAAAACTGCGCTGCCGGCAATGACCCATTCCGTTCCGGCGGCAGCCAGAGCTTTACACTTGTCAGGGGTCACACCGCCATCAACCGAAATCGAGGCGCGAAACTTGCAACGGGTAAGGGTGCTCTTGAGTTCGCGAATGCGATCGAGAGAGGCAGGCAGAAAGGTCTGCCCTCCGTGGCCAGGGAACACGCTCATTACCAGTATATCATCCAGGTGTTCAAGAAATGGAGACAGGCGAAGTAGAGGTGTATCGGGATTCAGAGATATGCTGGCAAGCTTGCCAGAGCCGTGAATCAAATCCAGACATCGTTCTGGTTGTGAAGTTGCCTCGATGTGAAAGCCCAAAAGGTCTGAGTAGGGAATAAACCAAGGTATCATTTTTTCTGGTTCTGTAACCATAAGATGAGTATGGATGGGGATCCGGACTGTTCTTCTTGCCGCTGCAGCCAGAGGCACACCAAAGCTGAGATTGGAGACGAAGTGGCCATCCATTACGTCTAGATGAATAGCATCAGCGCCGGCGGAAACAACAGCAGTCAGCTCCTCTCCCAGGCGAGTTAAGTCACAGTCAAGAATAGAAACCGAAACTTTCATGGCGCAGGAGGAAACGTATGGGTGCAGACACACAGTTCATTTCTCAGTGCTGCCGGTGAGGATTTTCAGCAGCGTCGGAGAGTGGAGAAGAAACAATAAGTACGCAGGAATCTCTGTCTCGAACCGGCATGCCTTCTTCGGGATACTGCACGATAACTATGCCGGACGGTTCGTCAATCGGGACGTATTTGACCTCGGCCAGGATGAGACCCTGCGAGGCAATGATACCGCGGGCAGTCTCCAGATTCATTCCCAGCAGGTTCGGCATAGGAAAACTGCCCACCGCGGCAGACACGGCAAGGACAATGGGTGTACCAATCTTGACTTCAGTGCCCGCCGGGGGACGGATGGCAATTACTTGGCCTGGGGGGAAACTTGGGGTACGTAGCGATTCTACGTCACTGACGATCAATCCCTTGTCTGCCAGCTGTGCCAAAGCAGATTCCAGGGTACTGCCGACAACATCAGGGATGCTCACGAATTCGGGCCCTCTGCTGATATCCAGATTTATGGGGCGGCCTGGTTTGACCCGGCGTCCAGGGAGGGGGTATTGGCCGGTTACCCGACCGGCGGGAGCGGTGCTGTCACTTACGGTTCTGATATCACCCAGAGAGAATCCCAGTCGTTCCAGCAAGGCCAGGGCCGAGTCTTTTTCCATTCCGAGAAGGTTGGGCATACTCACTTCTTGGCGGTGCTGAGTGATCAGGGGCATGACTATAAAGTTGATTATCGCCAGCAGTACCAAAAGGATAGCAGGTATGCCCACAAAGAGCCAGAGCAAGACCGCAGGCCAACGTTGACGTGATTTCCCTTTACTCATGTGTTGGTAAACTTTTCGCCGGGAGTCGGTCTGTAGCCATTGCGAAAACTTTGTCCACTTTGCGGACGGCCAGACTCCGGCTTCACTTCTAACAGTTCAAGTGTACCTGCCCCTGTAGTTACTGCAAGTCCCGGGTAGCTTGTGAGTATGGTTCCTGGAGGTTCGCAGGAAGGCAAGGCAATGAGTCGGGAACGTAGCACCAAAATACGACGAGAACGGAAAAAGGTATAGGCGGCTGGGGTCGGTGATAGAGCCCTAATCAAATTGTGCAGAGCAGTAGCAGGCCGGGACCAACGGATGAGTCGTTCGGAGTCTTTTATTTTCGGCGCCGGAGTAGCACGAGAGCTATCCTGAGGCGTAGCTTGTATTCTGTTCTTTTCGAGTCGAAACAGTGTGTCTGCCAGAAGTTCGGCACCGATTGCTGCTAAGCGAGCGGAAAGTTCTCCGGCAGTTTCTTCTGTGCCAATTGAGACGTTACGTTGGGCAAGTATGTCGCCCGCATCTACCTTACGGCGCATAACTATTACGCTGACGCCAGTTTCGGTACAGCCATCCATCAGTGCACGCTGAATCGGAGCTGCGCCCCGGTAAGCTGGCAGCAGAGAAGGATGGAGATTTACAAATCCTCTCGGCGGCAGGTCAAGCAGTGACTGTTGCAGAATACAGCCGTAGGAGACAAGGACGCCGATTTCAGGTTGGAATGCAGCAAGCGTGGAAAGAAAGTCTTTCGCGTTCGGATCGTCCGGAGTGAGTACTTTCAGCTGCAGGCGTCTGGCTGTTTCTTCTATAGGGGAAGGGGAGGGTCTGCGTCCTCGCCCTCTAGGTCTTGGAGGTTGAGTTACTACGGCAACGATTTCATGCTCGCGGACGATGCGCTCCAGAGCAGGGACGGCGAAGGCAGAAGTGCCAAAGAATAATACTCTCAACTCTGAGTTTCAGTTGCCTCTATCTGTTTCAGTTTCGCTTCCATCAGGCTGCGTTTCATCTGACCGAGACTGTCTATGAACAATATACCGTTCAAGTGATCCAGTTCATGCAAAAAGGCGCGAGCCAGAAGACCGGTTGCCTCAATTTCTACTGGCTGACCCTGTTCATTCAAAGCCCGTATCCGCACCATCTCCGGACGAGGGATGATATCGTATATGCCGGGCAGAGAAAGGCAACCCTCTTCTCTTTCCACGAGGCCTTCTGTGGCTACCAGCTCGGGGTTGAGCAGACAGTATGGCTCTGCATCTACATCTGCGCCTCGAGGATCAATGGCAAAGACGCGCAGTTCCTCAGCAATCTGATTCGCGGCCAGCCCCAGCCCCTCGGCTGCTAGCATGGTTGCCTTAAGGTCAGCGCATAAACGTTGCAGTTCGGGCGTTATCTGGGTTACCAATCTGGCCTTGTGGCGCAAGACCGGATTGCCGTAACGGACAATGCGACGGATGGTGGCGTTCATTGCCTGGCGAAAATAGAGAAGCGGGCGCTGAAGAAAAAACGGTACACGATGCCCAGGTAAGGGGCAGGAGACAGAAGCGGCGGGAAACAGGACATCAACTGGCAGGGGCACCAAACTTGTAAGACACAGCAGCCTTATCTACTTCTATTTCTGTGCCTTCCGCAACTTTCACCATGAAGGTCTGGTCTTTGACATTGGTGATGATACCGTGGATACCTGAAGAAAGCACGACTCGGTCTCCACGTTTGAGTGCGGCCAGCATCTGCTGATGTTTCTTCTGCCGGCGCTGCTGGGGCATAATCATCAGGAAATAGAGTACTACGAAAATCAAAACTATGGGCAGAAAACCGAGCAGAGAATTTGCTCCTCCGCCAGCCGGGGCGGTAGGTTGTTGGGTTGCTTGTTGAGCAAAGGCGATGTTTAGCATGTTCTCTCCTTATGTTTAGTGGTAAATCTGATGACGGACAATATAATGCCATACCGGTGAAGGGACGAGGTAACGAATCGATTTGCCTTGAGTTAAACGGAACCGGATGGCGGCTGCGGATATATCTACTGCAATTGTGTCCACAAATTTCACCCGTTGGGGGTTGTGACCAGGATACAGCGGTGGACGTCCGAAGCCGGGCCGGCTGGCAACAACGATGCGAGCCAGCCGGGATAGCTCCTCGGGTTCATGCCAGGTTGATATTTCCTGATACTGGTCGTAACCAACAATGAGGTAAAGGGAGTCACGAGAGCATGCGCGCAGTTCGCGCAGGGTGTCCACAGTGTAGGAGGGCCCAGGCCTTTCTGCTTCTAAAGAACAGATTTCCAAGCCAGGCCAGTCGGAAATCGCCAGTTCCAGCATAGCCAGCCGGTGGACGAAGCTGGCTGAAGGACTGCGTTTGTGTGGTGGGCTGGCTGCAGGTACAAACAGTATTCGCTCCAAGGAAAGCGTGCTACGCAGGTCGGAGGCAACCAGCAGATGCCCGAGATGGACCGGGTCGAAAGTGCCGCCGAATATACCAGTGCGCATCTAGTGAGGTAAAGTGTCCGGGGACAGGCGGGCCAGGCGCAGAGCGGCGACTTTCTTCAGCCGTGGGGGGAAATCTCCCGACAGAAGTTCAGAAAAAAGAGAACGGGCTTTCTGCGCTTGACCGGTTTCTTGATAGCAGATGCCGAGCCGGAGTTTATCTTCACCGGACCATTGTTCCAGGGGGATTTGGCTTTGCAGATATTCGTAATAAGTCAACGCAGAACGGAATTCTCCCGCACGGTAATAGAGCAAAGCGGTACTGAAGTCTCTGGCAGCAATACGCCGTGCCACTTCGCTCAGGGATAATTCCACCTGAGGACGGAGCTTTGAGTCAGGATACGTAGAAAGAAAATCTTCGAATCTCTCCCTTGCTTTCAGAAGCAGAGACTGATCACGGTTGCCACCTGGCGCTGCCTTCAGGTAGGCAAGACCTAGTTTGTACTCGGCTTCTTCTTGAAACTGCCCGTTAGGAAAGCTTTTAAGATAAAAGTCGAATTCAGTCTGGGCTTGAATATAGTCCCCGGCCCGGAAATACGTCTCGCCCAAGTAGTATTGAGCATCCGCTGCTTCCCTGGTGCCGGGGAAGTTGAAAATGATATAGGTAAACTGTTTTTCGGCTTCCTTGTAGCGTCGAGCCTCCAGTGCCAAGAGAGCTTGTTCCAAACCCTGAGCTGCATTAGTTGGAGAAGTGGGAGAAACCTGACCACGCTTTGGGCAAGCAAGCAGAAAAAGACAAACTAGAGGGATTACCGTTTTGTTCAAGTTTCCTAGATCCGCTTCAATACCTCCAGCAGGAGGCGGGTCAATCTGGGCTCAGCCTCGGCTGCGGCAGCCAGTACGTCAGGCAGGCTTACCGGGCCGTGCGTCTCTGGCAGGGCCATATCGGTTACTACCGAAAACCCTAACACCTTCAGTCCCGCATGCTTAGCTACGATGACCTCTGGTACAGTTGACATCCCTACCAAGTCAGCGCCGATTATCTGCAGATACCTGCACTCGGCTGCGGTTTCGAGATTTGGGCCGATAACCCAGGCGTAAACGCCCTGGTGCAGAGTTAGACCTAAGTCAGTCGCTGCCTGGAGAGCGATTTTGATCAAAGCAGGCTCATAACAGTGATACATGTCAGGGAAACGGGGACCAAGAGAATCATCGTTCGGGCCGCGAAGCGGACTGTGGCCAGAGAGGTTGATGTGATCGGTAATTGCCACTATGTCTCCCGGTTTCAGAGCGGGATTGAGACCTCCGCAGGCATTGGAGAGTATGAGAGTTGTAGCTCCGAGTTCCTTCATCACCCGGACCGGATGTGTTATCTGGTTCAGGCTGTAGCCTTCGTAGAAATGCAGCCGGCCTTGCATTACCAAAACTCTGCGACCGCTAAGCGTTCCCAGTACCAGACGGCCCTCGTGGCTTTCTACGGTGGGCTGACAGAAATGGGGTATTTCAGAGTACGGTATGACGACGGGATTCTCCACCAGCGACCCCAGTTGGGTCAGACCGGTTCCCAACACTATACCGAACTCTGGTGTCAGAGTAGTTCTCTTGCGAATAGCTGCAGCGCTATTCAGTATTTCTTGTTTGTTCATAATTGTCGTCAGGTTTAGATTTCCAGGTGTCGGCCAGAGCCAGGCAGGCATGAGCGATGCCGCGAATCTGGTCGAGCAGAGCAAGCTTTCTTGCCTCCAGTTCGCTCAGAGTCGCTTTTAGCCTTTCAGCTTCCTGTTTGGCCTCCAAGACTATTTCTTTCGCCTTTTGTTCAGCTTGGGCGAGGATGGCGCGACTGCGTTCTTCGGCGGACTCTTTGAGTTCCTGATGGGTTTTTTGGGCTGTAAGCAATGTATCCTTCAGTAGTGATTCGGTACGGGCGTAAGTGTCAAGTTGTGCCGACAATTCGTCTACCTTCTCAGCGAGAAGTCCTCGCTCGCGACGCAGCTCTTCCATCTCCCGAGCCAGAAGTTCTAAATAACCCTTCACTTCTCGAGGGGAGAATCCGCGCAGCTGAGTAGAAAAGGTCTTGTTTTTTATATCCAAGGGCGTAATAGGCATAGCCCGATTCTATACTTCGTCCTCAGGCTGTCAAGAAATCGGGTTTTTCGCTTGACTCTGGCCTGGTTTTCGTTTATCTATGACGCCTTGGCGTATTTCTTGCAGCAGCTCATCAACGGACTCCAACTTGGTTTTGTGTATGCACTCATTGCTCTGGGATACACCATGGTTTATGGGATAGTTCGGCTCATAAATTTTGCTCACGGCGATGTATTCATGGTAGGTGCGTATCTGGGTTTGTTCGCTTTGGCTAATCTGCATCTGCCTCTTCCGCTGGCCATTCTGACAGCCATGGCCGGTTGTGCACTTTTGGGCGTGGTTATAGAAAGAGTGGCCTACAAACCGTTGCGCAACGCGCCCAGGATTTCTGCTTTGATTACGGCTGTGGGAGTTTCTCTTTTTATAGAAAACTTTACCAATCTAAGATTTGTCTTCGGTCCTACTCCGAGGCCGTACCTGCGACCATTTTCTGTGCAGACCTTTACTCTGGCTGGTGTCGACATAACTAACATTCAGATTATTGTATTCTGCGTAGCTGTGGTGTTGATGGTGGCCCTGACTTTATTTGTAGGGCGAACACGAATAGGCCGAGCGATGCGAGCAGTTTCGATGGATCAGGACACAGCCCGACTCATGGGCATAAATGTAGACACGGTCATTTCCATCACTTTTGGCATCGGTTCGGCTTTGGCTGGAGCAGGGGGCGTGCTTTACGGCATTGCTTATCCGCAGATTCAACCGTTGATGGGAATAATGCCGGGATTGAAGGCATTTGTAGCTGCAGTCCTTGGTGGTATAGGCGTAATTCCCGGTGCCATGGTGGGGGCGGTTATCATGGGGGTAGTGGAAACTTTTACTTCTGCCTACGTGTCTACTACATTGCGAGACGCGGTTGCTTTTGCCATATTGATTCTGGTACTGGTTGTAAGACCGACCGGGCTTGTGGGAAAACCGCTGCGAGACAAGGTATAGATGGGGAAAGACGATACTGCCCGATGGTTGAGTAGTGCGCAGATTGCATTACTGTGCGCTGTGGGTGGGTTCGTACTGGTTCAGACTTTGATGTCTGCCCGGGTTATCAACTTGTACTGGCAGCAGATAGCCACTCTTGCTGGTATAGTCACTATTTCTGCTTTAGGGCTGAATTTGGTCTACGGCTACACTGGTCAGTTCTCGCTTGGTCATGCGGCGTTTTTTGGTATCGGTGCGTATGCCTCCGCTTTCTTGACCCGCACTCTGGGGGGGAGCATATGGAGCCTTTTTCTGGGGTTGGTTGTAGCTGCGCTGCTAGCGGGAGGCATTGCTTTTCTTGTCGGTCTGCCTATTTTGCGATTACGCTCTGACTATCTGGGTATAGCCACTTTGGGTTTCGGTATCATTATGAAGGTTCTGTTTGATAACTCTCATAATCTTATACCAATGCTGGGCGGTTCGGCAGGCATGTCTGGTATTCCGCGCCTGACATCTTTTCCCCTAGTTTTTGCTCTGGCTCTGGCAGCCGTCATACTCCTGCGGAATCTGGTTTTTTCCAACATAGGTAGGGCGCTTGTCTCAGTTAGAGAAGACGAGTTGGCGGCAGAGGCACTGGGGGTAGATACGACCAGATGTAAGATGTTGGGTTTTATTGTCGGCTGCATGTATGCAGGGGTGGCAGGAGCGCTTTATGCCCACCTTTATGCTTATCTCAATCCGGCAAACTTTGATTTTCTCAAGTCCATAGACGTACTTCTGATTGTCGTGCTGGGCGGTTTGGGAAGCATATCGGGTACGGTCGTGGCGGCCGTCGCCTGGACTTTTCTCTTGGAAGGTTTGAGGGTGGTGCTACCCGCCGAAGTACAGGAGTGGCGGATGGTAATCTACCCATTGGTATTGATTGTATTCATGCTGGTGCGGCCGGGCGGGGTTTTCCGGGGTACGGAGTCTGCTTTCCTGAGGCCCAGAGAGTGTCAGAAGGGATGAGCCAGCCAGCAGTGGAAAAGCCGAGACCTGAGGGTGCCTCAGGGAGTTATGGTTACGAACGTTCTTCGGTTTTGCTGGAAGTTCACGGTTTGACTAAGCAGTTTGGTGGTCTTACCGCTGTGCGGGATTTTTCCATGACGATGGCTGAGGGAGAACTACTTGGTCTTATCGGTCCCAATGGAGCGGGTAAGACTACGGTGTTCAATCTGATCACAGGTATCTATGCACCTACATCAGGCCGCATCATCTTCAAGGGACATGACATAACTGCTGTCAGGCCGTTTCGGATATATCGAATGGGCATAGCACGTACCTTTCAAAACATAAGACTTTTCGGTCAGCTTACGGTGCTGGATAATGTGAGAGTGGCTTATTCGTATCGTGGCCGGGCCGGGTTCTGGGATGCGGTGTTGCGAACACCCCGATTTCGGAGCGAAGAAGCTCAGATTACAGAGCGAGCACTTGAACTGCTTTCTATTTTGGGGCTGGAGGGTCGCAGTCAGGATATGGCCCGCAGTTTGCCTTATGGTGAACAGCGTCGGTTGGAGATCGCCCGGGCACTGGCAGCTGAGCCGAAACTCTTGCTACTTGATGAGCCGGCAGCAGGGATGAATCCAGCTGAGATAAGTGAACTGATGGACCTGATTCAAATGATAAAGGATAGATTCCGGCTGACTATTCTTCTCATAGAACATCAGATGAAGGTGGTAATGAGTGTCTGTGAACGGGTGCTGGTAATGGAGTTCGGCGAACTGATTTGCTTCGGGAGGCCGGAAGAGGTGCAGTGTGACGAAAGGGTAATAGAAGCCTACTTGGGAAGCAGCCCCTGAGAGATATGCATAAGAATCTGCTTGAAGTGCGGGGATTGGAGGTTTTCTATGGTGCTATTCGGGCATTACATGGTATTTCTTTCGAGGCCCAGGAAGGAGAGATAGTTACCCTTATTGGTGCAAACGGTGCCGGGAAAAGCACGACTTTACGAGCGCTCTCCGGATTGGTGAAACCGACGGCTGGCGAGATTGTATTCTTGGGGCAGAATATCTGCGGTTGGCCAGCGTACGAGATCGCCCGTATGGGGCTAGTGCAGGTGCCGGAGGGAAGAAAACCTTTTGCCGACATGACCGTAAGGGAGAATTTGCTGTTGGGTGCATTCAATAGACCGCGGGGTGAAACGCAGGAGGCCTTGAGGCGAGTATTCCGGTCTTTCCCTCGTTTACAGGAAAGGTTTAATCAGGCCGCAGGCACGCTGTCAGGCGGTGAATTGCAGATGCTGGCTATGGCTCGGGCGTTGATGGCCCGGCCCAGACTCTTGGCCCTTGATGAGCCCTCTATGGGGCTTTCTCCTATTTTGGTGCAGGAAATATTTTCCATCATAAAGGAAATAAACCAGCAGGGTACGACGATCCTGCTTGTTGAGCAGAATGCCAATATGGCGCTTACACTAGCGCATCGGGCATACTTGCTAGAGACGGGGCGAATGGTACTTTCCGGACCAGCAGCCGAGCTCAGGGAGAATCCCCGGGTCAAGTCTGCGTATCTGGGTGAGTAGTGCTGTCGAACCTGGTTCTTGATGCGGAGGTTTGTGGTGGGAGTGTGTGTCAGGCAGTATGGACTTAGGTACAGCATCTGGTTGATTCCGTTACTGGTGTTTGCAGTCTATACCTACACGCTGACACCGGCGGTAGGTCTGATTGATTCGGGCGAGCTGGCCGCCGGATGCTGGCATTTGAATATCCTGCATCCCACGGGCTATCCGTTGTATTCCATACTGGGTCGTCTGGCTACGCTTCTGCCCGTGGGCAGTGTGGTGACAAGAATGGCCCTTTTTAGCGCAGCTCTGGCTGCTACTGCTACGGCATTGTTATTGCTTTTGCTGTTACGGCTTGGTTGTGGTAGGCCTGCGGCAGGGGCGACGACGTTGCTGTTTGCTTTTTCTTTCCCTTTGTGGTCTGTGGCAGTTGATGTTGAGGTTTATGCTCTGACTGCGGTTCTTACGCTGTTGCTATGGCTGGCGGTGGCAGAAACAAAAGGGCAGAGCGGGGGCGGAAGAGAATCTGTGTTTGCCTATCTCTGCGGTCTGACATTGACTAACCATATGTCGGGCATGAGTGCAGTGTTCGGTGCTGGCACCGCGTTCTTGGGGCAGAAGGGTAGGGTTTCTCTGCGGCAAGGTTTGGTACTAATAGCGTTCTTTTCTCTTGGGCTTTCTCTCTATGCATTTCTGTTGCTGCGGGCCAAGGCCGGGCCACTACTGGCCTGGGGAGATCCGGTGAATTTGGAGCGATTGTTTTGGCACATTACTGGCAGACAATATCAGGTTTGGATGTTTTCTCTGCCTTTGTCTGAGGTGGTGGCCAACATGGCTAAAGGCGGATTGTTATTGGCAAAAAGTTTCCTTTTCCTGTTGGTTCCGGTTGTTTTTCTTGGTGTCCATAGATTATTTAGTCAGCGACGCTGGTTCGGAATGGGTCTTCTGTTTAGCGCTGTTCTGACTTTTCTATATGCGGCCAACTACAGCATTCCGGATATAGAAGCTTACTATCTTCCTTGTTTGATTGCTCTTTTCATTTTCTGTGGGGTGGGATTAGAGTCATTGTGCAAATGGCTAGGCAAATGGCGTTACTTAGTCTGGATGCTGGGGGTAGTTGCCTTGGCAATGAATCTGCCAGCGGCAAGTCGACGGGGTTTCTACGTGAGTTATGACCAGGCTATGAACACGTTGACCTCTGCGCAGCACAACGCTACTATCCTGACAGACTGGTGGGATATCTATTCGCCAATTTTCTACCTCCAGCACGTTGAAGGTGTAAGACCAGATGTGTGTATTATCGATAAGGAACTGGTCAGAAGGTCTTGGTACTTTAGATACTTGGAGCGAGTATATCCCTGGTTAGTAGAACGTTCTCAATCGGAGATTGCGGTTTACCTGCGATACTTGGAGCAGTTTGAGCATGGGCGGCTCAAAGATGTAGCAGGGATACAGAGGGCCTACATCCGGCTGTTGGAGAGTTTCGTGCGTAATAGTCCGGAGCGTACCTCGTATGTGACTTTTGGTCGTACTTCCAGCGAAGATGCAAAACAGATGTTTGCAGACCGCAGCTGGGTGCCAACGGGATTGCTCTATGAGTTGAGAGATGACAGTATTGTCCCACCTTTTGACTTTTCTCAGTTTACGGTCAGGATTCCTCGGTGGTTGGATCAAAGAACTAGAGTGAACCTGGTGCGGTATCGCCGCTTCTGTGAGGAACGCATTTCTTTACTTCGCTCCCGGGGACGGTGGGAAGAAGCGAAAGCAATAGAGAATTGGTTTCAGAACAATTTCGGTTCAAGCAAATAACGCCTTACTTGATTCAGATAGCTGCGAATGCAGGCGTGATGATGGGGGTGGTTTTTGTTCTCCTTCTGGCGCGGGACTTAGGAGCTGGCACTTCGCAAGTTGGACTGCTTGTAGCTATTTATCAGGCGACCATGTTCTTGTCGAATGTGATCTTTGGTCGGATGGCTGACTATACTGATCGCAAACCGATGGTCTTGCTGGGACTTGGTTTGTCGGCTGTAGCTCTGGGCGCTCATATGTTCACTCGTAGCTTGGGGCAATTATTCCTCGTGCGCGCCGCGGCTGGATTAGCAGCGGGGATATTTCCGTCTGCTTTGATTGCCTATTTTTACCAAGGCAGTAGTTACAACAGACCCGCCACAGACGTTGCTTCTGACTCGACTTCCGACCTGTTAGTTAGGGGTCCCGAGGGGCACGGCCGTTTAGGACGTTTTTCTGGGTTTGGAGCGTTAGGGTGGGGGGTGGGTGCACTTCTAGCCGGTTGGGCGAGTGGAGACCGGCTTTTCTTATTGGCGGCTGTTCTTCTATTGGCGGCTTTAGTTGCTGGGACGGTTGGTTTGATGCCGCAACGTGCTAATATTCAGCAGTCCTTTCTGGATTCGCGAGTGCTGAGACGTAACTGGACACTGTACCTTTCTTTCTATTTGAGGCATACAGGAGCGCACAGTATCTGGGCGATATTCCCCGTGTTTATCAGAGATTTGGGCGCAAGTATGTTCTGGGTTGGAGCTATCTTTGCTATAAACCCTTTTGGCCAGTTCATCCTGATGAATGTCCTCGAAAGGGTTAGGCCGAACAGGCTTATCGGGGCCGGGTTGATTTTCTCCATGGTTACTTTTATTGCGTTTGCTTTGGCTCGCGATTACAGACAGCTTGTACCGATTCAGATCTTGCTGGCTTTATCTTGGTCTTGTTTGTATCTTGGTTCGCTAAAGCAATTGATGAACAGGAACGAGGAAAGGTCTACCGCCGCCGGTTTGTTTCAGTCTGTATTCAGCCTCGCTGCTGTTTCTGGCGGACTACTGACCGGTATTACCGGCAGGTTTGGATACCCGGTGGTTATGCTGACCGCTGCGGGCCTGACCTTGGTTGGTACAGTAGTTTATGCAGTTGGCGGCAGAGAATAGGAATAGGGAGAACACTTTTCTCCTATCTCTTTTTCCTCTCGGGGAAAAACTGGGTAGAAGTTCATGTCGCGTTGACAGCCAGAATGTTATTGACTATCATTTGCGAAATCCTTAAGGAGGATAAATGCCGCTAGTGCGTCCGCTTATTATTGTTTTGACCTTGGCCTGTCTGCGTAGTGCCGTAGCGTCACCGGCGCAGAATGTGCCCCTTGATGCTTATATGCGCGGTGGTCGTATTCATTATCAGGGAGGCAGGTTTGAACGAGCTAAGGAGCAGTTTTGGAATGCTCTGCAGGTCTACGGTAACCAGATGGATAATGCGCGTCTGGCTGAAGTTTACATCTGGCTTGGTCTTAGTGAAGCACAGCTACGGGAGAATGCCGCTGCTGCTGAGCATCTCCGCTTGGGTTTGGAAGCCGACCCAGCTGCCGCTCAGATGTTCCGACAGGACGAGCAGAAGGCCTATTGGGCTTGGACAGCTCTCATAAACACTGCTCGTCAGTCCTATGCCGAAGGCAAGTATGATTCCAGTTTGGTTTATGCTTTGGCGGCGATAAAGGTCGACCCAGGCAAGCCGGGAAGCTATGCACTGGTGGCTAATTCCTATAATGCTCTGGGACGCTACGATGATATGCTTTCTACCGCGCACCAGATGTTGAAACTGGACACACTGAGTCCGGAGGGGCTCAGCCTGGTGGGGCTATACTTCTTGGAGAAACCAGACAGTTTGTGGTCAGCGTCCCAGAGAGAAGTCCGCTGGGATTCCTGTCTGTACTACTATCAAAAGGCCATAGAGGTATATGAACGGCGATTCCGCACAGCGCGTAAGTCTCTGGGAGAGAAACTCAAGATATCTGATTCTACTCGGCTTGACCAGGTAGTCTGGACGTTGATTGAAAAAAGCCGGCAACAAGCTCAGGAGGACTTGAAGACCTATATCGAAAAGACCTTGAATGCCGGCAAACAGATGGCGGATATTGCGCAGCTGGCTTCGCAGCTTTTTTATGCGGCTAATAATCTCAACGTTGCTTCTGCTCGTGCCGGCTCGGCGATGCTAAGAGCCGCAGGAGAGACTAAAGGAGATGTTTCAGTCCGGTTTCGCGTCATCGCGGAGAGTCTTTTTACTAAAGCCCTCTTCTACGACCCCGCTGACTACACTGCTATGTTTAACTTGGGGATCGCCCAATATCAGAGCCAGAGAGACAGTCTGGCACAGTCTACTTTTCAGATGGTCATAGACGGGGCGGTAGTGCCGCTGACTAAGTTGCCGGAAAAATGGCAGACAGAACTTCTTGCGCGTGTAACTTCGGAGGTGGTCAAAGAAGGCGTTATAGCTTTGGACCAGACGACTACCGCAACTGTTGACAGTATTCTTGCTTCTATGGGATACAAGGCCGGTGGTTTTGGCTGGCTTTACTTTCCTGCTGCAAGATTTCGACCCCAGCCGCTGCCCATTACAGCCGCCGACGCCTTCCTCAGCTTGCAGCCTCCGAAGGCGCTGGAGAACATTTACCTTTTGCTCGGAGTAACTCAGACCGGTATGGCCCTTTCTTTGCTGGAAGCAAAGAAAAAAGAAGAAGCCAGGCTCAGGTTTGAGGAGGCGATTTCGAGTCTTGTTATGGTGACGAATCTCAATCCTTCTAACGCAGAGGCTTATCAGAATCTTGTCCACTGCTATCGGGAGACAGATCAAAAACAGAAGGCAGAGGAGGCCTATAAGAAATTTAAGGCGCTCAGCAAGTAGTGTATAAGGAGTCAAGAGATGACCAAGTTGTTAAACGTTTTGATAGTGTTGTTGGCTGCGGCTTTGGTAGGAGTAATCCTATATCCTCAGATTCAAGAAAATCGTCCGCGTGTAGTCAGGTTCGCTTGCGATAGTACAGTCAGTTCTTTGCCCGTCATTGTGGGCGTGGAGGAGGGACTTTTTGCTAGTAACCGAATTACACCGGAAATAGTGTGGTACAGTGACCCGGATCTGGCGCTTGCAGATCTTTTCGCCGGTAAGTGCGACGTAGGTATATTCCCGTGGAGTTCTGTATTTAGACGTATGGTTGAGAAGGGAGAGACGCTTAGGGTATATCTTTCACAGGAATTCAAACAATCACTGCCGGTTGACGGTATTGTTGTGCCCACGAAATCCAAAATGAAGGTACTTGCCGACCTGCGAAAAAAGAAGCTCGGGTATCCGCCCCAAGTACGTGATTACATCAAGCTGTTTCTGGCCAATTCGGGATTGCCCGAAAAGGAGCTTACGGCAATAGAAATGCCCCTGTCTTCCATGGTGAGTGAGCTGCGGGCAGGACGGATTGATGCTGCCTGGGTGCTTGAGCCTTTGCTCTGTACTTTGGATTCGACGGAGTTTAACGTGATTGTGGCCGGTGCTTTGCCTCGCTATGTATCAGTGCCCTTCCCGGGTGCGGCCATGGGTATGTCGCCTGAGTTCTATGGTAACTCTGGTAAGGTCTGGCTTTCTCGTCTTAAGATTGCTACCGACGCAGCTGTGACCATGAGTGAAACTAACGTTGAACGTGCTAAGCTTGCTCTAGGAAAGTATTTTCCTTATTGTGCAGACGCTTGTGGACGTTCGCGTCTTCCTGAGATGCAACGCCTTGTGGAGATTAATAAGCCGGCCGTCGCGGCTCTGGCTTCTCGACTGGGTGCAGTTGGGATTCTGCCCGCGGATCTTGAGACGCAGGGTCTGTTTGCCGAGCCTGCCAAGCTTACTCGCTGAGCAAGATTGTGCCGGTCGTGCTAGACGGGGGGCTGGCGGTCCTCTGTAACCCGAAACCCGCCTATGCGGGGTCGAAGAAACACCCTGAGTACTGTCAGAAGCGAATCAGACTAGGGGCAGGTTGAACGATGAAGGCTGGGTCCTGTGATGGTTGCGGTCGCCAACCCCGCCAGGACCGGGAGGTAGCAACGGTACGCGATTTGCCATCAGTCGCAGGGCAACCTGGCCGGAGTTCATCTGTTCTGAGTCCTCTCTTCTGCAGTGCGAAGGTGTTGCACGACCGGATTTCTAAGCGAAACAGGAAGCTTAGAGAGGTTTTTGTTGCGCGACGTGTTGTAAATTGCGATAAGACTTGGCCGGCATGGTGTTTGTTATTTGCTCTGGTTTGGTGTTGAAATGCCTGGGAAAGTACTAACGCTCAAGTATCGTCCGCAAACGTTCGCCGAGCTTCTTCTCCAAGATCATGTCAAACGTACGCTTATTAGGGCTATCGAACAAAAACGTTTTGCCAATGCTTATCTGTTTGCTGGACCGCGGGGAGTAGGAAAAACTACTACCGCACGGATTCTGGCGAAAAGTCTGAATTGTTTGAGTTACCCGGAACCTACCGTTACTCCTTGTGGCAAGTGCTCGGCGTGTATAGAAATACAGAGTTCCCGCAGCATGGATGTTCTGGAGATTGACGGGGCTTCCAATCGTGGAATTGATCAGGTCCGAGAGCTGCGCGAAAATGTGAAGTACGTACCGGCCAGTCTTCGCTTCAAAGTTTATATAATAGACGAAGTACACATGCTGACTGAACAAGCCTTTAATGCCTTGCTTAAGACGCTGGAAGAACCACCGGTACATGTCAAGTTTATCTTCGCAACTACTGCCGCTCACAAGGTGCCGGCGACCATCATCTCCAGGTGTCAAAGATTTGATTTTCGTCAGGCAACCCCGGAAGAAATAGTTGCTCGACTCGCTTGGCTCGCTGAACGGGAGCATATTATCATTTCTGAGTCGGCTCTTTTTGCTATTGCGCGCAGAGCGGATGGTTCCATTCGAGACGGTGAGAGCATTCTGGAACAGCTTAGTACTTATAAGCCGGCAGGTATTGAGCTGAATGATGTGGAGGAGCTGTTGGGGCTGGTGCCGGCTGAGTTCTTCTTCACTTTCGTTGATAGGCTTCTGGCCGCAGACGCGAGCGGACTGTTGGAATTGATCGCCCAAGTTGTAGAACAGGGACATGACCTTTTTGAGTTCAGTTCCGGACTGGTTCGCCATTTCCGTGATCTTCTGTTTTGTCTGGTGATGGCGCAGGAGAAGGGGAAGCAGCCACGCTCTCAAGAAGAAACGCGGTTATTTGCGCAGGCGCAAAAGGTTGGAGTTGACCGGTTGGTTAAGACAGTAGAAATTCTCTTACGTCAGGAAGAGACAATTCGCTTTTCCAGAATTCCTCGAGTTAGTCTGGAATGCTTAGCACTGGAGCTGGTGGGGCTTTTTGTGCAGGGAGGATGCAAAAGACCACGGTTTGAGGGTCAGTTGGCGGATGGAATTTCAGTTGATCGTGGGGCTGACAAGAAGGAGCATCTGGCTCGCGACGTGCCTCGGTCGTCAGACATTATCACGACTGCTCCAGAGGAAAGTAAGTCTGGGTCTTTTACGACAGGAGATTTGGGGCGTCCGGTGTCTGTGTCTTCCCAAGGGTGGCAGTTGGAAAGCGAGTTCTCTCTTGAGTGTTTGTGGCAGGAATTTTGCATTCGTGTCCGCGGTCAGAAACCTTTATTGGCAAAATACTTGGAGCAATGCCAACCTACTACTTTGACATCTGACAGTCTTACTATAGCAGGTTCAGGTCAGGTACTGGCGAGGCTAAACAATGAAAGGGACCTGTTAGAGCAGCAGGTTTCTGCTATTCTAGGGTCTAAACACACAATTTTGCTGGAATCTGGGAAAGGCAGCGGAGAAGAATTTATTCAAAGTGTAAGTCGCATACTCGGAGATATTGAGCCAGTACGAAGAAAACGATGAAACAGTCTTTGGGTTGTCTAATCGAGGCGTTGGTAGCGTTGCCGGGTATTGGGCGCAAGTCAGCGCAGCGTATTGCCTTGTATCTTCTTTGTGATAGAGGCAGCAGACTTAATACGTTGATGTCGGCCCTAGAAGCTGTACGCGACAGGGTGCAACCGTGTTCCCGTTGCTTTAATCTTGCTGAAAGAGGGATGGATGATTCCGGGAGTGAAGCTGGTCTATGTGAAATTTGTACTGATCCTGGACGCAATCGAGATATTCTGTGTGTTGTAGAGGGACCCGGCGATGTTCTGGCATTGGAGCAATTCGGCCAGTTTAGGGGTCTTTACCATGTACTTGGGGGAGTAATTTCGCCTATTGACAATATAGGACCGGAGGATTTGCACGTAAGGGAGCTTATAAGGCGAGTGGAGACAGAGGGGATAAAGGAAGTAATCATTGCCACTAACCCCACCAGTGAAGGTGAGGCTACAGCAGTCTATCTTGCTCGTCTTATAGCCAGACCAGGCCTGTTGATTACCAGAATTGCGCGGGGGCTACCGGTGGGTTCAGAACTGGAGCTGGCGGATGAAGAGACATTGCGACGCGCTTTTGAGGGTCGTCGTGAGATGTAGCGCAAAAGCCTTGACTTATCTGCAGCAGGATTCTAACATTATTTTGTTCCAACGGAGGTAATGATGAAGCTGACACTGACCGGACGGCATTTCGAAATAACTCCTCACCTCAGACAGCACGTGGAGCGGAAGTCACGTAAGCTTGATCGCTTTTCCGAGCACATCATAGAGGGCGAATTTATTTTGTTCAAAGACCATGTCTACGACATTGCCGAAGGTAAATTGCATCTTCGCCATGCGGTTATAACGGCCAAAGGTAAGGGAACTGATATGTATCTGGCAGTTTCAGATCTGATTGACAAGCTTGTAACCAGATTACGGAGACACGAGGGTAAGTTACGCGACCGCAAGAGGGTATCTCCTCCGGAGAAGGCGGCAGAAGTCGAGAAGGAGACCAAGTCCCAGAATGGCCAATCTTCTGGTTTAGAAGTGCATGGGGTACGAGAATAAGCAAATAACTGTTGGGACGCTTTTGTCTGAGAAACAGCAGGAATGGAGTCTGCAGCTTCTTGGCGGCGCGACAGGTTTAGACAGTAGGTATGTTTGTACTTCTGATATCAACAGACCAGGTATGGCCTTGGCGGGATATACCGGAGTTTTTCTACGGGAACGAATACAGATAGTAGGTTCTACCGAGTTGTCTTATCTGGCTACCTTGCCGGCCACAGCAGCTGTTCAAGCGGTGGAACGCGTGATGGCCCTTGGTCCTCCGTGTTTTATAGTGGCCAAGAATCTGGATCTAGCACCGATGTGGGTGGAATTGGCTGACCGATATACCATTCCAATTATACGCACGCCCATGGACACGACTCCGTTTATTCATCTCCTTACCAGCTATCTGGACTATCGTCTGGCTCCGGAGCAATATATTCACGGGGACTTGGTAGATGTATTTGGAGTAGGTCTGCTGATAACCGGCGAATCGGGTATAGGCAAGAGTGAATGCGCTTTGGATCTTGTTCACAGGGGACATCGTCTGGTGGCAGACGATCTGGTGAAAGTCCTGCGTCGCGGTACCGGTATTCTCATGGGTTACTCCGCGGCCAAGTCCCAGCAGCTTGCCCATCACATAGAGATTCGGGGCGTAGGCATAGTGGATGTCAACAGTCTCTACGGCATAAGAGCTATCCGCGTGCAGAAACGGGTTGAGGTTGAAGTTCGTCTCGTTCAATGGCAGGAGAGTATGGATTACGAACGCGTCGGCTTGGAAGAAAAGTTAACAGAAATTCTGGGAGTGAGGATTCCACTTGTTACTATCCCGGTTATACCCGGGAAGAACCTGGCTTTGGTTGCAGAAGTAATTGCGAAAAATCATATTCTCAAGGTGTTTGGCTATCATCCGGCTCGTGCCTTCAATGATGAACTCATCCGGATGATGAATCAAGCTCCGCGTATTGACCCGCATATTACCGATGACCTCGAGTAGAGCAGAAAGAAAACTTCCCGCCCGAACTCAGTCGGGGATGCGAAAGCGTGGGGGAAGACAGCAAGACTCGTCTTGCCGTGTGAAGACATTGATTCCGGCTATCGGCATAGTCATTGGACATGCTGGTCTTCCGCGTGCACTTGTGAAGGCTGCACTTTCTATAGTACCGTCCAAACGTGCACTTTGGGTTGTTTCTAATGGTGACCGTGCCCAGCACGAAGTGGATGAGGAGTTGAAACGGATTTCTGCCCGCCATCCTGATGCGCCTTTGATTATCTTTGCCGATATGTATGGTACCAGCTGCTGCCGAGCTGGTATGAGGCTGAAAAGCATTCGCCCGGATGCGCGAATCGTGCCAGGAGTGAATCTGCCGATGCTTGTACGTTTTCTACAGTACCGCACCAGTCGAACTCTTCCACAGCTAGTCCGTCTCATGCAGCGGACAATAAGAGAAGAGGCGCGGCGCATCTGAAAGATACTTTTTTGATTTCTGCCGGTGCGGCAAAACGACTAGAGATGTCTGCTCAGGCTTTTTCTCCAAGCGGCTTGGGCGGCGAGAAGGTCCAGAGATACTATTTTCTCTCCTTTCAATCCTTGGATAAGGAGTAGAGGTTCAGCAATAGTCTGTCCTATGCGGCCATAGGGCAAACCCTGCAGAAGTGCCTCGAAGCTTCTGCGGGATTCGGGTTTTACCTCGCAAATGAATCTGGTGTTAGACTCACTGAAGAGCAAAATGTCGTCGCGGGACACACGGTTATCGCGAGGAACAGCGCGCAGATTGACTCGGGCGCCAATTCCTGAGAATCCCATTTCTGCCAAACAGACCCCCAGACCTCCTTCCGCAACGTCGTGGCAGGCACGCACCAGTCCGTGACGTATTGCTCTGCTTAGAGCTTTCATCAGCCTTCTTCCTTGACGAGGTTCAGCTCTTGGAACTTCGCGTCCGAGTCCTTGGTGCAGGCGGAAGTATTCACTGCCGCCCAGTTCATCTTTGGTTTCGCCGAGTACGTAGAGATAGGACCCTGATTCTTTCAGGTCAGCAGTTACGGTTTGGTTTACGTCTTCAATGACGCTCAAAGCAGAGATAAGTAATGTGGGGGGGATCGAGGCAGATTCTCCCGAAGCGTACTTAAATTCGTTGTAGAGGGAGTCTTTGCCAGAAATGAATGGCACCCTGTACCCACGGGCGATGTCGTAACAAGCTTGAGCAGCTCGTACTAGCCCTCCCAGTTGTTCAGGCTGTTCAGGGCTGCCCCAGCAGAAATTGTCAAGGAGGGCAGTTCGTTCCAAGTCGCCGCCTACGGCCAGGCAGTTGCGTAGAGCTTCGTCAATCGCCGACGCTGCCATCCAATATGGGTCAATCAGCCCGTATCTGGGCGCAAGTCCGCAGGCTACTACACAGCCTCGTTTGGAACCTGCCAGAGGAGTTATAACGCAGGCATCTGTTGGCGCGCTGCGGTCCGGTCCGCAGAAAGGTTTGAGAATGCTTTGTCCCTGTACTTCGTGGTCATATTGCCTTATGATCCATTCCTTGCTGGCGATGTTGGGGGCTTGCAATAACTTCAGGAGCGTCTGGGTCAAATCCTGGTCTGGCCGGATGAAAGGTTCGGAGCAGTCAGGTTGTTGCCAACGGGCCTTCCGCAGATAGCAGCGCCAGCCGTGATGCAGGAATTCCATTTCTAGATCAGCAACTTCTTCATTTTGGAAATAGAGTTTCATTCTGCCAGTTCCAGTGGTGCGGCCGATTACGGTCGCTTCCACATCGTTTTTTGCGGCCAATTCGCACAGTTGAGGGGCTTTGGCTTCGCTTGTGAAAATGATCATTCGCTCTTGCGCTTCAGAAATCCATATCTCCGCAGGAGTCAATCCGGCGTATTTTAGGGGCACGCGATCCAACCATACCTCGCAGCCAGTGGAAGAAGCAAGTTCACCTATGGCGCTGGATAGTCCACCACCGCCACAATCAGTTATTGCCTCGATGAGTCCCAAGTCTCGTGCCGCCAGTACTACGTCGAGAAGTTTTTTTTCTTCGATCGGATTCCCTATTTGCACCGCCTGATTTCGAATGACCGCATCAAGGTTGCGCTGTTCGGTTGTTTTTTCAGCTTCCAGTTCTAGTGAGGCAAAGGTAACTCCGTGAATACCGTCGCGGCCGGTGCGTCCGCCCAGGAGTAGAATTAATTGTCCCTTCCTCACCCGTTTTTTTACCGCCTTGCGGGGTAAGAGGCCTACTGTACCACAGAACACAAGAGGATTGCCTAAGAATCCTTCGTGGAAGTAGACCGCACCGTTGGCTGTGGGGATGCCCATTCTATTCCCGTAGTCGCGTACACCACTTACGACTCCTCGCACAATCTGCTTGGGAGGAATTACTCCCTCTGGTATGCGATGTGCGGGAGTCGTGAGAGGAGCAAAGCAGAAAACATCAGTGCAAAGAATCGGTTTTGCTCCCAGTCCCGTACCCAGACAATCACGGATTACACCGCCGATACCGGTAGCTGCTCCGCCGTATGGTTCCAGAGCTGAAGGGTGATTGTGGGTTTCAACTTTGAAAGTGAGGGCGTATTCGTCGTCGAAAGCGATAACGCCCGAATTGTCCTGAAACACCGAAAGGCACCAGTCGGGGTTAAGTTCCTCTGTTACCCGAAAAATGGTTGACTTCAACAGATTCTTTATCTTTCTGCCGTGAAAATCAATGTCTCCACGAAAAGTCTTGTGCTGACAGTGTTCTGACCAAGTCTGTGCATAGGTTTCCAACTCCACGTCAGTGGGGTCCCGTCCGATTTGCTGGTAGTAGTCTTTCAGCGTCAGCATTTCTTCCGTATTGAGTGCCAGCAATCTTTGGCGAGAAATAGCTTCCAACTCAGCTACAGTTTTTTCCCTGATGGGCACCTCTGTTCGTCGAGCAGTAAACGTGCAAGGTTCAGAAAAGAGTTGTTCCCCTTCTGTTGCTGTATGTTCGATGAGAGGATTATAGAAAAACCTCTGCAGCAGGAACAACTCACCGCGGTTTGGCTTGCGGATGAAGAAATAGGCCCTACCTGTTCGTACTTGGGCGGGAGAAAGACCACAATCAGCTAGCGCTCTTCGTATACTTTCCAAACTCGGGTCCATGACGCCGGGATTGAACAGTATCTCCAGGTGGGCTACTCCGACTTGGTTTTCGGTCAGTGTATAGGTCTCGCTCACCGGGTCGGTGAATATTTCCTCTGCTGCGCGTTTTGCTTCTTTTTCGGAGATTCCCGCAAGGAAGAACAATTTTGCCGCCTTCAGCGGCAGGAGGCTTTCCAGTCCAGATTCGCGTAGTTCTCTACTGAGTATTTCTGTCTGCGGATATCGGCCGCGTTTGCTTACTTCTATACGCCAAAACACTATGCAAGATACGGCTGGGTCGGCAGCAGTCAAGTTGCGCCGTGCAGGTTCCGTGACTGTTGACAGTCGCTAGTTCCACGCGTGTAATAATTATGTGAGAACTAATTCGCCCTCCAGTCAGAAATACCGTTGGGGTCGTATAGCTGTAGTACTGGTTGCGGTTGCGGCAATTGTCGGTATTGTCCTTGCGGTAGTAGTTGTGGCACGTAATGCAAGACGGATAATTCTGCCGGAACCGGTCGTAAAGCACACAACAGTTTCCGCCGACGCCAAGTTCGCAGCTTTCAGGCGAGACCTACGTCGCCGTTTGGTGAAAGTGAAACGTAGGTTTGACAAGCACTATCCTGCGTCAACTCCTCTGTCGCCGGAACAAGAATCTCTCGCTCAGAGGTGCATTATTGGTTTCAGGCGGATGGAGGAAATCTGCGCATCCCTGGATACGTTTAAAGTTGCCCAAAGCGCAGAGCCACAGAAGCGTCTAGCGATGCAAGAGTACCGGCAACTTCTGGAAGATGTTAGAAATCTCGCCCGTTCTTTGACTAAGACTGAGTTTCCTGACCTGGATTCGTTAGACCGGGAGCTGCGCAAGCTGATTAGTGAGTAGTGGCGAAGTCCTCTTTCCTCAGGTTGCTTTTTAATTGGAGATGCCGTCTATACGGGATGGCAGCAGGGTAATTGACTTTGTTCCGAAGCTGTCTATACTTGCGCTCCGCAATAAAGAAAGGAGTACCTCGTGAGTATAAGTCCCGTTTTTTGGATTGCTCCGGCAGCCGCAGTCACAGCGTTGGCTTTTGCCTTATATCTGGCACTGAGCAACTTAAAAAAGAGCGAAGGTACTGAGCCAATGAAGGAGGTCGCCAAGGCGGTGCGCGTAGGCGCAACAGCTTACTTGAAGCAGCAGTACAAAGGAGTGATGTTGTTCTTTGCGGTCGTTTTTGTGTTGCTGTGTGTATTGGCGGCGCTCGGCTTACAGACGTGGTTTGTGCCTTTTGCTTTTCTAACTGGTGGTTTTTTCTCGGGTTTGTCTGGTTTTATCGGGATGTCGATTGGGGTGCGTTCCAGCGCTCGTACCACTTGGGCGGCAAGACAGAGTTTGAATTCCGGTCTGCGGGTGGCCTTTTCTTCAGGTATGGTCATGGGGTTAACGGTGGTGGGTCTGGGGCTCGTTGATTTGTCTATCTGGTACCTGATACTTAATGCGGTATATGCCCATCTTCCTACAGCGGAGCGTTTAACTTCAATAACATCCGCCATGTTGGCATTTGGCATCGGTGCTAGTTCTCAAGCACTTTTCGCTAGGGTCGGTGGTGGTATATTTACCAAAGCGGCGGATGTGGGTGCGGACCTTGTGGGCAAAGTAGAGGCGGGTATCCCGGAGGACGACCCGCGTAATCCTGCGGTTATCGCTGACAATGTGGGTGATAATGTGGGTGATATTGCCGGTATGGGGGCGGACCTGTATGAGTCCTATGTGGGTTCCATGGTCGCAACTATGGCGCTGTCCATAGTTGCTTTTACTGGGTCCGGCTTTGAGGTGAATGGTGTGCTCCTCCCAATGGTTTTGGCCGGAGTGGGTATAGCTTCATCTATCATTGGTAGTTTTCTAGTGAGGGCAGGAGAAAAGGCCGAGCAGAAGGTTTTGCTTGCCGCCCTACGACGGGGAGTGTATGGGGCTGCGGTGCTTTCTGCTGTACTGGGTCTTGTCGTAGTGCGTTGGCTTCTGCCGGAACATACCAATATCTTGTGGTCGATTATTTCCGGTCTTGCAGCCGGGGTGCTAGTCGGTTACTTTACTGAACGTTACACGTCAGACAGCTACAAACCAGTACAAGGTATTGCTGCAGAGGCTGGTACATCACCTGCTACTGTCATTATCGAAGGTTTGGCTGTGGGTATGAGTTCAACGGTTCCTATTGTCGTAACGGTAGCTGCGGCAATTATGGCCAGCTACTATCTTGCTGGCGGAGCGGCGAATCCTGGGCTGGGACTCTATGGTATCGGCATATCTGCGGTCGGCATGCTGTCAACCTTGGGTATTACCCTGGCAACAGATGCCTATGGCCCTGTAGCCGATAACGCGGGAGGTAATGCCGAAATGACACACCAGGAGCCGATAGTACGACAAAGGACAGATGCGTTGGATGCTCTAGGAAATACTACGGCCGCAACGGGGAAAGGTTTTGCCATTGCTTCGGCAGCATTAACGGCATTGGCGCTAGTGGCTGCATATCGAGATGAAACCCGCATAGTCTCACAGAAGGTGCTGGGCTATGTAAAAGAATTGGATTTAACCTTGATGAATCCGCGTCTCATTGCTGGCGTGTTTCTGGGAGCCATGTTGCCTATGGGAGTGTCTTCCATGGTAATGCGGGCTGTGGGACGAGCAGCTTCTAAGATTGTGGTCGAGGTCAGGAGGCAATTCAAGGAAATACCGGGATTAATGGAGGGTAAGGCTAAGCCTGATTATGCAAGTGCGGTGACAATCTGCACAAAGGCAGCGCAGAAGGAAATGATACCGCCTTCGCTCATGGCGATTCTGACCCCCGTTGTTGTGGGGTTATTGATGGGTACTGAGGGTGTGGCAGGTTTTCTGGTCGGGGGACTAGCTGCCGGGTTCTGTTTGGCCATATTCAGCGCCAATGCGGGAGGAGCTTGGGATAATGCCAAGAAGTACATAGAAAAAGGAATGTTCGGTGGTAAAGGTTCTCCCGCGCATAAGGCAGGCGTTGTTGGAGATACGGTCGGAGATCCCTTGAAGGATGCGTCCGGCCCCTCGCTGAATATTTTGCTCAAGTTGCAGTCTATGGTGTCGATAGTCGTATTGGGGCTGGTGCTGAAAGTTTCCTCCTATTTGCCCTGGCTGCAGTAGGAAGTAGATTTTTTCTGTTCTGCGGGCGTAAGCTAGCTCTTAGTAGCCCCAGCGTCTGGTACGCCTGAGCCAGGCTTCGTTGTAGGAGAGAGTTAGCAACAGGCCGGCTGTAGTTTCGGATAGTTCTGGAGTGCTACGTCTGCCCAAACTGGCGGACAGTTCTAGGGCTCCGAATTCTTTGATAGGCACGGCACTTCCCAGCCAGATTTTGTGCTCCTGAATGGTGCTAAAACTGCGGGAGGTGTAGTACCATGGCTCGTAGGAATAAGCGGCACGCAGGGGAAATTTATCTGTATGGTATTCTAAGCCCGACGAGACGCGGATGGAATTTCTGCCCCTGGCCATAATAGTGTCATTGATGGTGATACCTGACCAGGGGCGGTGTTCCAGGCCTATCACAGCAGTGAGCGACGGGAAAGGTTCCAGAGATATGCCCAGGTCGATCTCGGCAGGAATGCGGATGATATGAGTGAAGAGAGAATCTTCTACTACGCCGTGCGCACGTCGACTGGAGGCCGCACTAAGACGTTGGGGCAAGGAATAAAGCAGTCCCAAGGCGAACCGTCCGGTTTGTAAGGAAGCGCCCAGACGTAGTGTATTGCCCGTATACGACAGCTCTACCGTGTCGGTTGATAGATATCGTCCATTGGCGACATTTATTTCCCATTCTTCTCGGCTGGCGCCTACTACCCGCCCATACTCTATACCCACGCTGGCAGTTTTGAGAAAAGAGTATCCCAAGCCAGCGCGCAGGACATGGATGCCGCCACGTCCAGTTACGTGGTAGCGACAGCCGGTATCAGGCAGGGAAGCAGACCACAGGTCAAAATCTTGGCCGAAACGTTCTTCAAGACCCAACATTATTCTAGTGCCAAGTGGCAGGGGAGCGGCAATGTTGAGCCCTGCGGGTCTCACTGTGCCAATCAGGCGCGTCTGGCCAGATTGAGAACCAAACACGCCTGAGGCTAAAACTGATAGCCCAAACGAAGTTTTGGGCAGGTGTACCAGTATACCGGGGTTACGGTAGGAAAGTGCGGACGGGCTGCCCAGGGCAAGAATGCGGGCATCAGCAGGGGGTACCAGTTCTCCCAGCCCGCGGGCATTGAAAAAAGACTGGCCCAATGACACACATGCCCAGACCAGAGTGCAGATTGTGATTCGCGGGCCGGAGGTAGAAGGTAGAAGCGAGAGTATGTGGCGCATTTCAGTGGAAGCGGTCATCTGGAGGCATAACGTAGAAGAGCCTGAGTTGGGGAGAGCGCGGGCTGGTGCGGGCAACAGCAAGTCGGAAGAGAGGAGCATGTTCAGGTTCAGCAAGTAGTAAAAGACCTAAATTGGAATCAGGATGAGCCGTCCAGTATTGCACCAGATTTCGCAGGTCAAACACCACAGCTGAGTCGGAAACCGGGTTGATCTTAAAACGGAAGGTTGCCTCGGGTGCTTCTGCAAAACTGGCATTTGGACCAAACATGGCGAAAGATTGTTTCATGCGACGGATTCCCAGCGTTACAGTATCTTTGCGGGTGTATTCCACTTGAGGTTGGAATATTAGTTCGGCTCGGGCTATGGTGGCGGCCGCTGGTACCGAGTCGAGAGAAAACCGCAGAAATGTGCGAAATGCCATCCCCGTGCCGACACGATGTCCCAGGGGACGCCCTAAAGAAATGGTATCTACGATGTGGGTATCGTCTATTGAGTGATATACCGCGTTTTTGTTGTTAGGATAGTTGATGCGCAAGCGAGGAGCAGTGGTAGTGTTGTTGCCGGAATAGATTCCTACAAAGCCGGTGTCTGCAGGCAATACAATAACTCCATTCTCCCGGAGAGCAGGCAGGGTGAGCGTGTCCAGTTTCTGCAGGGCTAGTTCTATCACAGTACTTTCCGTTTCGGTTTTGCCCCTACCCAGTTCTACATTCCAATAGTCCCCGCCTGGTCTGAGCCAGTGTGTGACTGAGTCGGCCATTCGCCACGAAGCTCCGGCGGCATTCCAGATAGTGGAGCAGGGTTGTACGACAAAAGAAACGACGTTGCTATCTGCACGGTGCAGCACAAGTTGGGCACTCAGGGCTGAGTCGAAGGCAGTGTCCGGCACAGCAAAGCGGATGAGTAACCGGGACTGGTATTGCGCATCCTGTCCCAAGTACAAAGTTCCAGCCGCGCCGAGTGGAACATACCGCGCATAACTGGCTTGCGTGTCCGGTAGTAGGGTGAGACTGTCGGAACGAGGAATGCGGTCAAGCTGATCTGCACCAACAGGTAGTGTATTACATGCGGTGAACCACCACAGCAGCAATAACAGACTTAGTCGTGTTGCGTTCATGTCGACTGGTTTAGAGCGGCGAAGCGTTCCCGGATATGTTCGGTGATGTTGCCTTCTACTGCCTGGCAGGCCGAGCGGATGGCGTTCATTATTGCTCGGGGAGTGGAGCGGCCATGAGCTACTACTACTGTTCCGGCGATTCCCAGCATAAGCGCACCACCATGTTCCTGGTAGTCCATCCGTTCAATGAACTCTTGCAGTACAGGTTTGGAAAACCAGCGACGCAGCCGGTACTTTGATTCTGACTCCAGATATTCCTGTAGCATACCCGCAAGAACTTCGGCTAGTCCTTCACCATACTTGAGGAGAATATTTCCTACCAGACCGTCGCATACCACAACATCAGCAGTTCCTTTCAGTATGTCATATCCCTCGATGTTGCCTACAAAGTTTAACTCGCTGTTACGGAGCAGGCGGTAGGCCTCAAAAATGGCATCATTGCCTTTGGAATCCTCCCGTCCTATATTCAGCAGCCCTACCGAGGGGTTAGCTTTGTGGAAAAGATAACTTGCCGCGGTAGCTCCCATTAGGCCAAATTGAAAGAGCTGAAGCGGCTTAGCATCCACGTTGGCACCAACATCTAGGACCATGGTGGAACCTCGAGTCGTGGGGAACAGGACAGCGAGGGTGGGTCGGTAGACTCCAGGTACGGTGCCGATAATGGTGAGAGCATAGGCCATTACTGCTCCGGTGTTGCCAGCAGAAACCACGCCTTGAACCTTGCCCTGAGCCAGCAGTCGCATACATACCGCCAAGGAAGAGTTTGGTTTGCGTTTGATTGCTTCTGCGGGTGGTTCGTGCATGCCAACCACTTCTGGTGCCGGCACAAGTTCCAAACGGCCTGAATGGGTATCTGTACAGGCGGAGATTATTTCTTCTCTTCCTACGAGGGCTACTTGTAGGTTGGGGTCCTGTTCCAGGGCTAGCGCTACCCCCTCAAGCTCGGAACGGGGGGCGTTGTCCGAGCCCATGGCGTCGAGCGCAATCTTCACCTGGCTTTTTCTTCCTTGCCAACGAAAATAACTTCCTTGCCTGCGTAGTACCCACAATGCAGGCATACACGATGCGGAAGCTTTGGTTCGTGACAGTGAGGACAATCCACAACAGTGGGCGCGGTCAACTTCCAGTGGGTACGCCGTTTGCGCCCGCGCTGTTTGGAGTGTCTTCTCTTAGGTACTGGCATTCGTCCTCCAAATCAAAGTAGTTTTTGAAGTGTCCGATTCTATCTAGGTTGAGGAGACAAGTCAAGCCTACCAAGTGGCGCTAGAAGGTTGGAAAACGGCGGCAAGAAGGTGCAGAGAATTTTTTCCTTGCAACTGGATGCGCGGCTTTGGACAGTCTACCTGAAAGTATGTGCGATCAGGAACGGGGAAGGTTTAGCCTGCCTATTCTGCGAGGTAGTGGTGGTAGTGGGATTGACCGGGCGGCCAGGTTGGCGCGTGAGAAAGTAGATCGAGGAACTGAGACAAAACCAATAATGCCGTCGTTGAGGAAACGACTCAAGGAGCTGGCGAGGGGTGAAATGCTGTTTGTACTATCTGATTGCTGACGCAGAGGTTTGTAAACGGAGTGCCTGTGCGCAAATTATAGTATTGTGGCGTGGCTCA
>CBFGJV010000018.1:0-3042 GCA_965649205.1 Caldifarciminota bacterium | reverse complement strand
CTATTAACAAGATAAGAGTTTGCCGGGACGGTTATTTGTTTTGACAGCTCTTGACACTGGGGTATAATCCGCCATTCTGGTTACAGTCGCAATATGCTGTTTCTTCTGATACTTCTAGGCGTTTTTGTGGCCTATGGTGTACTGGAATACGGTTTGCATCAGGCGAACCTGAGAAAGATACCCATACGGGTGCAGGTGAATGGTACGCGGGGAAAGTCATCTGTCACCAGGCTTATTGCTGCCGGTTTACGTGGGGGAGGCATAAGGACAATAGGCAAAGTTACTGGCACCAGACCTAGATACATATACGGTGACCGCGAGGAAGTGCCGGTACGCAGAATAGGCCGGGCGGGTATTGGTGAGCAGCTGCGTATGGTGCGGCTGGCCAGGCGGGACGGAGCCCAGGCCTTGGTAATAGAGAATATGTCCCTTGACCCCCAGTACCAGCGGATAGAAAATCAGCGGTTGATACGACCTACCCATGCTGTCATTACCAATGTCCGTGCCGATCACCTGGATGTGATGGGGCCGACGGTTAGGGACGTGGCACTTGCTTTCAGCCGTGCTTTGCCACGCAGAGCTTTGGTGTTTACTGCTGAAAAGAAGTATTTGCAGATTCTGAAAGGGTCGGCGCGGCTAGCTCGAGAGGTGATACTGGCGAGAGCGGAGTCTGTTACCGACGAGGAAATGGCCGGCTTCGATTATGTGGAGCATAAAGAGAATGTTGCCCTGGCTCTGGCGGTGTGCGAGCATCTGGGAGTGAAGCGGGCGGCGGCTCTGGCCGGTATGAAGCGCAGCCTGCCTGATTCCGGTGTACTGAGAATTCATAAACTTCATGCCAACGGCAGCCGGTTTGAGTTTGTGAATGCGCTGGCAGCAAATGACCCTGATTCCATAGGTCTTTTGTGGCAGATGGTAAAAGACAGAAGTTCCGACCGCATCGTCCTTGTTAATTGTCGCCGGGACAGGTTGGACCGTTCTCGCCAGATGGCTGAGCTGGTGCGAGGTTTTGAGGCACGCGTATATGTAGCCACTGGTGCCTTGACCAAAGTCTTTCTGCATCGGTGTCGGGAATTGGGCATAGCTGAAGATAAGCTGGTGGATTTGGGAGATGAGATGCCACCCCGGGAAGTGTTCGAATGGATAGCGGGTATAATTGAGGACGGGACGCTTATCTTTGCCTGCGGCAATACGGTAGGCTATGGAGAAGAGCTGACCGCTTACTTTCTGCAGGCAGGGGCAGCAGCATGACGATTGAGACTATTGGCTTGGGAATGCTGGCTTCGTTCTTTATGGCCGAGACGGCGGGAGTTGCTGCTGGGGGTATCGTGGTGCCGGGCTACATTGCCTTGTTGCTGCATGATCCTGTCCGCGTGACCAGCACAATAATAGTTGCCCTGGTGACTTTTCTGATCCTCAAGTTGTTGGATAGGTTTATGCTGGTGTACGGACGCCGGATGTTGGTGTTGGCGGTATTGATTGCCTACCTTTTAGGTTATGCCACCCGTGTTGCGCCAAGCTTGCATCTTGCCGGTACCAATGTGGACATAGGTGTCATAGGTTACGTTATTCCTGGTTTGGTGGCTTACTGGATGGCCCGCCAAGGGGTGATTGAGACAGTGGCGACGATGCTCTTTGCCGCAGTTCTGACGCGGCTGGCCATCACTATAATTTCAGGCGGAGCTTTCTGAGGATGCGGCGCAGGCACGGCAAGATCAACAGATTCCTGCTCATAGTTCTTGCGGTTATAGGTTTGTTATTGTTTGCGCTAGAACAGGGCACAGCCCGCTATCGTCGGGTCAGATTTTATGAACAGAAGCTGGCGAGCGCGAAACTGAGCAAGAAGGCTTTCCAGGCTATGTTGGAATATCGGCAGAAACTGGGTGTGCCGATAGATACTGTGAACGATCCGGACCGTACGGGGTTGGTAGGCATACAGTATTCCGCTCTAACTTGGGGACGGAGCGATTTAAGCGATGTTTTGACCACGTTGAATCCCAACTTTGCGGCTGCAGTTGTAGAGTTATTGTTGCGAGCACGTGTACGGTCAGGTGATACTGTGGGCATTAGCTGGGATGGTACTTATCCTGCTCTTAATATTCACGTTTTGGCCGCAGTCAGGAGCTTGGGGCTGTATCCCATCATTATTACCAGTCAAAGTGCAGGTATGTGGGGAGCAAACTATCCGGGCCTTACCTGGCTGGAAATGGAAAGAGTCTTGGCAGATGCGGGCGTTTTTAACTATAGAACGGTTTTAGCAACTCTAGGCGGTGAAGCAGACGACGGTAGTGGGTTTTCGCCGGAGATTCGTGAAGTTCTGGCGGCAACCGCCGAATCTGTCGGGGTTGAGTGTTTTGTTCCGTCTTCATTGGAGGCCGCTGTGGAGCGAAGGTTGCAGCTTTTTCAATCCGCCCGGGCAGTGGTCTGCGTAGGCAGGGTGGCTGCGGACCTTGGTGACCCTATGGCGCGGATACCTTCCGGTATACTTTTTTCTCGTACACCGAGAATGCCTAGTCACGGGACGATAGCGGCACTGCTAGCTAAAAAGGTACCGGTAATACATTTGGGCAATCCTCGCAGGATTGCCCAGGACTACGGTCTGCCTATAGCACCCCATCCGCTGCCCGAGGTAGGAAGGGGCAGACTGTTTTTTCAGAAGCGGTTCTCTGTGCCGCTGGCTGCTGCTTTCCTTGCGGCGTTGCTTCTGTTATTATTCATAGTGGTGCGTTACGATGTAGAATCTTATCTGACCGGACGCCAGGTTGAAAAGCAGGAGGCGGTGTGAGTAAACATTCCTTGGAGGATCTAGGGTTGATGTTGCTGGTGCGAAGGGCCACGCTTCCAGGTTTGCTGTCGCGGATTCTGTTTAGAGGGCTGGGCGTTTGTCTGGCGTTGGTGACTGGCCCCGTCCTGGGGGCAGAGGTAAAGGTGACCTCGGCGAATGGAAAGGCCCCGGTGAGCGTCATTCGTCGGGTGGAGTTGGATTACTATCTGCTTACCAAAACCAGACCGCTAGAGTTTCGGATTGTCGGCCCTGCCTGG
>CBFGJV010000017.1:0-59669 GCA_965649205.1 Caldifarciminota bacterium | reverse complement strand
AATAGACAAAAATGCGCGAAAAGTGCAGTGTGTGTAGCCAGAGGGCAGCCGGACGGTACTGCGCAGCCTTGAAACAAAGTGTGTGTTCGTTATGTTGCGGTCGAAGTCGGGGCCGTCTCATAAGCTGTCCAGTAGAATGTGCCTATTTCAAACAAGGGCAGAGAGAGGCTTTGGCCAAACTGATGTGGTTGGTGCGTGATCAGGTACCAGAAGATAGCTGGTATGTTGTGTTGCACAACATCTGGCTGGCGTTGGTACGTACACAGCAGCAACGTTTGCGTGAACTCAGCGACGCAGAATGTCGGGAGGCGGTCGCGGATGCGGCTAACACTTTGCGCACTAAGGCGAAGGGTCTAATCTATGAGTACCGTTCGCAAAACCCTCGCGTGCAGCTGGTGGCAGACGAGCTGGCTTTGGTCATATCTGCACACGAAACCGGGCGTGGGGGCTATAAAAAGGTTGAACTAGGTGAGCTCGAGCGTTGTCTGCGCTACGTGATCAAACAAATAGACGAAGCGCATAAGCGAGGGATGAGTTTTCTTGACTTGGCCAGTCGCAGCGTGACAGGCGCTTATCTGGTGGAGAATAAGATTCTTTCTGGGTAGATGATGCGGTAATGGCTTGAACCTCGAGGACCTTTGTCGAGGTCTATTTATACTGAGAGGAGGTTTTTCGTGAAAAAAATAAGCATAACCCTGTTAGGTGCGGTGTTGGCTCCGGCCGTGCTTGTTGCTTTTGTTTTGGGTATGGTTTTGGGCAACGTACTCAACTGTAGTTCAAGGCCTGCTCTCGCCTTGTCCGGTAGTTCCGCTACAGTCGTCAATGCTCAGGCGGGGGAGAGTCCTTTTGTAGCTGTGGCAGAAGCTGTGATTCCGACCGTAGTCTATATTTCTGCCGAAAAAACGGTCAAGGTATCGTCCCGGCAACCGGGTTCTGGGGGGCAGCTGGAGGAATTTTTCCGTCGTTTTTTCCCGGATTTTCCCGAGTTACCGCTGGAGCAGCAGCGGAATGCTCTCGGTTCGGGTGTGATTGTGGATCCCAAGGGGTATATCGTTACCAACAATCACGTAGTTGCGGGTTTTGATCGCATTGTGGTGAGGCTGTCAGATGGCACCGAGTTTTCAGGTAAGCATGTGAAAGTGATAGGTAGGGATGAAAAGACTGATTTGGCTCTGATAAAGGTGGAATCTGACAAGCCGCTGCCTGCTATTGCGTTTGGCCGGGTGGAGGACATAAAGGTCGGTGATTGGGCGATAGCGATAGGCAGCGCTTTCGGGTTGCAGAGTACAGTCACAGTGGGTGTTATCTCCGCCAAAGGTCGTTCAGGTATACCGTTACCTGAAGGGCCCAGTTATCAGGATTTCATTCAGACGGATGCTTCTATCAATCCCGGTAATTCGGGTGGGCCACTAGTTAACATTCGCGGTGAACTCATTGGCATAAATAGTGCCATACGTTCACCAGTTGGGGCAAATGTGGGTATTGGTTTCGCCGTGCCGGTGGATATGGTTAAGAATGTTACTGAACAGCTGAAAGCGCACGGTAAGGTGATCAGAGGATTTCTTGGTATTAGGCCTCAGCCTATCACCGAATCGATCCGCAAGGCCAAGCGTCTGGAAAGTACCAAGGGAGTGTTGGTAAGCGAGGTGATAAAGAATCAGCCGGCAGAGCGAGCCGGCATTATGGCCGGAGATGTTATCTTGAAAGTAAACGGTGAGGAGATTGAGAACGTAGAACGGTTTCGCCGCATAATAGCTGATTTTTCTCCGGGTACTACTATAACATTGACTTTGGTCCGAGATGGGAAAATATTGACTAAGAAAGTTACTTTGACCGAAATGCCAGAAGAGCAACAAGCGGTGGTACAACCGGAGACTGAGGATGTGAAGTTGGGTCTAGAGGTGCGGAATTTGACTGAGGCGGAGCGTCGTGAGGCTGGCGTTGACGGCGGAGTCCTGGTGGAAGCCGTTGAAGTCGGTAGTGCAGCGGCGGAAGCGGGTGTGCAGAAGGGGGATATAATACTGGAGGTGGGCGACAAACGGATTGCCGATGCGGGTGACTTCTTAAAGGTGCTTAAGACTTTGAAACGGGGAGAGGCAGTTCTACTGAGGGTTCAACGGGGCGGTGTTAAGCTGTATTTGGCGGTTGAACCTCAGGAATGACGTTCACTTGTTCTGGCAGGCACAGATTACTGCGGGCGATTGGTCTTGGGGTAAACGGTGAGACGGTTATTCAGTGTTTAAGCCACTGGAATGCCGTTCGACGAAAAGCCGCATTTGACATGACTACATGCCATAGTAGCATTCTTGCCCTCGTATGAATATAGAGAGTCATGACCTCATAGCCGAAATAAAAGCCCTGGAAGAGCAGCTAGCAGCTGAACTGGAGTCTGCAAGGCGTTCCAGCAGAATGGCGATAGAGAAAGCTGAAGAAGAGAGTCGGGTGAGAGTGAGTCAAGTAAGAGTTGATTTGGAGCGAAGAAAAGAGGAGGCCAGGACTAAGGCAGCAGAGGAAGCCAGAAAATTGGAAGAACAGGCACGGTTGGAGACAGAGAAGCTAGTTCAGAAATTAGAAAAGTCCTGCCAAGCCCGGTGGACAGAAGCGGTTATGCATGCCTTGGCGGTGTTGAAGGAACAATGGCTGTTGAAAGAGTGACTAAGGTCTTGATCGCGGTACACGAGAGTGTACGAGATCAGTTGGTTTGTGATCTGCAGCGCGAAGGTTTACTGCACGTGGTTTCCACGGAGGGAGGTGATAACACCTGGCTGGCCGAACTGGACCGGAGGCTTGCGCGGTTAGTGGAAGCGATAGAACAACTGGATGCCGTCAAGAAAAGGAAGAGTTTGTTTGGTTCCAAACTGGCACTATCGAGACAGGAATTTGAACGGTTAGCAAGGCAGAAAGAGGGAGAGAAACAGGCAGAGCTTTTGGCAGAGCTGAATCGCAGACTGGCAGAGCTGGATAACCGGAGAAAGAATACTGAGTTAGAGCAGAAACGGCTGCGGCCGTGGAAGGAACTGCGTCACAGTCCAGCAGACTTGTACCAGCTGCCAGACCTAACTGTAATCTTGGGTTTATTTTCAGATCAAACTGAGCTGGAGCGTGTACGAGAAGAGCTCCTTAGCTTACCGGTTGCGATAGAATTAGTTGAAGCAGGTGAATTTGGGATCAGTGCAGTGTTGATTGCCACAAGAGATTGCGATTCGGAAGTGACAGCGGCGCTTGCATCCGCACGTTTTGAGTCTGTAGATTTGCGCTCTGTTCGGGAGATACCTGCTCGTGTGCTGCACAGGCTAGATGAAGAGATACAGCGTCTGAATAAGGAAAGCAGAAGAATTGAGGAACAGATAGCGGCTTTGGGTGAGGATTCTGCACCGATGAAGGTTGCCGCAGATGCACTCCTGACCGAGAGAGCACGGGAGGCAGCGGTTTCTGGTTTTGGTAAGACCAAGACGGTTGCGGTGATAACTGGTTGGGTGAAGGAACGGGATCTGAAACGGTTGGAGGAGGTGGTTGAAAAGAATGGCCATGCGGCGTCTTGCTCCATAGAGCCCGATCCGGGAGAAGAACCCCCCGTGGCTCTGGCTAACAGTAGGCCGTTTCGACCCTTTGAGCTGGTACTGGAGATGTTCAGTCTTCCCTCCCCTCGAGAAATTGACCCTACTGTTTTGTTGGCGCCTTTTTTCGCCCTGTTCTTCGCCTTTTGTCTGACAGACGCAGGGTACGGAATTGTGGTGGCTGTTCTGGCTTGGCTACTGATGCGTAAGCTTGGTCGGGACAATAAGCTTCTGGGCATGATATTTATCAGTGGTGTCGTTACTGTGATAGCGGGAGCAGTTGTGGGTGGTTGGTTTGGAGACCTTCCGGACCGGCTCGCGATTCCTGCGGTAGTGACGTTGAAAAATAAGCTGATGTTATTCGACCCTTTACAGAATCCGATGCCGTTTTTTGTGCTTTCGATTGGGTTCGGGTATTTGCATCTGATTTTCGGCATACTCATTGAAATATTTGACTGTATCAGGATTCGTCAGTACGGAGACGCGCTACTGGGTCATTTGCCGTGGTTTGTGATGCTAAACGGTTTTCTGGCTCGTCTGGCCCTGGGCAGAATGTTGTCTGTTTGGATTTCGGCCGCACTGCTGGTAGCGATACTCTTGGCGGTTGCAGCTATCCTGGTTTTCACTAGACGAGCAACGGAGAACATCCGGGCTCAGTGGCTCTGGTTTGCGTTAGTTTCTTCTGTTCTAGTTCTCCTAACCGCGAAACTGGGCGCCTTACCGGTTACGGTTACACAAATACGCTGGATGGTGTTAGCTGTACTTTTCGTGATGCTGGTCTATGCGGCAGTTGATTTGTTTAGACGTAGGAGATTCAAGATAGCCGCCGTAGCTTTTGGAATCGTCGGTATGATTGGTTTGGGGTTAGCTTTGTTTGGAGTTATTCCAGAGTTGATCGCAGGAATGCTGTGTTTGCCGTTCTTGTTTAGTGCGCCGGCTAATCGCGGCCTGGTCAAGAAGTTTCTCTGGGGTGCTTATGCACTTTATGGTGCGACTTCTTATATAGGTGTGGTACTCTCCTACATTCGAATTATGGCGCTGGGTATGGTCACTGGTGGTATCGCTATGGCTATAAATACGATAGCCTGGATGGTGTTGCCGATCCCGGCGCTGGGAGTGTTGCTGGGTGTGATAGCGTTAAGTTTTGGTCATGCGTACAACATAGCGGTGAACGTACTGGGGGCTTTCGTCCATACTCTGCGTTTGAACTACGTAGAATTTTTCCCCAGGTTCTATACGGGCGGCGGCGAACCGTTTACCCCCTTACGGGAACGTCATCAATATGTTTCGTTGTCGTCATAAGCTTAGCTCTGATACTTTGTTCGTATATGAATAATGGACAGTCAAACCCGGGTGTTCTCGGACAACCGGTTTAAAGCTTGATGAAAGGAGTGAAATGGTCGATCCTGTAGGGCTTGCTATTGCATTGTTAGGAGCGGCGGCAGCCGCAGTGCCAGCTGGTATCGGTTCGGCAATCGGCATCGGTATGACAGCCCAGGTTGCCAATGGAGTTCTGGCCGAAGACCCCAAAAAATTCGGGAATCTGTTCATCTTGGTAGCTTTGCCTGGTACGCAGGGGTTCTATGGTTTTTTGGGTGCTTTTCTGGCGATAATGAAACTGGGGTTACTGGGTGAAGTATCGCCCCTGACTTTCTGGCAGGGTGTGCAGATATTCGCATCTTGTTTGCCTGTAGGTCTGGCCGGTCTGGTTTCTGCCATATGGCAGGGAAGGGTGTGTGCGTCAGGAGCAGAACTTGTGGCCAAGAGGGCAACCGAGGGTACTAAGGCCGTAATCTATGGTGCTATGGTGGAAACTTATGCGGTACTAGGTTTGCTGGTGACTATCTTTGTCCAGATGGGGATTAAGCTCGGCTGATGGCAAAAAGCAAACTTCTGGATAAAGTCCGCGCAGACGCTCAGGCAAGTCTGCAGGATATAGAAGCAAACAAGGTGATTGAGCTCCGTAGGATAGAGCAGGCTCTTGCAGACCAAATAGCAAAACTGGAAAGAGAGTATCAGCTGTTGATCGAAAGGGAAACGGCGCTCATACTGGAACGAGCTCGGAGCAGAGCGCGCCTAGAACAACGTAACATGCTCCTTGCGGCCAAGTGGAGAATGATCGATCGGGTTCTGGTGCAGGCCGTAGAAAGATTTGTCGCAGACAAAGACTATCCCGAGCTGGTGCTGTCTGTGGTGAAACGTTTTGCAGACAAGGAAAGCGTGGTAACGCTTTCGAAGAAGGATGCCGTCAGGTTTCATTTTGATTCGGGAGTCAAGGTGGGCGAGCCTGCTGATATAGCAGGAGGAGTAGTCATCGTACGAGGAAAGACTGTCTTGGATTTTTCGGTTGATCGGATTCTAGAAAAAGTGCGCAGTAAACTGGCCCAAGAATTAGATAAGATTATGTTCAGCGCCGCGTTGAGCAGGGAAGTTTGAACCCGATTAGGCTTTCTGCTGCCGCGAACCAATCGGGTTCCAAGAAGTAATTTTGTCTGATTGAGTTCAGATGTTTACGAGTAAGTATTCGTTGGCGTTCAAGGCAAAAGTCGGCAGCGTTGTGTCTACAGCCGGAGTAGAATCTAAGAAATAAGAACGAAAACACGAAAGACGCACTGACCCAATCTCCGGACTTGGCTGCAAGATAGGAAACGAGGCCTGAGCTGCCGGTAATGAGAAAGCTGACTATCCCGACCAGAGGTTGTCCGGCGTAGATTTCTCCCGAACCGGGCAGGAACGTGGACAGAAGAACCGCCAAGGCAGGACGACAGTTCTTGCGGGGGCAGGATGAGGTTACGGCTGCAGCAATGTCATGGCGGCCGGCTTTGTTCAGGTAGTCAGCCGCTGCAGCTTCGTTTTCCGCCAACAATTCCAACCAGGCAAGCTCCGTATACAATTCCGAAACCAGGACAGAATCCTTCAGTAACAAACCTAAATCCAGGAGTTCGCGCCGGGCTAGCTCGTATTCCTGTCTTTGCGCGTGGAACCCGGCGAAGGCCTTTCTGATTGCTCTATTCAATTCTTGATGTCCTTCCATTATTGGAACTAGTTGTATTCGGGCGGCGTTCGTCTCGCCGGCCGCGGCGAGGCTCAGACCCAGTTTAATATGAGTTAGAATGTCACTGTCAGAGTTTTGCCAAAGATAACGTTGATATTCAGTCGCTGCTTCGGCGAAAAAGCCATGAGAGAAAAGTGAGTCGGCAAGCGGACAGGCAATAACTAGAAGCAGTAGGGTAGTCAATGTGATTCGGTGTAAGATGAGTCTGCACCTGGGAGCAAAAATTCTGAGTAATCTGGAGCAAGGTCGAGGCTTTCCAGGATTCTTTCAGCTTTGGCCAGGTAGTTTCTTTCTTGAAGACTATTATAGTCTCGTACGGCAACGTTGGCACCGTAGACATTGCCGGCGTAGAAAAGAACGGTTAAGATCGAGGATATATAAAGTTTGACACGTGTCCGGTCATGGCTAGGATGCGTGGCATACCACCAAGTGGCCAGACCAGTACTGGTCACTGTAAGAAAAGAATATGCCCCATCGTATGTTTTGCCTGCATATATCTGCCCGGCTCCAGGAAGAAATGCGGATAGAAGCGTACCGGCCAAGCGATTCCGCCGGACTAGGCCGGTCCCGTCAAAGGAACTCAGAGGCAATGTTGCTTGAACCAGCTCTGCTGCAAAACTATCAGGTTTAACCTGCATGTTGTGGAATACTCGGGAACCTTCTTTGAATTTGTATTCTTTGAATAGAGACCAGCCGATGAGTATTCTTGCTTGTGAGCGTAGGTTAGGATGCTGAATCCGAACAAGCTCAGTCCGAGCCGAATCGAAAAGTGCCCGACCGAACCAAACACGAGCGATGCCATATTTTTTGTGTGCTACAGAGTCAGGCACAAGAGAAAATGCACTACGAGCCCGATTGTAGTCGTAGGAACATAGAAGGGCCTCACCAGCCATTAAAAGGTAGTAGCAACGTGTTTTGGGCTGAACTTCAGCATATGCCAAACGTAGGAATTCACTGCCGGCACGGGAGTAATCTCCTTGACCATAAAGAAACTCGGCGAATCCGCGTTCTTTTCTTGTAGTTGCCTGGGCGGCCATTTGTTGGTTACTAATCGCAATTATGGTGTGACTATCCGGTCCTACTGGGTTTGTATATGAGAGGACATGGTTGCAGACCGGGTCTATAAGGCGGTCGTGACTGATGCCGAAGTAATAGCGATCGAGATATAGCCAGGCGCCTGGGTGACAGCGCATCAGCCGGTCTGCGCCGATTAGTACACCTTCCCAGAAACCACGCGTGCGAATAGCTTCGCGGGTAAACTGTGAGCAGGTGGGCCAGAAATTACAAATGTTTCCTCCTTGTAGAGGCGAGATGAACAGCTTGTATGTCTGTATCAGCCAATCGCTGCAAACTGACAATGGGTCATAGCCAGCTGTGGCTATGGTGATTACGATGGCGTACAAAACCAACGTGCGGCGCATATCCAAATTTACGCATTCATCTTTGCTTAGTCAATTTACCATCTTGCCTACCAAAATGCAGTCCGCATACGTACAAGATTGCTTAGTTGCGTTTGAAGATAATCAGGGTGTAACCTGTATGGGACAGAACGAAGAAGGTGGGATTATGGTGTACAGAGGTTATACAGCGTTTACTTGACTTTGCGCCGGATTCAAGTATATATATACACCGTTGTAAGAGATACGAGATACAAGATATAAAAGCTTAATGACTATTGCAGGAGGATAATTGGCGCGTATTGCAGGTGTTGACCTGCCCGACAACAAGAAAATTCTGTATGCTTTGCCGCATATCTACGGCATTGGGCTATTTTCGGCAAAGCGGATTTTAGCTGCCACCGGGATCGACCCCGACCGAAGGGTCAACGAGTTAAGCGAAGATGAGGTTGCACGCATACGTAAGGAAATAGAATCGGGTTATAAGGTGGAAGGCGAGTTGCGAGCCGAGGTTTCTGCTAATATCAAACGTTATATTGAGATCGGCAGTTACCGCGGTGCTAGGCATAGAGCGGGGTTGCCTGTTCGCGGTCAACGTACAAGGACTAATGCTAGGACCAGAAAAGGGCCGCGTAAAACCTCGGGGGTCATTCGCAGAAAGGCAGAAGAATAATGGCAAGAAGAGGTACGAAGCGCAGGATATCCGCACATTGCATAGCATACATAAACACGACTTTCAACAACACAATGGTTACTATAGCTGAGCCTGACGGTTCTGTAGTGTGCTGGTCGTCAGCGGGTCGTGTTGGATTCAAGGGTTCTAAGAAAGGGACGCCCTATGCTGCCGGTGTTTGTGCCGAAGCCGCGGCTAAGGAGGCGAGTAACTTGGGGGTACGGAAGGTAGAGGTAAGAATTTCCGGTCCGGGGCCAGGGCGGGAAGCGGCAGTGCGGTCGCTACAGAATGCCGGCCTCGATATCACAGCCATTAAGGACATAACGCCAATACCGCACAATGGTTGCCGTCCGCCTAAACAGCGCCGGGTGTGAGCTGAGATTGTTGACTTGGAATACTTGCTTTTTATAATTCCCAAATAGATTTATGGCAAGACACATCGGTCCGGTCTGCAAGAAATGCCGCAAGGCAGCGGAGAAATACTATCTACGTGGAGCCAAGTGCCTGTCTGACAAGTGCGTTCTGATGAAACGAGGTGAAGAGTCAGACGCGAAAGGCCGCCGAAGGCGAGTTTCCGCTTATTCAATTCAACTGCGGGAAAAACAGAAACTGCGTATGATGTATGGAGTGCTGGAGAGGCAGTTTCATAACTACTACCAGCAGGCTGTCAAATTTGCGAATACGGCCGCAGCTCTAGTTATGTTGCTAGAGCGGAGGTTGGACAACGTGGTATTCAAATTGGGTTTCGCCGATTCCCGAGCCCAAGCTAGGCAGTTGGTTCGACATGGGCACATAACAGTTGATGGCAAAAAGGTAGATATTCCGTCGTATTCCGTAAAGGCAGGGCAGACGATAGGAGTGTCTGGCCCCAAAGCTCTTGCTATGGTGAAACCTTTGTTAGCTAACAAGGACTCTGCGGCGGCTCCTTGGCTCTCTGTTGACCCGGTATCCGTCACGGGTAGAGTTGAGCGTGAGCCCACGCCGGAGGACGTGAAAGATATTCCGTGTAATACACAACTGATTGTGGAGCTATACTCGAAATGAAGCTTAAGCGTTTTATTTCTCCTGAAAAACTGGAGTTTGAAGCCGAGACGGCAACTGACTCTTATACCAAGTTTATTATTGCTCCACTTGAAAAAGGGTGGGGTGCTACCATTGGTAATAGTTTACGTCGGGCATTGCTTTCGGCGGTACAGGGGGCGGCTGTCACTCAAGTGCGCATCGACGGGGTACCGCACGAATTTTCGACTATCGACGATGTTGTAGAGGATGTACCGGAAATAATCTTGAATATCAAAAAGCTTAGGATGCGGCTTTGGTCGGAAACGCCCAAGACCTGTACGCTTTCGGCAAAGGGAAAGCGAGAGTTTACCGCTAAGGACCTTACCGTACCGCCCGAGATCGTTATCGCCAATCCGGATCAAAAGATCCTGACCATTACTGACAAAAATCGTCAGGTGAATATGGAAATGGTGGTCGAAAATGGTCGCGGCTACGTGACTGCCGACAGACTTAAGAAAAACCACCAGACTGCGGTTGCGGATACGATTTTCCTTGACGCTTTTTTCTCTCCGGTAAAGAAAGTAAACTATTGGGTAGAGAATATGCGAGTTTTGGACCGTACAGACTTTGAAAAAGTACTTCTGGAGGTTTGGACAGATGGGTCCGTACGGCCAGATGAGGCACTTATTCAAGCGGCTACTATCCTCAAGAATCATATGGCTGTGCTGGTGCCTCAGGAAAAAGAACCGCAGTTCATTGAGGAAGAAAAATTGTACCGTGACCGTGATCGGTTGATGGAGATATTGGCCAAGGATATAGAAGAGCTGGAGCTTTCTAATCGAGCATTGAACTGCCTGAAGAAGGGGCGTTCTAAACGTACGGGCGAACGGATTTCTATACAGACTGTGGGCGAGTTGGTGCAGCGGACCGAGAAGGATATGCTGGAGATTGAAAACTTCGGTCGGAGGTCTTTGGAAGAGATAAAGAAAGTACTTGAAGATATGGGGTTGACCTTCGGCATGGACGTCACGGGTTTTGAGAAGGAGCAGCAGTGAGGCACGGTTTCACCAAGAAACTGGGCAGAACTAAGTCGCACCGCAAGGCTATGTTGCGCAACTTGGTGTCTCAGTTGTTTACGTACGAAAGGATAGAAACGACTCTGGCTAAAGCAAAGCTTGCGCAGCGTCTCGCCGAACGTTTGCTTGCTTTCGCTGGAAAGGGCACATTGGCAGCTAGGCGTGAAGTGGCTCGTTATATAGCGGATAAGAAGTTGCTTAAGAAAGTATTTGACGTAATAGCTCCCAGGTTTTCTGACCATAGAGGAGGGTATACCCGTGTTTATCGGCTTGGTCGCAGGGTGGGCGACGCGGCTGAGATGGCCATACTTGAGCTGGTGATTAGAGAAGAAAGTCACAAGGAAAAGCGGGCTCGGGCAGAAGCCAAAAAGGCAGGGTCTGGGCGCCGGAAAGAGAAGAAGGCAGTTTCGGCGTCCCGCGCCAAGGGAAAGTCCGAGTCCAAAGAATCCTAGAGCGCGGTGGCGCGTTTCCGGATTCTGGTCAAATCCAAGATACAACGTCTGGTTGTTACGGACAAGAACCTTCGATACGAAGGCAGCTTGTCTATAGATGGAGAGTTGTTGGACGCGGCTGATATCTTGCCTGGTGAGGTGGTACAGGTGGTGAACATAACCAATGGCAATCGCTTCGAAACCTATGCTATTAGAGCTCGCGCTGGTTCTGGAGCCTGTGTGTTGAATGGTGGTGCTGCTCGTATGGGAGAAGTCGGAGATGAGTTGATAGTAATGTCGAATATTATTCTTGACGAAGCGGAGGTGACGACGTACCGCCTTAGGAAGGTCGTTGTTGGTAAGGACAACAGATTGATACGTTGACCGCAATCATACTGGCTGCCGGGAGGAGTAAACGGATGGGAAGGGATATCCCTAAAGTGTTATTGTGCGTACGGGGGAAAGTACTTCTATGTCGGGTAGTTAGGGCGGCGTATGACGCAGGTGTGGAAAGGATTATTGTAGTTGTAAACCAGGAAAGCCGAAACCTCATCCGTGAAACGCTAGAAGCAGAGAATGTTCCGGTTCAGTTAGAATATGTAGTTCAGAAGGAACCAAGGGGTACCGCGGATGCATTGCTTTCCTGTAGCGATTTGCTTGTGAACGAGGAGGAGTGTGTAGTCCTGTATGGTGACGCACCACTTATATCGGCCGCGACGATCCGACGACTGGTCCAGACACGCAGGTCACGTGACGCGGACGTGGCGGTGTTCACAGCGGAATTGGAGGACCCCAAAGATTATGGGCGGGTGATACGGGGCCAAGGAGACGAAATAGAGCGTATTGTCGAGAGGAGAGAGGCTACGACCGAAGAGCTGAGAATTAAGGAAGTCAATTCCGGTCTGTATTCTTTTTGTTGGGGTCGGGTGCGAGGAGCAATTGAACGGATAAAACCGAGTGCGGTATCAGGCGAATACTATCTCACGGATATGGTTAGGGAGATACGAAATGCGGGCGGAAAAGTGGTTGCGGTCCTCGCGGAAGATCCGGCAGAAATGTTGGGGGCCAATACTCCCGAAGACTTGTTTTTGATAGAACAGGAGCTGCTAAGAAGAGAATCAAGACACTTATGAAAAAGGTGTTCTTAGGATTAGTTTTGTTTTTCTTGCTGGCGGCAACTGGAGTCTCGGTAGCATGGAGGATTTTAAGTAGAGAAGAGCCATTCGAATTCGATCCTGCAGCTATCAGGCTTGAAGTTATTAACGGGTGTGCATTTCCCAGGTTAGGAAGGGCGGTTGCCGATGAACTGGAAGCCAGGGGATTCTGTGTGTATGGGGTTAGCAATGCGGCCGAGTCAATCAGGCATACAGTTATCGTTGACCTTCTTGATCCCAACGGAGGCTATGCACATAAAGTGGCAAGGGCCTTGTCAGTGCGGAAGCGGTTTCTTTTTCTGCCGCTGCAAGAGAGATTGTGGCCGGAAACTACTGTACGAATTGATTCGACTCGTTTCCTGGAGGTTCAAGTAGTCGCTGGGCAAGATTTTCGCAAGTTTTTTCCCAAGCTGGTGATGTTTCGGTAGACTATGGAAGCCGACAGGCTGGCTCGTCGTTGTGCCCATATTGTGCGGGATAAGCTCGGTGAGAATGTAGTGGTCATGGACTTGCGGGGATATTCCCCGATAGCGGACTTTTTTGTTGTTGTTACTGCCAGTTCGGTAATGCACGCTCAGGCCTTGGCGAGGGAGGTTGAGGAAATTTTACGCAAGGAGGGAGAACGGCCGCATCATATCGAGGGTATGGAGAACGCCCGCTGGGTTTTGCTTGACTACGTGGATGTCGTGGTGCATATTTTCTTGGACGATGTGCGGTCATTCTACGGTCTGGAAAGACTGTGGGGAGATGTGCCAAAGCTACGTATCGCAGATGATGGGCAGGGATGAAAGATACGTTCGCGGGTATCCAACAGGAGGTGTAGTTTGAATTTGACGTCTTTGCTCAGGCCGGAAAGAATAAATCTTGACTTGAAAGGCAAAAAAAAGGTTGACGTACTCCGTGAGCTGGTGGCAATGGTCAAACAGGATGATGAAGCAGAGTCGCTTCTGCAGACTCTGCTTAAACGAGAGGAGCTCGGTTCAACCGGTATCGGCAAGGGAATAGCCATTCCTCATGGCCGCTCACTTTTGATTGACAAATTAGAGATAGCGGTAGGACGTTCGACCAAGGGGGTTGATTTCGACTCCATTGACAAGAAGCCAGCCCATCTTTTTTTCCTGGTAATCGCGCCGCCGCAGGATAGAGGGAATCAGTATCTCATTACGTTGGGACGGGTGGCGATGATATGCCAGGAACTTGCAAAGAAAAAGAGGTTGTTCGACCCGCAAACACCTGAAGAGTTTATTGAGTTGATTCGTTCGCTAGAGGAGAACATAAGGTGAACGATCGAATTGAGACGTTACGTTCATTGGAGGAGTTTGACCACATTTTGCGGGACATCGAGAGCGAAAGCTACCAAGCGGTGGGTTTCAAGGATATTCAACCTTCGGATGAATTTATCAGAACGGCGGAGAAAGAACGGGCGAAATTGACGCGTAAAATAGACCCAAAATTGCTTGCTCAGTACGAAAGAATAATGAAACGATACGGGGGTCGCGTGGTAGTTCAAGTTATCAAGGAGTTTTGTGGCGGATGTTACGTAAAGCTGCCGTCTGAGCTAGCGGTACGTTGTCGCACAGAGCTGGTTACCTGTCCTAATTGTGGTCGATTCCTTTACTATGTGAAGTAATTTTTACCGAGGTAGGCGCCGGGGGTATTCATACTCGTCTGGTTTTTCGTTGCGGCAGCTTTTGAGTTTGTTCCGGCTGTCAGCCGTTCTGCAGCGATGATAGCTGGTGGTGCTGTTGATGACTGGCGCAACGCATTTTGTCATAATCCCGCGTTTGTTACTTACAATGGGCGAGTAGGAATGTTTGTAGAGTATTGCCGTCCCTTCGGACTTTCTGGCGTAGACCAGCTGCAATTGGCGGTATCTGGCAAGCAAGGGCGCTGGGCGGTGGCTGCCTACGGAAGCCGAACGTCCTTAGCGCGCTATCAAGAAATAGCTACTAGTGTTGTGGTCGGGTACAGTCCTGTGGATTCTCTTGCTGTTGGCACGGCAGGTCGTTTTCTGACGGCAGAGACCTTCGGTAGTACTATGGATGCAGTAGTGTCTTTTGATCTAGGAGCCAGCTGGCGACGTGGTGTATATGCAATAGCAGCCTCTGCTTTGGGCGTAAACGAACCAAGATTTGCAAATGGAGATGTAGTTTCTTTGCGACCCAATCTATCTTTTTCTTTTAGGCCAGCGATACACTTGTTGCTTGCATTTGACGTTTCCAAGAGCAATTCTGACGAGCAAATGGCATTCGGGATGGAATTGAATATTGCTCCGCCCCTAGACCTGCGGGTGGGAATTGGGTACAAACCTTTGTTTTATGGGGCCGGGATAGGACTTCGGACTGGAGTAATTTCTGTGGACTATTCCTATCGGTATCACACTAGACTCCAGGAGACGCATTTCTTGGGGTTGACAGCAGCATGGCACTAATATTGCTTTTCCTGTTGGGTTCCGTTCTCAGCGAACCTGACTACAATTCGATACCGGATAAAGATGACTTGGCAGTAAAGGAAGAGGTGGAATCGCTGTTGCGGCATCCTCTGGATCTGAATAGGGTTCGCGCAGAGGATTTGCTTGCGATTCCCTGGCTTTGTCCTTTGCTTGCTTACCGCATCATATCGTTTCGAGATTCAGTGGGCGGGTTCAATTCCTTGTCAGCTTTGCGATCGGTTCCCGGAGTGACGGAGGAGGTTTATCGTTCGCTTTTGCCGGTGGTTATACTAAATCAAAAAGATTCTGTATGGAGTGGAGACATAATGTTGCGTACAGTTGTGGATGTAGATACCTCACCCGTTTGTGCGCGCAGGGTGCGGTCGTTCGTCCGAGCGCGGCTGGAGCAGGGTTCCTGGCTTGCTTCGGTGGTGTTGGAGAAGGATCGAGGAGAGACTAATTGGTCAGATTGGTTTGGTACGGGTCTGCAGTATGCAGCCTCAGGCTGGAAAGCGATAATAGGCGATTTCAGCGTTGGATCTGGACTAGGTTTGGTTTTATCAGGACCTTATCGTCGGGCTGCGGCTGGCTGGACAGGGGAGGCTGTAGGGCCATCTGGTTTGAGATTGGTCGGGGTTTCACTCGAGAGCAGGAATTTAAGGGGAGTGGGTGCCGATTTTTCTGGTGGTAATTGGAGGGGCCTGGCATTTATTTCCGTGGTCGGACGAGATGCCAGATTGAATCCAGATGGTACGGTAAGGAAGTTGATTTTTTCTGGATTGCATGATGATTCTGCTGCGATAGCGAGTCGTAATTCCGTGCAGGAAGCATCGGTGGGATTAGACTTGGCCAGAGCATGGCGGAACTTGCGCTTTGGAACAGCTGCATACGGAGTGAAGTATAGTCGTTCTTTCGCAGCCATAGATTCCACGAATTCGTTTTTTGGAACGACACTGGGGAGCGTTGGAGTGCACTTCACGGCAAAAACTGGCGCATACTTGCTGGGAGGAGAAGCTGGGTTCTCCAGCGGCGGGGGAGGAGCAGGAGCTGTGGATGTTTCTGGGATATGGAGGAACTGGAGCGTAGAATGGAAGGCGGCTGGTTATGATCGCAGGTATTTTGCTCCTCTCAGTTGCTGGCGGACACTAACTGACCGAAGGAGTAGATTGACCAGTAATGGGCGCCTCGGTTACAGAGCGGGGAGATTTAGCTTAAGTGTGCGAGGCAACACTTATCGGGACTACGAGCTTGATTCGCTTCCCGCCCGACTGGAGGCCTGCTTCGCGGTCAAGTCCATTGGCTTTTCAGCCGAGCTACGTCTGGGACGCAGTTACCGGCTGGAGCAGGAACGGCTTCGCACCGCTAGATTTATCGCTGTTTTTGCTCCGTTTCGTCAAGGCGAAGTAAGGCTGATGTTTGCTGATGCTTACCCGGACAGAAGTTTGGGACGGGGTAACATGTTTGGTATGATGGCAAGAACAGAACAAAATGGTTTTTGGCTCAACTTCACTGCAGCTCGTTTTGACATTTCAGGGATGGGTATCAGAATGTTTATGAGTGAATATGGTCCACTGCGCAGTGGTTCGACCTTCAGTACTTCCAGTTCTGCTTGGCGTGCTGGGCTAGGTGGAGGATTCAGATTTACCAAAAGTACCGGTCTGGGATTCAAGATCGGTTGTACTTACAAAAGTAACCTCGAATTTGAGTTTGGAATGCAGGCGGAAGTGGGGATGAGCTCATGATTGACTACCACATTCATCCGAATTTTTCTCAAGACGCGGAAGGCAGCATGGAGGAGTACTGTGTGCGAGCCTTAGAATTGGGTCTGAAGGAGATATGTTTTACAACCCATCACGAATGTGATCCCGCAAGACGTGATCGAGAATTCGTACAAGTAGGCGGCCTGCGAATGACAACCGATTCGAACTGGCCGGTCGCGTACTTTGCGGAAATAGAAAGAATGAGAAAAAGGTTCCCCGGATTGATAGTAAGGGCGGGCGTAGAAGTGGGATATGAAATGGGCGTAGAAGGGATAGTGAAAGACTTTCTTGCCCACTATCCTTTTGACTTTGTGTTGGGCGCCGTGCATCTGATTGACCACATAGCCTTGACTTCGGGAGCCGAAGTGGACGAGTTTCGTGCGGTGTTCGGGCACAAACCAGCTGAGTTTGTTGTACGTCGTTATTTCGAATACGTTCGAGCTGCGGCCGGGTCAGGATTATTTGATTGCCTGGCGCATCTGGACATATACCGCAAGTACATACAATCCATGTACGGCCCAGAGTTTGTTGAGTGTGCAGAGAGAGAAATGGAGTCTGTACTCAAATATCTGGTTAATGCTGGTGTTGGTCTAGAGGTGAATACCTCGGCGTTACGTCGGGGAGATGCTGAACCATATCCGGCTTTTTCTGTGCTACGGCAAGCCAGAGAAGCAGGTATTTCCGTATTCACGGTTGGTTCTGATGCACATAGGCCGGGGGATCTTGGTTCGGGTATAGACAAAACTATACGGTCTCTTTTAGAACTTGGCATAACGCCTACGCGGTTTGAAAATCGGCGGCCGCTTTAGTTCTTTCGACTTTTCTTGAAGGTGCAGATAAAAGTACGTTGCTCTTTATTCATACGGCATGCCGGCGTAACTACTATTCGCTCCCTTGGCCAAGGAATAAGGAGGTATTGACGAAGAAGATTGACTGGGTTAGCATTTTCAGAGGAGGAATGGAATGGTAAGAGCCTCTGAACTCCATGCCGGAACGGTTATCAAGTTGGGCAACGAGGTTTTTAAAGTGATGTCTTCTGAGTTTAAGGCTGGTACAGCCAAACTGCCTAGCTCTGTCCATGTTCGACTGAAAAACATACATACGGGAAACCAGACAGAACGAAGACTGCACCCAGACGAGAAGGTGGAAGACTTGAACGTAGACAGCGTGGCTATGCAGTACAGTTATCGTGATGCGGATACCTATTTTTTTCTTCACCCAGTTACTTTCGATCAAGTAGGCATTCCGGCCCGGATGCTGGGTGCATATACTCGTTTCTTGAAGGAGGGGGACAGTCTGATAGTTGAATTCATCGGAGACGAGCCTGTTGATGTGCAACTCCCAAAGACAGCGGATGCTGTTGTTGCTTCTACCGGTGCGCCGTTGCACGGCGACGTGGATGCCGCACCCAAAACGGCGATACTGGACAATGGTTTGGAGGTACTGGTGCCGCAATTTATCAAAGTGGGTGATCGGGTAAGAATAGAAGTAGAGTCAGGGCGGTATTTAGAGCGTTTACATTAGACGACCGAAGTACCCTGCCGACTACGCATTAGCAGCCAGTTGGCCGCAAGCAGCTGAAATGCCTGCGCCGCGACTGCGGCGGATAGTAACGGCTGGCAGATGGGGATACAGCGAATGTGCAAACTTTTCTACGTCGTTCATTGACGGAGGTTGGTATTCACAATCCGGTATAGGATTGAAGGGTATAAGGTTAAGTTTACAGGGCAGGTTGCGTAGTAGTGTTATGAGCTGTTTTGCGTCACGGGTGCGGTTGTTTACTCCGTCGATGAGAACATATTCGAAGGTTACACGTTTGTTTTTCAAGCGGATAAAATCCTTCACGGCGGAGAAAAGTTCTTCCAGGGGGTAGCGTCGGTTAATAGGCATCAGCTGACTGCGGGTTTCATTGTCGGCGGCGTTGAGTGATACAGCGAGTTTAGTTTTGAGGGCGAAGCGACCGTAGTCTCGAATACGATCGGGGATGCCTGCGGTGGACACGGTCATTTTTCGCGCACCCAAGTTAAGTCCTATGTCTTGGTTTAATTGAACTAAAGCCTCCAGCACAGCCTCGTAGTTCAGAAACGGCTCGCCCATGCCCATGAAGACTACATTAGAAACAATAGAAGGTGGAATCAGAGCGTTTGCTTTAGATTGCGGACAGGGCAAGTTTGCCATATTTTGTATTCTTCGCTTCACTTCAAGTACCTGGCCGGCAATTTCGTGCCAAGCCAAGTTGCGTATGAAGCCTCTACGTCCAGTTAAACAGAAGGAGCAACCAAGACTGCAACCTACCTGTGTAGAGACACAGACTGTTTTGCGATCGGGTTCTGGTATGTATACCGATTCTACCAGCGTTCCATCGCTGAGGCGCCAGGTGAATTTCATGGTTCCGTCTCCATCGACTAGACAACGCTCTTCAGCGAACTGCCCGATATAGTAGCGACGCGTCAGCTCATTTCTTTTTTCTTTGCTTAGATTGGTCATTCTTCCTAGATCAGTTAGTCCTTTTTGCCAAATCCAGGCATAAATCTGCTTCGCTCGATAAGGTTCCCAGCCTATTTCTGCGCATAGCTCAGTCAGTTGCGTCAGGGTTAGCGTGCGAAGGTCAATCATGGCCTAACGAAGATGGTGCAGCAGTTAAACCAACAGATGAGAAATTCATTCGGGCTTTGCCGCAACGTTGGCTACCAGTCCTGCCATCATGTAGTTCAGGAGAAGTGATGAGCCGCTGTAGCTTATGAAGGGGAGGGCAACTCCGGTGATGGGAAGAAGTCCCAGAAGCATCCCTACATTGACGAATACCTGATAGAGTAGTATTGCAGCACAGCCGGCGCAGATAAGCGAATCAAATCGATCTCTAGCGCGGTGTCCTATGACCAGAAAGCGATGAATGAACAGGGCAAACCCGGCCAGCAGTACGACGCTTCCGATAAATCCAAACTCTTCACCAACGCAGGAAAAAACGAAGTCCGTGTGCCGGTTGGGAAGAAAACCCAGTCGATTTTGAGTGCCGCGTAGATAACCTTTGCCAAAGAGTCGCCCTGAGCCTATAGCGATACGAGATTGAATGGCGTTCCATCCGACACCGTGCGGGTCAAGCCAGGGAGCAAGAAAGTTCTTAATGCGGTCGGCCTGATAACCTTTAAGCAGGCGTAGAGATAGAGGTGAAAGTAGTCCAAAGAGTATGCTGGTGCCGAGAGTCAGAAGGGCGCGTCCCAAAGTATCCTTCGTGAACACAATAACTGCCAGAACGAGGAAAAAAGGTATCCAGATGTACAGAGAGAAACCGGCAACAAAGGACAAGAAGGGCGTAAAAAGCAGTAAAAGATTCAGAGCGCTTAGGCCGTTCCAATAGAGCATTACTGCCAAGACTGCAGCTAGTACTAGAGCTGTACTCAGGTCTGGTTCGGCCAGAACGAGAACAGCTGGGAGTAAACATATGAGTATCGGCGGGATTATTCTTTTCAAGTTCAGCTCCATGGTACGCGAGCCGGACAAGAACTTGGCAAGAAGAAGTACCGTAGCTAGCTTAGCAAACTCAGAAGGTTGAAAAGCAAGCGGTCCTAAGAGAAACCAGCGACGGGAGCCAGGTCCGGTTCCGACTAGCAGAACAAGAATCAGCAGAAGCAGAGAGAGTAGATAGGCCGATTCGGCCAAGCTGTGGAGAACACGGCGAGGAATGAGGTAGGCAACCAAGAAGCCGGCAAAAGCAGGTGGTAAGAAAAGCAGCTGGCGGAGAAAGAAGTGGGAGCCGCCAGTGGAGTAGATTACAGCTAAGCCAAACGCAGTAAGTAGTAGGATGACAATGACAATAACAAGATCAAGGCGAAGTTTCATCTTTATCTCCAAGGCTAAATCTATTTGAAGAGACGCTTGCATCGGCATCGAAGTAAGTAGAGCGCTTCTGTTGTTGCATCCAGGTGCGAATTAGTTCGCTAACTATTGGTGCTGCTACTGTCCCTCCGTGTCCGGCATTTTCCAGGAGAACGGCAAAAACCACGCGGGGTGAATCAGCTGGAGCGTACCCTACAAACCAGGCATGATCAGGGCCAGGGTTCTGGGCAGTTCCAGTTTTTCCGGCTACAGCTATTTCTTCCAAGTGGGCGGTTGCAGCTGTGCCGTAGGTGACAACGCGCTCTAGGGCATTGCGTACAATGCGGGTTTGGTGTAGGTTGAGGGGGGGGTGATTCAGTTGAACATGGGCACTGTCTAGCTGGCGGCCTGCCGAATCTATCGCTGCGACTATATATGGCCTCGGCCACGTTCCGTCACCAGCGATCGCGGCATAGGTGAGGGCGAGTTGAAGTGGAGTGACGAGAATTTCTCCTTGACCGATAGCGAAGTTTAATACCACCCCAGAGGTCCATTTGCCTTTGCCATAGCGGGAGTCGAGCCAGGAGCGAGTAGGAATATTACCGGTATTTTCGGACGGCAAATCTATACAGGTAGCCCTGCCCAAGGGAAACCGTTGGCAGAAGGAAACCAAGCTGTCCAAACCCAAAGCTAAACCCAGTTGGTAGAAGTACACATTGCAGGAGTAGGCAATTGCGCCCAGGAGGTCTAAGCTGCCGTGTTGTGACCAGCACTTGAAAACGCGATTCCCGTATTTATACCCCCCCGTACAGGGAACGAGTCTGGTATTGCGATTAACTATACCTTGTTTTAACGCTGCCAGTGCTACTATGGGTTTAAGAACGCTTCCAGGTGGGTAAGCAGCGCTGACGGCGCGGTTGAAGAATGGTTTGGCCGGTCCAGTTGTAAGCTGAGACCAAAGGGAGGCGGGTATGGGTGAGAGGAATATGGCAGGGTCATATGTGGGTCGGGAAAAAAGACACAGAACGGCACCAGTTTTCACATCTAATCCTACGACAGCGCAGCGTTCGTAGCTTCGGGTAAGTTCTGCCGCCCGGATTTGAAGGTCGCGGTCAATGGTTAGTCTGAGATCGTGACCTGGTACAGGTGGTATTGGTTTCTTTTCTCGTAAGAGCCCGACTTCTCTGCCTCGTGCATCTACTTCGATGTATTCACATCCGTCTTTTCCACGCAGCAGCTGTTCGTACTGAGCTTCAATCCCATCCCGACCTATGTAGTCCAATATGCGGTAAGTGCTATCCTTAGCCAGGTCTGCGGTTGTAACCTCTCCCAGATGTCCGAGCACGTGACAAAAGGTGTGCGGTTCTGGATAGCTACGAATGGGATCAACACTTATGCGAACGCCAGACAGCCGGAAATGGTTTTCTTCTATTCGTAGGACAGATTTAAGATCGAGATTTCGGCGTATGGTGAGCGGGGAGGAGAGGAATCGAAAGGGTTCTATGTGAGTGCGTAGTTCTTCAACAGAGAGCCCCAGAAGTCGACTGAGAATAAGCAGACTGGTGTCTCCTAGCTCGGTGGGAATCACAGAGACTGTGAAGGATGGTTTGGTGTCGGCTAGCAGACGTCCTTGGCAGTCATAGATTCGGCCGCGGGGAGCAGGCAAGACGATTCTACGGATGTGGTTGCGTTCGCTCAGGCGGGCGTAGCGTTTCCCTTGAACCAGTTGTAGCTGAGCAAGACGCAAGATGAGTAGTCCGAAAAGCGACAACAGCACGAGATGTAGATGCTTCAGGCGGTTTGCCATTTTGCGTAGAAGAGGTGCGACAAGAGTAGGTCTGCGGGAACAGCTAAAAGTAGGGTAGTGCAACTGGAGATCAGTAGTGCTCTCACTGGCGGAAGACCGGCACCACATAAGAAAAAAAGTACGTACTTCAGTGTAAGACCGATGGTCGCTAGTATTAGCATATGCCAGCGTCCGCGATAAATGAGGGAGTGGAGGGAACTGGCACCGTAAGCACAGCCGGCATAAAGCAAAGTGCCGCAACCAAGGCAAGCAGGAGAAGACAAATCTAAGCACAGGCCGGAAAAGAATCCCAGCAAAGTAGATAACAATCTATTTTCGTGCAGCGAGACTACGAAAAGCAGTAGAAGAAGTAAGTCGGGGGAATAAGGGGCAAAGCCGATTTGCACCAGACACACTACGTAGAGCATAACTATGATAGATAAAATTCTCATTCCCCCACCTTGATTTCTGACGGTGCCAGATTATCAAGCCATGGGTCGGTCCAAAGGGATTCAGGGGGTAGGTCTAGGCGGAAGATGAATACCTCCTGGAGTCGAGATAGGTCGGCGAAAGGCTTAACGATTATTGTACGGAATAGCTCGGCGGGGTGGTCAGAGGCTTTCTGTACGATTCCCACAGCCAGGCCGGCTGGAAACACCTGACCAGTGCCAGCGGTTATGACCGTATCGTTGACTTGTACGTCAGCACCCTTATCTATGAAGTCTAAGAACAACAGTTCATTCCGATAGGCGCGGCACAAGCCAATTATCCCCGACCTGATGTCACGCACGGAAATTTTCGATTCCGGGTCCAGAATGGTTTGAACTAGAGCTTGGTGTTCGCCGGCAGCTACTACTTTGCCGACGATCCCTTCGAGTGCCAGAACAGGTGCACCAGGGAAAACTCCATGTCGCCGGCCTCGGCTGACCACCAACCAGCGGCGCATGGTAGTAACGTCACGATTGATGATGGGAGAGCAGATAAGCGAGTAACGACTGGAGGGTAAGGGAGAAGTTGTTTGCGGACGGCCAACAAGGCGGGCGTTTTCAGCCGCTAGTTCGGCACACATGCGCGCCAGACGGTTGTTTTCCTCTTCTAGGTGCTGAAGGTGTTTGCGTAGGATCACAAGGCTGCGTAGCGGAGCGTGCAATATTGTACCAAGCGGTAGAGAGAGACGGATGCGGTTCTGGGGAGGAAGCAACAAGAACACGGCGACCAGGAAAATCAAGGCCTGCGCCATATGGTTTTGCCATTTGCTAGCTTTTTTGCCGTAGGGCACGTGCAAGTATACATCGGAGACAGCATCTGGCCAATAGCAGTAGGCAAAGAGAGATTGAAGTTGCTGTGCGGACTATTTAGCGCGGGTGACTAGCTTGGAGTTCAGGTGGATATTCTCTAGGATACGGCCAGCCCCACAGACTACGCTTTCGAGGGCATTTTCTGCAACGTGCACTGGTAGGCTAGTTTCTTCTTTTATGAGCAGATCCAAGCCGCGCAGAAGCGAGCCGCCGCCGCACATATGAATGCCTCTATCCACTATGTCGGCCGCAAGTTCTGGTGGAGTTTTTTCTAATGCCAGACGCACGGCGTCCACGATGAGTGAAACAGGTTCTTCCAATGATTCACGCAATTTAGTGGAGGTAATTTTGATGGTCTTGGGAATTCCTGAAACAAGGTCACGCCCTTTTACTTCCATAGTTTCTTCCTTCCCAGTGGCATAGGCAGAACCAATGGCGATTTTTACGTTCTCTGCTGTCTGCTCGCCTATTATTAAGTTGTAGTTCTTCTTGACGTAGTTTATTACTGCTTCGTCCATTTCGTCACCCGCCACACGAATGGAGGCGGCGTTGACCACACCAGAGAGGGCGACCACGGCTATCTCTGTTGTGCCACCGCCTATGTCTATAATCATATTACCAGTGGGCGCATCTACGGGCAGTCCTACTCCAATGGCGGCCGCAATGGGTTCAGACACGAGATAAACTTCCCGGGCGCCAGTGGCTTCCACGGAATCACGTACGGCGCGCTTTTCCACTTCAGTGATGCCCGACGGTACGCATACGATTATGCGGGGGCGGACGAACAGTTTGCGGCGCTGCACCATGCCGATGAATGTCCTGAGCATTACTTCTACCATGCCAAAATCGGCAATTACCCCATCCTTCATAGGCCGTACTGCGGTTATTCCCGTCGGAGTGCGACCTAACATACGTTTGGCCTCGGTACCGACTGCTACAACTTCGTGGGTTGTGTCGTCAATAGCGACGATGGATGGTTCGCGGAGTTCTATACCTCGCCCCTTGACATAGACAAGCGTTGTGGAGGTTCCCAAGTCTATGGCTATGTCGTTGGAGAAACGTTCAGCTATGTTGCGTAGAATTGCAGGAAATGGCACGGCCAAAGCCTATTCCAAACAGTGTTTCTGTCAAGTGTATGGCAATGAACGAAACTAAGACTTCCAAAATGATGTTAGATGTTAGAGGTATGCCTACAAAGCTGGGGGACAGGGATTCGAACCCCAATTAGCTGGTCCAGAGCCAGCCGTCCTGCCAGTTAGACGATCCCCCAGAACGGTAACAACATGAAGGATACTCGGGGTTAAAGAAAAGTCAACGTTGCGATTTTCGTCAGAAATGATCAATTGAAAAAAGCCGTCCCGTCAGAAACGATTCAAGCCTGTTAGAGGCAGGCTGCCAAGGGCGCTCTTTAGTTCTGGCCAAAAGGAGAATACCCACTGGCAGCCACAATACTAGAGAAGGAGTTTAGCACCCTGACCGTTGAGAAGTCCATTATCTTTGCCGAAACAGCCAAGGACCGCGGCCACAAGAAACACTGCGGCCCAGACTTACTGCCCTATCTGCTCTTTTGTCGGCGGTTTGCCCGCTACTCGTCTTTCATCCACCTTGCTCACTTCATTCGGCTCAATCCAGGGAGCTGGGGAGGGGGTAAGACGCTGTTTGTCCTATCTTATTGCTATCACGGACGTTAGTAGGTGGAGCACTTGTGCTGCAAGTAATACTCCTGAGTATTACGGTACTGTCAGATCATGGAAGGGAAATAGCAGTTTTTTCAATTGCGAAACAAGCAACATTTGCCAACCATGAGGTGCAGCCAAGATACAATGTGCCCGTTGTCCCGGGCTTGCGTATCTTTTGATGATACCCACAGCGCCAGCAACTCATCAAAATCAAGCAGACGGCAGTAGAATGCTCTGGTTCACGTGCGCTGCAACCATTGTTTTTTGCTTAGTCTTATACAGTACGCATGTTTGTGTGCGACCCGCAGGGCGAATCAGCTCGCTTTGCGAATCGATTTCAAGAGGCGTAGAAGACGGGGAAGGGTAAGACAGTTAATAACGTCTGCTTTTGTGAGCCAGGCCCGGCGGGCTGTGAGCAAACCGTATTTCATCCAATCCAGATCTGCAAGTGCGTGGGCGTCCGTGTTGATGGCTAGGAGTACTCCGGCTTCGCTAGCTTTGCGTGCCCAGATATCTGAAAGGTCGAGACGGGCATAAAAAGCATTTATTTCCAGTATTTTGCCAGTACGGGCCGCACATGCGATAACACGGTCCAAGTCTATGGCATAGCCCTCTCGCTTTCCAATTATCCGGCCTGAAGGGTGTGCGATTATGTGTACGAGAGGGTGCTCCAAAGCGGCGCAGACACGTTCTGTGACATTCTTTGTGAATCCTTGGTGGATGGAAGCAATGACCAAGTCCAGTCGGGCGAGGGTTTTGTCGCTATAGTCCAGTCTGCCATCAAGACCGATATCTACTTCGCTGGCTTTTAAGATGTAAGGTTTGTTCTTTTCGTTGAATCTGTCTATCCAGTCACAGCGACGGAGTAATTCATCTTCCGATATACCACCTGCGTAAGTTACTGAGGCAGAGTGTTCAGTAAGAGCGATGTGCGTGTAGCCCCGCTGCAAACAGGCTGCAGCCATTTGTTCTGGCTCGGCTGAACCGTCGGACGCATTGGTGTGCATATGCAAGTCGGATTTGAGGTCGGCGAGGGTAATGAGCCTGGGCAGAGTTTTTTGCCGGGCTGCTTCCAGTTCACCACGGTTTTCGCGCAATTCTGGCTCGATATAAGGGAGTCCGCAGGCGGCATACACTTCTTCTTCGGTACGCCCGGCTATGCTTTTATTGTTCTTAAATACTCCATATTCTGAGAGCTTCAAATCCAGTTTCCGTGCTAGCGTACGTAGCGCCACATTGTGTTCCTTGGAGCCGGTGAAATATTGGAGGGCGGCTCCCCAGCATTCTGGGCTGACTACTCGCAGGTCGACCTGACGCAGACCCGAGCGAGTTTGGAATAGACAAGTGGCTTTCGTAGGACCTTGGCCTGATACCTGTTTTACTGCCGGGTGCGAGACAAATCTAGCGACAATAGTCTGCGCGTCTTTGCCTGTAACCAGAATATCTATATCACCGATTGTTTCTTTACCGCGTCGCAACGAGCCGGCGGGCGTGACTTTGTCTGCCACGGGTAACAGGTGGAAAACAACTTGGTCTGCCAGTTCCATGGCTTCGTTCAGGAACATGCGTTCGCCTGCCATATCGGCCAGACGGAGCGAACGAAGCAGGTTGAGAACTTTTTTCTCACCGAAGCCCGGCAGCTGAGCTGCTTTACCATTTTTCAGTACTTCTTTCAAACTGGCGCGGTCATTTACCCCTAGCTTTTCATGGAGCAGTTTCAAGGTTTTGGGCCCTAGCCCCTGAATTTGCAGCAGGTCCAGTAGTTCGGGAGAAATGCCACTGGTGACTTCCTCCAGTTTTTTCATCCTGCCGGTGGTGAGAAATTCGTGTATTTTCTGGGCAATGCCTTCGCCAATGCCCGGGATAGTTTTAAGTCTGCCGGTACGGTCTAGTTCGGCTACGTCTTCGGCCAGATTCTGCAGTTCCCTGGCTGCTCTACGGTAGGCTAAAACGCGGAATCCGGTTTCTCCCTTCAGTTCCATAGCGTCGGCAATAGTCTGGAATATTTCGGCCAGATGTTGGTTATTCGCCAACATAACACTTCCTTTCGGCGTACGGTGTGGCAGAAAATATCAGTCTACCGGCTCGATAAGTGGCAAGCACCTGACAACTGTGAGGATTACGGGGATCGGAGTCTAGAACTGTCAGGTCTGCTTCCATGCCGGGTTCTATGCGACCGACTAGGGATTCAAGACTTAGGGAGAAAGCCGCACCGCTTGTGAAAAGAGCCAGAGCGTCGGTTGCAGGTAGTCGCTGCTCTGGATTAGGGTGGTTGATCGCCGCCCGTATTCCGGCCACGGGGTCAATGGGAGTTACGGGAGCGTCAGATCCGCCGGCCAGCACAACGCCGGCAGCAAGTAAGGTGCGATAGGGATTAGTATCTTTCCAGCGTTCGCCCAGTCTTTTTGCGTAAAGCCGGTTCGGTCCACCCCAGCGGGCTTCGAAAGAAGGTTGTACGCACAAAACCAAACCTAGTGCGGCAATCCTATCGATCAAGGAGGACGAAGCAGGTAGCAGCTCGGCGTGTTCTATGCGATGGCGGAGAATGCAATTCGTGGGCGCTGTTTCGTGGGCGCAGGCCAGTTGTTCTATGGCGCGGTCGCCAATAGCATGAAAAGCAGTCTGGAGGCCTAAAGAGTCTGCCTTTTTCAGCAAGGCAAGGAGTTCTTTGTCCTGAAAATAGCACACCCCGTAGTTTTCAGGAAAGTCGGAGTAAGGTTCAGTAAGTGCGGCGGTATGGGAACCAAATGAGCCGTCAATGAGCAGACAACCACCTATACGCGGGAGGCGAAATCTTTTTGCCAATTCGGGTTTCTGCGTCTGAAGGAAAGGAATAGCACGCACGGGCAGGTTTGCCAGACAGCGCATAAGGAACAGCCAGTCAGCCGAAGCCAGTTGGTCACTGCCTATCATGGCGGCAAGGGTAGTAACGCCAGCTCTGACGGCCGCCTGGCCAGCCATATCTAGCGCCTGCATGATGGTGGCGGGTTCCAGCCTGGCTTTGAATACCCGGGAGGCGTGTTCGTATGCCGCACCCCGAAGTACACCGGAAGGTTGTCCGGATGCATTCTTCCCCAGACCGGTCGGGTCTGTGTTCTTGAACGCCAGCCTCAGTCCGGGGGAGTTGATCACGGCCGAGTGACCGTCAGTGCGGTAGAGCAAGACAGGTACTTCTGGGGAAACCAGGTCTAGTTCGGACAACGAGGGGTAACGTTTGTCGGCCAGTTGTTCTGGTTCCAGATTAAAACCCAAAATTGCCTCAGCGTCAGACCTGAGGTGGAGATAATTTCGTATCCGTTCGAGAACTTCGTCTACCGATAGGCATTCTGACAGATTGACGAATAGTTGCTGCAACCCCAGTTCAAGAGGGTGAGTGTGGGCATCAATAAAGCCTGGACAAATGTAACAACTTGAAGCAAGCAGATGGGGTCCAGTCAGAGGCTGGACAGCAGAAATTTTACCTTTTTCTACAACAATACGGCCGTAGAAAGGTTTGGCGTGGGGCGAAGTTATGATATTTCCCAAGATTTCTGTCATTTGGTTTTTCTTTCCACTCGGGCGATTGTTTCAATATGGCAAGTCTGGGGGAACATATCTAACGGTTCGACATCTGTGACTTCGTAGTCCAGCTTTTCCAGTAAGGCGAGGTCTCGGGCTAGTGTAGCCGGATTACAAGATACATACACGATTCTCTTCGGCTTTAAAGCAGCAATGCGGGTTATTGTTTCCGGAGTGGATCCTTTACGCGGGGGGTCCAGGACAACTAGGTCGGCTTGTTCGATAGTAGTAATCACATCATCTACATTGCCAACCAAGAAGCGAACGTTTCTGACAACGTTCAGCTCGGCATTATGGCGAGCATCCTCCACGGCCGAACCTTCGATTTCTATGCCGGTGACTTGTTCTGTGAACTCGGCGAGCACAAGGGAGAGCATGCCAACGCCAGAATAGAGGTCAAGGACAGTTTCGTTTCCCTCAGGGGCGGCATGCTTGAGTACTTTACGGCACAGATTTTCTATCTGCCAGCTGTTTACCTGGAAAAAAGAGGGGGCGGAGACACGAAAAGACTTGCCCAAGACTCTGTGTATTAGGAATGATGTGCCAGTGTGCGTAATCAGTTTGTCACCTAGTATGCGGTTAGTGCGGTTGGGGTTTATGACTTGTACTACGCCGGTGACTCCAGCTTGAGCAGCTAGTCTTTCCACGACTAAGGAAGAGAGTGATTTGGTTCTGGTTACGATTATGACCAGCACCTGCTCGGCTGTAGGAGTGCTGCTTCGTAGGATGAGGTGTCTAATGTTGCCTCTGTGGTATTTTTCGTCATATCCGGTTTCGGCCGCAGCCGCGAATGTGTCAAGCGCCACCATCCGCAGCTGGTCGAAACGTTGAGGATGCAAAAGGCAGGAAGGAACATCAAGCAGGTTGTGTGATTCGCGACGGAAAAAGCCAATTCTGAGGCCGATAGATTCGGGCATTCTACCCTCGGCTGTTTCTGCTTGAACTGGATACTGGGTCTTATTGCGGTAGTGCCAAGGCATGGCAAGAGGAGATATACTGCGTACCGGCAGGAATATGGCACCGAGTCGTTGTAGGGCATCATTCACTATGGATTTCTTGACGATTAACTGTCCATCGTAGCTCAGGTGCTGCAGTTGACAGCCACCGCATCGTCCGTATAAAGGACAGGCAGGTTGAACCCGCAAGGGCGATGGTTCAATAATTTCCTCGATTTTCGCTACCGCATAGTCTTTCTTGCGTAGTATGAATTTGCCGCGCAGTCGTTCCTGGGGAGCGGCGAAGGGTACGAAGACTTTAAGTCCGTCCAGCTGAGCCAGACCGTTTCCACCAGCAACGATGCGTTCAACAGTTAACTCCACCGATTTGCTGTCTCGCTTCATGGGGAGGGCAGGTTTGACTACCAGGCAGTTAGGATACGGCGGACAATCTCTGCCGCGAGCCTCTGTAATAGGCGCGAGGCTGCGGTTTCTTCCGTTTCTGTTGCCGGATTATAGGCCGTTTTTTCTGTGACTGTGCCAGAGAAATAGACTTCGTCTCGTACCTGATCGTGTGCTTCTATCTGGGCGGAAGCCGTTAGATCGTACGCAGATATGTTCTGTTGTTCGTCGTATACTGAGGCGACGCGTGAGTAAGATATTATAGTGATGGTCAATACCAAGTCAGCTTTCTCTGGGGTACTTACGCGTAGCGAACGGTCGCGATTGAAGGCGGCGGTAACGAAATCGGTAAGCTGGTCATCCAGCCCAGGTTGCATGGTGGAGTTCCGGCAGGGGGGGATGGCGATGGTGCGCAGATGCGGAGGCACAAGCGAACGGAGCGAGTAACCACAGCAGGATAAGAAGAGAGGCAGAAAAGAAACTAGGAATGGCGACATAAGGTGACGAAACTGATGGAATCGTCGCAGAGAAACCCACGCATGCTGGAGATGGCGTAGGGATGCGGAGATTCTCACTGTTTCATTCTCTACGCTTGCTACACTATGTCAAGATGACCGGTCTGTTTGACTTTGCGAGCGGAATAGTGTATGAATTGCCGTATGCCTTACGGACTTTTTACTCCGGTTGAATTGCGAAGCGTAGGAATAGAAAGTGGCTTCTGGCGGTTTTATCTTGACCTTCTGCGAGAGCGAACCTTGCCTGCCATATACCGTCAAATGAAGAAGACGGGCCGCGTCGATGCATTCCGTTTGAACTGGAAACCAGGCAAAACACCAGTGCCGCACATTTTCTGGGACTCGGACGTGGCCAAATGGGTGGAGGCGGTGAGCTATAGTCTGTCGGATCACAATTCCGACACGCTCGGACGTAAACTGGAAGAAGTTGTACAGCTTATCTGTTCGGCTCAGCAGTCGGATGGCTACATTAATACTCATTTCACCGTAGTGGAGCCGGACAAACGCTGGACCAATCTGCGGGACAATCATGAGCTATATTGCGCTGGCCACTTGATAGAGGCCGGGATTGCCCGTTACGAAGCTTTGGGCCGGGACGACTTGTTGCGCGCGGTCTGTCGCTATGCTGACTATATTAATGAAGTGTTCGGACCAAGGACGGGACAGAAGCGCGGATACTGCGGTCACCCTGAGATAGAGTTGGCTCTAATCAGGCTTTATCGTACAACAGGAGAAAAGAAGTATCTACAACTGGCCAAATTCTTCGTGGATGAACGAGGATGCCAGCCGCACTATTTCGACCTTGAAGCTAGAGAGCGAGGAGAAGACCCGGCTCAATGGTGGGCAGGGACCTATGCTTATTGTCAGGCTCACCTTCCGTTACGAGAACAGAGGGAGGTGACTGGACATGCGGTAAGGGCGATGTATATCTACTCGGCCATGACCGACTTGGCGGCCGAAACAGGAGATTGCTCTTTACGGGAAACCTGTCGCCGTCTCTGGAGACATTTAACAGAAAGAAGGTTGTATCTTACCGGTGGCGTAGGCACTTCGAGTCAGAATGAAGGCTTTACCCGTGATTATGATTTGCCTAACGAAACGGCTTATGCAGAAACCTGTGCGGCAGTCGGACTTGTGTTCTGGGCCCACAGGATGCTGCTTCTGGAAGGTGATGCCCGATATGCTGATGTTTTGGAGCAGGCGTTGTACAATGGCGTTCTGGCCGGTATTTCTCTGGATGGAGCAAAGTTTTCTTATTGCAATCCGCTAGCCAGCGAGGGTGATGTTTATCGTAAGTCTTGGTTTGACTGCGCCTGTTGTCCATCCAATCTGGCGCGGCTGGTTGCGGCAGTAGGCAGGTTCGTTTATATGGTTAAAGCGGATTCACTGGCCGTCAATTTGTACGTGCCGAGTTCAGCCAGGATGCAGGTTTCCGGCGAGGAAGTTGGTGTTACACAAGATACAGATTATCCTTGGTCCGGTCGAGTCTGTCTACGTTTGGAGACACGGATGCCGGTCCGTTTTTCTTTGCGGCTGCGGATTCCTGGTTGGTGTCATAGCTTCTCGCTGAAAGTTAATTCTGAATGCTTGCGTAGGCCACGGGTATCCCGAGGCTGGCTTGTTTTGTCGCGACTGTGGCGTTCAGAAGACAGGATAGAGTTAAATCTGGCAATGCCTGTCGAAAAAATGCGTGCGCACCCGGAGGTCAGGCAGAACCTGGGTTGGATTGCATTGATGCGAGGGCCGTTGGTTTATTGCGTCGAACAAGCAGACAACTGTTTGCCTTTGCACAGGCTGGTTGTTCCTTATAAGGGCCGGTTTGTTCCCAGAGAGCATCGTTCTTTGCCAGGTATATTGACACTCGAAGGAAAAGCAGAATGGGTGACTGATAAGGGCTGGAAGCAACGCTTGTATAGTGCGGGGAATTACATCACAAAGCCGGTAACTGTCAGAGCAATTCCCTATTTTGCTTGGGGGAATAGAAAGCAGGGGCAGATGCGGGTCTGGTTAGCCAGTTTCGACTGAAGGGCATAGGTGGGTTTGCTGTCCTTAGCCATAGTCTATTCTGGGGATTACGGGCTACAATTTTTTTCCTTTTAGGACCCGGCTTTCTTGTCTTGACTGCAGTTGACACCTGCTAAGCGGGCTGCTTATAATATTACGCTCGGGGAGAAATGCGGTAACGCTTTGAAAAAAGCGCTGTTGGGGTGGAGGCCACGCAGTTGAGACTAGGCTGACTGCGCGATCGAGTGTATCTTGTTTGGGTAATACCTGACTGGGAGGAAAAGTGAGAACACGACAGTCTTGCTTTATCGTTATATTGTCGCTAATTCTGGGTGGCGTCAGCATTGCCGGGCATGCCGGAGTATTTGCTTCCTCCGGCTTTCTGCCCAGAGGCACCGAACTGGTGGAGTTACGCACTGCGAATGCAAGACATTTTTCTAATGGCGACGGTTCGGTCCGAGCGATAATACTCGCTTCTGATTTGGCTGACGCAGAAAGCACTATAGTTCCTGTTGAAGCCGGTTATAGCGGACACGTGTATACTGTCTGGGGATTATACTTCAAGAGTGAACAGAGGACGATAAGGTGCGGCACGGATGCCAGATACCCGGGACAGGAATATGAGTATCGTGCATTTGCAGAGTGGAATGTAGGTTCTATTCCTGATGGTAGTACCATACTGGGGTTGCGTTGTAGTAGCTATTGTTATCCATCCGGTGAGACCCAGCCCCTCCCGGTGCCGGACCGCGTGATTCTTAGAGATATTTCTGTCAGACCTCAATCTGGAGATGCTCAAGCGCTTTTCGAGGACGTCGGTAGCGGTGCCGTGTACGGGGTATATGAGAACCCCGACCCTTATCCGGCTAAGTGGTTGGACGTAGGTTTGTCTTTTCAGGCTTGCCTGGACTTGGAGAACAAGTTGGCCGACGATTGGTTTGCAGTGGGATATGATGACGAAGGGACGGGAAACTGGTGGGGGATTCTTTTTGAGGGTAGCAATGACGAGCACAAACCCAGGCTAATAGTTGATTATGTGCCTGGGGCACCAAGTAGACCGACTCCCTTGCAGCCAGAGAATGGTAGTGTGGTAGAAGTGTTTCGTCCTACTCTGCGGGTGTCTTCTGTAACGGGGGCGGAGAGTTACCAGTTCCGGTTATTCCAATCTGGAGTCACCGAGCCAATTTTCAACGTCGTAACTTCAAGTAATGCCTGGACAGTAACTGAGGACCTGCTGCATGGAGAATCTTACGAGTGGGATTGTCGAGTGCGTAAGAACGGTACCTGGAGCGGGTTTTTCTATCCACGTTGGACTTTTACTGTAAGAATACCCAAACCGGCTGCTCCGGTGCCAGTAGCACCGGCCGCGAATGCGAGTGTGGGTACTCTGACGCCGACTTTCGTAGTGGAGGATGTACCAGGTGCCGATTGCTACGGGTTCTGGGTTTATAAGGGCGGGACGCTGGTTGAATGTACTACAAACGCCGGGATTTCGTGGACGATGACCCAGAATTTGGAAAATGGGGTAACTTATCAGTGGACTGCGGCTGCAAAGAATATTGCTGGTTGGGGAGACCCTTTTTTGCCTGTCCGTTATTTTACAGTTCGCCTGGCACCGGAGCCGTTGTCGCCGGCAAACGGAGAGCCAGTAGATACCATACGACCAATTCTGGAGGTTAAGGAGTATCCTGGGGCAACGAAGTTTCATTTTCGGGTGTACAGGACGTCGACCGGAGACCTTGTTGCTCAGGATTCCTCTGATAGTCGGACCTGGAGGGTGAACGCTTTTTTGGCCAATGGGCAATGGCATGAGTGGGAATGCCGGGCGAAGATTGCAAACGGATGGAGTCCGATGTTTGAGCCGCGTTGGACCTTCAGGGTGGAGGACCTGCCTAACCCGCCAGTGCCGCAATATCCCTTGGGCGGAGAAATTGTGACCAGTTACCGACCGACGCTTAAAGTGAATTCGTCAACAGGCATACTGAAGCGACATTTCCGGATTTTCCGCGATGGAAACTTGGAAACTGAAGGATTCTCTACGAGCGAGTCCTGGTTTCCGGCAACAGACCTCAGTGTTGACAATTATGACTACGAATGGGATTGCCGGGATAGTAATGTAGTTGGCTGGGGACCGTTTTTCTCTCCCCGAGCTGCTTTCCGCCTAGAAGGCCAGGTGCCTCCGCGGCCTGTTGCTCAAGCTCCGACTAACGGAGATTCTGTGGCTACCTATCGTCCCCAGTTGCGGGTTGCACCCATCAACGATGCGCAGTTGTACAGATTCCGCGTGTTTCAGAAGGGAAGTTCAGAGCCGCTAAAGCAAGTAGAGACCGGCACTTATTTTTGGACCCTGGATGAGGATCTGGGTAATGCTCAGTGGTATTTCTGGGACTGCCAGGCGATGAATGCCAAAGGGTGGGGTGATTACTTCGTGCCACGCTGCAGTTTCAAGATACGCGTGCTTCCGTCAGTGCCAGTGCTGAAGTCGCCAGCGCAGAACGAGGAGCTAGCTACACTTACTCCTACCCTTGAGGTCCATCCTGTATCCGGCGCAGACCAGTATAACTTTCGCGTCTTCGAAGGCACGATTAAACGAGCGGATTTGTATACATCTGGCAGCGAGACTTATGTAGTTGTGCCAGAATTAGTCAACGGCAGAACATATACCTGGGATTGTCGAGCGCACAATGTGGCGGGTTGGAGTGCGTTTTCCTCCCGTCGGACCTTCAAAATAAAGATATTACCGGTTGCACCAGAGCCAGTTGCTCCTGAGAACGGCATAGAAGTGAATACCGCATGTCCGGAACTTGAGGTTCTGCCGGTGACCGACGCTGAAGCCTACGAGTTTCAGGTCTGGCAGGGAGGCACGGTAGTAGCCAGAACTACGGATGCAGGTACGAAGTGGACAATAGAACCGGGTTTGACCGGGGGACTGGAATACACTTGGGAGTGCAGGGCACGTAATGCGGCAGGTTGGGGTAACTTTTTCTCTCCCCGGTGGAGCTTTCGCATTGCAGCTGTTCCGGGTCCTCCTGTCCCGCTTGCCCCGGAACCGGGAGAGCAGGTCCCAGATTTGACACCATCACTGGCGGTAAGTCCTGTGACAGCTGCCATTGCTTACAATTTTCAGGTGTATGACGGCGAGACAGGCGCGTTAGTTGTAGAAACAGTTACAGACCGGCCATCTTGGGCAGTGTATCCTGCTTTGGAAAATGGTAAGGAGTACTGGTGGCAGTGTCGAGCTCAGAATCAGTATGGCTGGGGAGCCTTCTTTAGTCCCAGGCGGAACTTCCGCACTCGAGTTTTGCCTGAGACACCGATTCCGGTTGAGCCTCAAGATGGGGCAATGTTGTTTACCGTTCGGCCTAAACTTTCCGTACAACATATTGAAGGTGCTTTGGAATATCACTTCCAAGTTTATGAAGAACCGATGAAAGACCAAGAAGGCGGAGGAAGGGGAGGGGTAGGTAAGGGCTTGGTGGCAGAGGGATATAGCGAAACTAACTCTTGGGTAGTGAGTCAAGAATTGGAATCAGGTAAGACCTATTGGTGGCAGTGTCGGGCACGGAATGAGGCAGACTGGGGTGAATTCTTCTGGCCAAGGTACTACTTTACCGTTTTCGGTGGACCCAATTGGCCGGAGAAATGGTCGGAAGCCATGCCAATGCTGTCTGAGCCCAGCGGTAAAGCTGCAAAGGATGGAGCCTGGCTAGCAGCTGGCGTACTCGCTTCTGGTGAGCCAGTGGTTTGGGTAGCTAAGGGCAACAAGAGTACAGATTTCTACGAGTACAAGCTTACTGATGGTTCTTGGCAGAAGCGTGCCGGTATGGGCACCATGGAGCATGGCAAGGAAAAACTGCCTTACAAGGGGTCGGTGGGTGTTTCTGATGGCGCAGGCCATGTGTATGCTACTAAGGGTAATAACACCCTTGGATTCTGGCGTTACCATGCAGATGGTGATTCCTGGCACAGACTGCCAGATGTGCCTGAGGGGCGTGCTGGCAAAAAGGTTAAAGGCGGGACGGACCTGGTCTTTGTGCGGAAGGGAGATACTGGCTGGGTTTATCTTTTGAAGGGGGTGGGTAATGAGTTTTACCGCTATAACACTATTGCCGCTAGATGGGATACTATGAAACCTGCGCCTCTGGGTGAGGCAAATCCCAAATACGAAAAGGGCTCATTTCTGGTTTACGACGGCAACAAGAGCATTTATTGCCACCAAGCCAAGTACCGTACTCCTACTAATCACTTCATGTTCCGATTTGACCTTGAGCAGATGGACTGGGACGGTCGTTTCATTCCTGGAATGCCTTTGATGAATACGGAGGGAAGAGTAAAACGTTCGGGTGATGGTGCGGCGGGCGTATGGTATAACGGCTCCCTGTATGCCTTGAAAGGCGGTGGTACTTGTGAGTTTTACAGATTTGATCCCAGTACCGAGGTCTGGCATGAACTAGATACTATGCCCAGTTATGGCTCTTCTTTGAGCAAGAAAAAAGTCAAGGCGGGTGGTGATTTGATTTCTCTGGGCGGCGGATACTTCTTGGCGCTGAAGGGCGGAAAGACGCGAGAGTTATGGCGATACTGGGAACCCGCAGGACTGACCGCAGACCAGAGGTGGGAGTATAACAGCCGGACAAGCCAGGCACAGTCTAGTAGATTAAGGTTCGGCCTGTCTCCGAGTGCATTGAAGCCGGGCGTAGTATTCTTCCGCCTAGAAGATAAAGCGGGTGCACGAATGGCTGGTCAGATACGAATCTTCGACGCAACAGGTAGATGTGTGTATATGCAGGAACTTAGTAAAGATAACTGGTATAGCGGCATTTCTCTGGACCTGCGCAGATTGTCGAGTGGCACCTATCTGGTGAGATTAGAGGCAGGCGGTGAGTTTTGGACCCGGAGAATAGTTCTGAAAAAGTAAGTAATGAGGTAGGAGATGCGCAGTAACGGCTACGCCGTAAAGGGATGGGAATTAAACTAAGGATGGTGCGCATGAAGTTTTGCAGAGTGGTTTTTAGTCTTGGTTTATTTCTTGCAGCGTCAGAACTGTTGTTGGCCGCACAGTACATAAGCGTGACGTCGGGGCGGTGGACGCAGCAGACTACTTGGAGCCCACCAGGTATACCCAGAACGTCGTCAGATACAGTCATTATTCGTCACACTGTCCGCTATGACGCAGGAAGAACTTATACGGTGAGTCAGGTGGAGATTCAGCCTGGCGGTATTTTAACCGCTACGCGCAGTTTTCCTCTAAACATAGTATATAGACTTCGCAATGATGGCGTGTTACGCTGGCCGAGGTCGAGCTCCATTTCTGCTCTGGATTTTGTCAATACCGGCACGGTAGAGTCGGTGGCAGGTGCAACGATAACCGTGCGCACGGGTTCTGGCGGTTTGACCAACTCTGGAATCATGAATTTCAGTGGCGGGAGCTTGGTGATACAGGGCAACTGGGGATTAGTCAACACGTATTCCGGTGTGTTAGCTCTAGGTACCGGCAGCCTGACTGTAACCGGCGGCGGAGATTTCACGAATGATGGTACGCTCAGCAGTACAAGCGGCAGTATTACTCTTCCGGCTGGAATGGTGAACAAGGGCAGTCTTGTGGTTCAGACTGGTAGGCTAACCTTGGCCGGGAGTTTCACAAATACTGGTACCGTTGCGATGGGCAAGAACAGCCTTCTGGTTTTGACGGGAGCGGGAAAGTCAGCCGTGAGCAGCGTGTCTGCTCTCCTCTTGGGACGTCTGTCCATTGAAAAGGCTTCCGTTTACGATGAAGTGACCCTGAATTGCGGTCTTACTTTGTCGTATGATGGAAGTGCAGGTCCGGCTGTGGAGCTGGTGCGCGGTACTCTGCTGACTAATGGCCAAAGTTTGTTGGTGGAAGCTGGCGAGCTGCGAGGCACCTTTGACGGTCGTTTGGTCATAACTGGGACGAGCGCAGTTAGTTTGTTCTACTTGAACCAGAGTGCGGCATTTCCGGCCACGGTACTGGTTTCAGAGAACCCTAGTCTCATTATTAGGGAGCATCAATTGGGGGGAATGGCGCGTTTTGATTGCGGTGGGGGGGAGATCAATTACACGGGTACTGGCATCCAGCTCGTATTGGGTCCGGCATCGGGAGACGGTGGTTGGTATGCAAGTGCCGGCACGGTTTCCTTCAGTGGGGATGTGTTAGCTACTAACAATAGCGTATTCCGGGCTACTGGAAGCGCGCTGGTTAAGTTTGTGGGGAGCGCGGGGTCCAGTGTCGTGTTGCACAATTCTCAAACTAGCGTTTCTAGCATCTGGGATTTCAACAGACTGTTGGTGGAGAAAATGGGTGGTGCAGTAGTTTTCAGTTCGGGTAGCGGTGCGCTCAGTCGTTCTGTAACGGTGGCAGAAGGTATTGTAGTCAAGGCGGGAGCGTCACTTACTCTGGGCGGGAGTTTTAGCGCGGGTAAGGGTTATGTCGTGGGAAGTGTCAGCAATGAGGGAAGCCTGGCGCAGGCGGCGGATATTTATGTCTCCGGGAGTTGGTCGAATACAGGCAGTTATTCTCATGGCAGCCGGCAGGTGACATTTACAGGAACAGGAGAGCATACGGTGACTTCTGCCGGTGCCAGTTTCTATCGCCTTACCATAGACAAAGGTTTTGGGAGCATAAGCCTAACAGATGCCCTGCAGGTGGTTGATAGGCTTACAGTAAATTCTGGCACATTTGCGATAGGCAGAAATGTTCTCACCCTTGGTACTAGCTCAAATGCTGGCAGCGTGAGGATAAACGGCGGCAGGTTTTCTGCGGTGGGGACAGGAGGTACACGCGCCAAGGTAGTCGCAGCCAGCGAGGGATTTCCCTACAATTTTGTGGTGGCGTCTGGGGCGACCATTGCTGCCAGAAGGGCTATTTTCCAATGGATGGATAATTCTGGGATAAATATTGAGTTCGGAGCAATCATTGACTCAGTAGATAATTTTTCCAGCTGTGTTTTTGACCATGGCGATTTAGCAGGACCGATGCTGAAGATAGAGAATAATCAGTTCCTCACTAACATCACTAATCTCAGTTTTTACGGTACAGCCGGCAGCAATATAGAAAAGCTGACCACGGTCGGCAGGGTAGTTGTAAGTTATGGTGGTGGAACCCGCTGGGGTGAAGACTATGATAACGATCCGAATAATCTAGTAGACTGGGTTAGTGGAGCAAGGCGGGATGTGGGAATTTCGGCCATATTGTCGCCCGCAGACACGGTTAGCGAGAAAACCCAAGTGTATCCCCAAGTCAATGTGTCCAACTACGGTAGTACGGTGGAAACTTTTGGTGTACGAGTGACGATATGGGACAACAAGGACGGGGTAGTGTTCGACAGCGTGGAAATGGTCAGCTCCCTTGACGTAGATGAAACTCGTACGTTTACCTTCTCGCAGTATTACTGGCTGGCCGGGCCACAGCAGGTCTTCCGTTGTCTTGCCCAAACCGAGTTGGGACCTGATGAAGATCCGACCAACGACTATGTTGAGAAGGATATTGTAGTGGTGGAAGAAAAGCCGGCATCTTTTTCGCTTCTCAAGCCGGAAAATGGCCAAGCTGACAGACCGGTAATAGATACCTTGGTTTGGTCCAAGTCCTTGAGGGCAGACGGATACTATGTGTTGTTGGATACAGTCAATCCGCCAGTGGAAACCCTGGCCAGGGGTTATTCCGATACTGTGCTGGTTTGTTCTGGTCTGCAGGACGGGCGTGTTTATTACTGGAGCGTCACAGCTAGAAACCCCGGGGGTAGAACCGAGTCGGAGGTGAACAGTTTCAAGACTATGTTGGCCCCCGCGTTGCCGCAGTTGAGTTCGCCAATGAACGGGGCTTTAGATCAAGGGATTTCCGGAACACTCAGCTGGGTGGGTGCTGCGCGTGCAACCGGTTATGATGTCTATCTGGACACGGTTAATCCACCGCAGGTACTACGGAGTGCTAATCAGGTCAATACCAGTTTTAACTATTCCGGGCTTATCAATGACCGACGGTACTACTGGAAAGTTGTGGCCAGAAATGCAGGAGGTATTACCAGCTCAGGTATCTGGAGTTTTACCACTGTTGTGGCTAGACCGGGGTCTTTCAGCCTTTCCACGCCTCCGAATGGCTCTACTGGTCTACCTTTGTCGGGACTGTTGACCTGGAGATCTGCGCCTCGAGCCGTATGGTATGACGTGTATTTAGACCGTTACACGCATCCGATCACTAAGATCGGCTGGGATATTACGGATACAGTTCTGCCTTACACTAATTGGGTGACTAACGACAATAAATACTACTGGAGAGTGGTAGCGAAAAATGCGGGGGGAGCTACTTTGTGTAACTCCACGTTCAACTTCAGAACCGAGCCGCTGAATACCGCTCCAGATGCAGCGGTTACCACCATATATGCCCCCACATCTGGCATACTGGATACGGGCGCTACCGTGATTCCTGCGGTTACGGTTGCTAACGTGGGGCCAGTGGTATTTGGTTGTAAAGTGTGGTTCACTGTTGTGCAGGAAGGGTATGGTCCGGTGTATCGCGACAGTTGCTTTATTTCAGAGTTGGCGATAGGTTCGACCATGCCTGTGAATTTTCGCCCCTGGCTGGCTCCGCATGCGTTTGGGAACTACGCTGCACGTTGCTCGGTCTATGTGCCGACTGATGGCAATCCAGCCAATGACACGCTGGGTGTCCTGGTTCGGGTGCTGCCACCAGCCGAGTACGATGTAGGAGTGGTGAAAATACACGCTCCGGGCGGCAGTCTTGATACCAGTGCGACTGTTGTGCCGCGAGTTACGGTGAAGAATTACGGGGTTAATCGCACCACCGCCTTTCAGGTATTTGTCAGCTTTTATGACCAGACCGCTGCTAAGGTGTACGAGCAGAGCATCGGGGTAGAGGCACTGGAATCAGGACAGAGTCGTACTCTGGTGCTGCCGGCGTGGCCCAAGCCGTACAATTCTGGGCCATACTTAGTGCGCTGTTCCACCTATCTTGCTTACGATGATAATCCGGCGAACGATCTGATGCAGGGCAGTTTCGCAATCGTTGACAATCCTATACATGACGTGGGGGTAAGCAGTATCCTTCTGCCAGCAGGGTCGGTTAGCGCAGGAACGGTAGTTTTGCCTGCAGTCAGGGTGGCTAACTATGAGAGTTATGATGCGGTCTGTGAACTGCATCTGATTATTGAGCAAGGAGGAAGGATAGCCTACGAGGCGTATGAAAATGACCTCTTCATACCGGGCGACGATACTTTCATTTTCTTCTTTTCCCGTCCTTGGACGGCGAGTCCTGGTGGTAAATACTCTGTCAGGGCCTACACGGTCCTGGGAACGGATGTGGCTCCGGGAAATGATACTGTAGGGGGAAGCTGCTATGTAGTTTCGCAGCCAGGTTGGACGCCAGCTGCACCTATGCCGCAGGTTCCTACGCCGCTGGCACCTAAAGATGGCGCCTGGCTTACTTATCATGCTGGGAAAGGTCTTGTCTACGCGGCTAAAGGTAACAAAACGGTAGACTTCTACCAGTATGATCCTGCCACGGATGCCTGGACTAAACGTTGCAACATTCCGCAAGAAGAGGAAGGGAAGAATAAACCTCCTGCTAAAGGTTGCGTCGGCGTTACCGATGGTGGGAATAGCATCTTTATGGTTAAAGGCAATAGCACTCTGGGATTCTGGCGTTATGATATCAGTGGCGATTCTTGGCAGCAGATGCCTTCAGTTCCGAAAGGAGCGGGGAAAAAGGTCAAAGGTGGAACGGATGCGGTATATGTGTTTCATAACGACACTGGTTACATATATCTGCTGAAGGGTGGTAAGACTGAGTTTTATCGTTTCAACATTCAGGCCCAGCGATGGGATACTCTGGAGAGCGTTCCGTACTTTGAGAAACCAAAGTACGATAGAGGGTCTTTTCTGGTCTATGACGGAGAAGATAACATCTATGCCCACCAGGCGGTTTGCAACAACGGAACAAATCACTTCCTCTTTCGTTATTCTATTTCTACCCAGTCCTGGTTGCGCACACCTTTACGGGGTATGCCCTTGGCCGGACTTGAGGGTGGCGGGGTCAAGCAGAAGAAGTCAAAGGATGGAGCGTCCGGCACCTGGTATGGCGGTAGTATTTTCGCTCTGAAGGGAGGAAATACTTGCCAATTCTACAGATACTCAGCTGAAGCTGATACTTGGTATGAATTGGATACCATGCCTCAGCTTGGTAGAGGGAGTGATAAACCGAAGAGAGTGAAGGCCGGTGCTGATATAGTCAGTATCGGTGATGGAGTTTTTTACGCCTTGAAGGGCGGCAAGTCCTACGAACTGTGGAGCTACACGTTGCCGATTTTGGGCATTTCTGCAGGTGGCGGCGACACTAGCAAGGTTGTTCCAGATTACCGGGCGACTCTGCCTTTTTCTTCCTTTTCTTTGCGGCCAAACCCTGTTGCAGATGGATGGGTTTCCATCAGACTCAGCCTGCCGCAGACAGGCCTGTTAGCAGTAAAAGTGTACGACGCGTTGGGGCGCGTGGTATTAAGCCAAGCGCCTGCTTTCGGCCGGGAAACTTCCTCCATCGTTTTGGATATGCGCAGTTTTCCTGCTGGGGTTTACCTCGTAAGAGTGGGTACCGAGCTTGCGACGTACACCGGTAAGTTGGTTATACAGAAATAGCAGGAGTTTTAGTGTTACAAAGCAGGAACCGCAGGCGCGGGCTAAACATATGTCCCGGACAGATTGAGACGCTGGACTGTTACCAGCGAGGTCGGTCGTGAAAACGTTTTTCCCGTGATCTTGCGTTTTTATTTCTGTTGCGGTTCTCGCGGCCGAATTGCGTTCGTTCTCTCGCTTCGTTAACCGTAAGGGGACGACCCTCAAGTTCAAAACCATTCAGGGCAGCGATAGCTGCGCTTGCCGCTTCGTTCTCCGCCATTTCTACAAACGCGAAACCCCGGGAGCGATGGGTGAATTTATCAGTAACAATACTCGCTGAGATGACCTCTCCGTGCCTGCTGAACAAGTCACGAAGTTGATCTTCTGTGGCATTGAAGGACAGATTGCCTACGAACACTCGCTTTGACATGTAATACCTCCGGTCTGTTATTGCTTGTATTGGTTTTCAGGGGCTAGCGTTCGACGCTATTTACCGGCAATCGCCAACTTTGCTCTGGAGGTTTTGATATGGTTGCAACTCAAAACCAGTGAGCTTGCCGCGTTCTTTGTGACCGGTAGGCTCTGAATTCCAGCAAGCTATTCACGGCCTATCTTTTCTGTTCTGCTGGACATCGGCCGCAGACATCCAACGGCAAATAGTAAGGTTCAGACAGACGTTTGTCAAATTGGTTTATCCTAACATTATTGTCCGGAAAGGGTTAAGACCGGGACCACACTGCCCGCATCGGGAATAACATATACCTTCGCATGGGGACCAATCTGGCTAAGAGCAGCGTCCAGAGCGGATTGGACAGAAGGGAAGGGATGCATAAATGCGCTGTGCACCGTCGCGTCTTCCACATTGTGCAGCACTGCATACAGATCGGTATTCTGCATAATCTGGGCCAGGCGAACAGACTTGTGCCAACCAAGGGGAAAAGGAGATTGATGTCCCCTGGAAACGGCTGCCCTTTCCAGAAGTTCGGCTGCTGATTGTACGCCCCGGAATACCTTGATAAAGCTGTCATCGCCTATACCGTCACGGCAAGCGGAGACAGCGACGTGAATAGATTTTTTACCCAGTATGCAGCGGGCAAACTCTACAGCACGCTGCGCCTGGTATAAGTTGATGTCGTAGGGTGGCTGCAATACGCTTAGAACTATGTCTGCCGATTGTTCCACGGATACGGCGTAAACAGGATAGCAGTCGCGGGTGGCGGCAGCAAAGCTAGAAAACAGGTCGCCATAGTGCAGGGAATAGAGCTGGTGGCGCGGGTTCAGTACCAATTGCACGGAAAACACGGGCCGAGACAACATGCGGGCCGCCTCCTGCATGTCTTCATGAACTGGATTGCCTGCCAGAGTAAAGGTGCGCGCGTTGGCGTCCACTACCAAGTCATGATTCTGACGGATAGTTTGGTGTCCAGCTATGCCCGGCACAAAACTCTTGCGGCCACCGGTATAACCGGCGAAATAGTGAGGTTCAACGGAATTGATGGCCAGTATTGTATCGGCCCAGGCTTCGGCACGGTTGAACCAGACTTCGGTAGAGAAGCGGGTTTTGCCTCGGAAGAGGAGCTGGGACGGGTTGTGACAGTTGTGCAACAGGACAGGGAACGGGTGAGAGTTGAGATACCCAAAGCCAAGTATGCTATTCAATTCTTCAACACTCGGTTCTCTGTGTGTGCCCAAGGCAACTAGTATGCGGACTTCCTTGTCTTTCAAAACAGGGTCCAGTGCGGTCAGGATTAAATCCGTGGGGGTGGGGGGGGTATAGTCATTAACTACTACCAGAACCCGTCGGCTGGTGCGAAGTGTCTGAGCGGCCGCTGCGGCCATCTCCCTTAGTTTTTCAGCGGTATTCTGGAGGGGGACAAATTCATGCGGATATATGATTCCCAGCAGGTTTTCGTCCGGTATGTGGACCGTTTCTGTTGTATTGCCGTAGGAAAGGTCTATGTTCATGCTGTCAATGGTGTTTCTTGTGAAGTTTCGCAATTATCAGACGCAGGCGGCGGCTGGCTCAGTTCCAGCAGTACGCCACCCGTCGTATCTGGATGAATGAATGCTACCCGACAGCCGTGCGCTCCTGCTAAAGGGCTGGTGCTGGTAAACTTCACGCCCGCTGCCCGGAGCCGGGTAAATTCGGCATCGATGTCGTCAACTTCCAAGCACAAATGGTGGATGCCTGGACCGCGGGTCCGGAGAAACTTAGCCACCGGCGAGTCGTCCGAGTCAGGTTGAATCAGCTCAATAGAACTGTCACCCAGGCGCAGAAACCCGACTTTGACCCTGTTGCTGGCTATGGTTTCCTGTCCGGTCAATTCGAGTCCCAGTTGCCGCTTGTAGAAATCTGCTGCTGTCTGCAGGTCAGGGACAGCAATGGCTATGTGGTTGATTTTTTTTATCATGACGCTCCCTAGAGTTAAGGTTCAGGCACGACGGTCGTGTTCACCGAAGGCACGGCGCAACGCATCGGATATCTCGCCTACGGTACATTCGGCCCGCACCGCATCCATGATGGCAGGCATGAGATTCTGGCTGCTTTCAGCTGCCGTTTGGAGGGATTTCAGAGAGGCAAGAACTTTGAACTGGTTTCGTTTCGCCCGGTGACGGGCGAGCAGAGCAGCGCGGTTTGCTTCAAACTGCGAATCAATCCGAAGCAGACCGTATTGGGGAGCGGCGCTACTGTCCAGATAGCGGTTGAGCCCTACCACCACCCGCTCGCCAGTTTCTATCTGTTTCTGATACTCGTAGGCACTTTCGGCAATCTGTTCCTGGACGAAGCCCTGTTCGATTGCCTGTGCGGCCCCACCGCGAGATTCTACCTGCTCCAGCAGCTGGCGGACCCGATGTTCGATTTCGTCGGTCAGTCGTTCTATGCAGTAGGAGCCACCCAGCGGATCGACTGTATCGGCTACGCCTGTCTCGTGGGCGATTATCTGTTGAGTGCGCAGGGCAAGGGTGGCAGATTCCGGGGTGGGTAGCGACAGAGCTTCGTCGCGCGCATTGGTGTGCAAGCTCTGGGTGCCACCAAGTACCGCGGCGAGCGCCTGAAAAGCGACGCGTACGATATTGTTGTCGGGTTGCTGAGCGGTCAGCGTGACGCCGCCGGTCTGGGTGTGAAAGCGGAGTTTGCAGGATTCGTCTGAGGCGTTCCAGCGTTCGCGCAGAATTTTGGCCCAGAGCCGACGCGCAGCTCGAAACTTGGCCACTTCTTCCAGAATATGGGAGTGGGCGGCAAAAAAGAAGGATAGCCGCGGAGCAAACTCGTCGATGCGCAATCCGGCAGCGAGGACAGACTTTATGTACTCAATCCCGTTTGCAAAGGTGAAAGCCAGTTCCTGTATGGCATTGGCACCGGCTTCCCGGATGTGATAACCAGATATGCTTATGGGATTCCATTCCGGGGTCTCTCGCGCACACCAGACGATAATGTCTGTAACCAGGCGAAGGGAAGGGCGAGGAGGGAAGATGTAAGCACCACGGGCGACATATTCTTTGAGAATGTCGTTCTGGATGGTGCCGCGGAGGCGTTTGAGTGATAACCCCTGCCTTTCAGCCAGTACACAGTACATGGCAAGTAGAATGCCGGCAGTAGCATTTATAGTCATAGAAGTTGAGACCTGGTCAAGCGGTATGTCCTTGAACAGAGCGGCCATGTCATCCAGAGTGGAAATGGCAACTCCCACTTTACCTACTTCTCCGCGGGCCAAGGGGTGGTCAGAGTCGTAGCCCATTTGCGTGGGTAAGTCGAAGGCCACAGAAAGACCGGTCTGTCCTTGAGAAAGGAGGTAGTGGTAGCGAGCGTTGGTTTCTTCTGCCGAACCGAAACCGGCGTATTGACGCATAGTCCAGAGGCGAGCGCGGTACTTGGTAGGCTGTATCCCGCGCGTGAAAGGAAAGGAGCCGGGAAAACCGAGGAAGGGTTCTGAGGGGAGGGGCAGGTAGAGGCGTTCGAGTTCAATGCCGGAAGTGGTTTCAAAATGTGCAGCCCGTTCGGGCATCTTCTGCAGAGCCGGGTTCAGCGTTTGCTGTTGCCAGCGCTGCAGAGCGGCAAGTGCATCAGTTCCCTTATCTTCCCATTCCGATTTTCGGCCCGCGGGGTCCTTTTTTTCGTCTTTCATTGCGCTCCTGCAGGTTAGGAAAAGGGCTATTCTTTATAGCGGTATATTGCCATGTTTACGCCAAGGGTTTGTTATTTTCTTGGTGCGGAGTAACTCGAGGGAGCGTACTATTTTTCTCCGGGTGTCCTTGAAATCAATAATCTCGTCCACATAGCCGAGTTCCGCGGCACGAAACGGATTGGAGAACTTTTCCTCGTATTCTCGTATGAGTTCCTGCCTGGTTTCTTCCGGATCGCGAGATGCGGCTATTTCTTTTCGAAAAAGTATGTTTACCGCTCCGTCTGCACCCATAACTGCGATTTCGGCGGTGGAAAAGGCGAAGTTGAAATCACCCCGGATGTGTTTGGAAGACATTACGTCGTAGGCGCCGCCATAGGCCCGGCGGGTGATCACGGTAATCTTGGGCACGGTAGCTTCGCAGTAAGCATACAGCAGTTTTGCACCGTGTCTGATTATTCCGCCGTATTCCTGTTTGGTTCCAGGAAGAAAGCCGGGCACGTCCACAAAGGTCACTATGGGTATGTTGAAGGCGTCGAGGAAGCGGATAAAACGGGCGGCTTTGACCGAGGCGTCTATGTCCAGACAGCCGGCCAGGAACTGGGGTTGGTTTGCCACGATGCCGATGACCTGTCCGGCCATGCGGGCGAAACCTATGATTATGTTTTTCGCCCATGCCCTCTGTACTTCCAGAAAAGTGCCCTGGTCAACGGTGCGTCGGATTATGGCCGTCATATCGTAGGCTTTGCGGGAGTCGTTCGGGATTATTTCTTCAATTCCTTCCACGTCACGCATCGGTTCATCGGCAGGGTCTTCGTAAGGTGGCAGCTGCTGGTTATTCTGGGGAAGATAGGTAAGAAGACGGCGACATAGTTCCAGCACATCTCTGTCGTCCAGGGCCTTGAAGTGGGCAACGCCCGAAACCGCGGTGTGAGTATCGGCACCTCCGAGTTTTTCCTTAGTGACTTCTTCTCGGGTTACAGCCTTAATGACATCAGGGCCGGTAACAAACATGTAGCTGGAACCTTCGGCCATAAGAATGAAATCCGTGAGCGCAGGCGAGTATACAGCCCCTCCTGCGCAAGGACCGAGAATACAAGAAATCTGAGGGACAACGCCGGATGCCAGTACGTTGCGTAAGAATATATCCGCGTAGCCGCCCAGGCTGACAGCACCTTCCTGTATGCGTGCTCCACCGGAGTCGTTGAGACCGATGATAGGCATTCCGACCTTCATAGCCAGGTCCATTATCTTGCATACCTTTTCGGCAAATACCTTGGAGAGAGTGCCGCCGAGGACAGTGAAGTCCTGAGAAAAAACAGCAACCGGCCGACCGTGAATTCGCCCATATCCAGTTACTACCGCATCTCCCGGTATGCGTTGTTGGTCCATACCGAATTCATGGCAGTCGTGTACACGCAACCGGTCCAGCTCCACAAAGCTGCCCTCATCCAGCAAGATGTGCAAGCGCTCGCGCGCGGTCAGCTTTCCGGCTGCGTGTTGTTTCTCAATCCGTTCCTTGCCCCCACCCAGCAGGGCCTGTTCATTACGTCGGTTCAATTCGGCGAGAATGTTCGCGAGTTTTTCGGAGTCCGGCGGGCTGTCTTGTTCCATCACTGACGATGCTAGGCTGAAGTAGACGGTGTGTCAAGCTGTCAAGGAGTTGGGTTTTAAGGTGGAGAGAGGATTTCTCAGAAGCGGTGTCCTGCTGCTGTGCGATTGTACACGGGTTTTTGACTTTGCGCGTGGGCGGGCTCTTGACAGGGGACGGGTCGAACATATGCTTGGCGCATGATATGCTTATACGAGGACGAAACGCTTTACGAGCTTTCTCCTTTGGTTGACCTGCGGCCTGTCTGCGATTTGCGTTGTGGACGGTTTACGCTGCTGGAAAAGATGCGTCGACTCTATCCGCGGGATGAGTTTCATCTCTGGGTGCGCGACGGGTTGGCCGGATTGGTGGCGGAAAAACATCCGGACTGCCGCATAAATCAGCCGATAAGGGAGAACTGTCTTTTTCTTTCCGGCGCCTTGATTCTCCGCCAGGGGGTGAAGACCGAAGGTAAAGAGGCGATCCTTGTAGTTAATAATCAGATAGCAGGTTTCCGCCTGAATGCAGAGAGGGCAGAGAACTTCAGTTCCGACAGGACGTTGAGAGTGGCTCTGCCGCAGGAACAGGTAGACGGAATGGTGGTGGCTAGACCGTGGGATGTTGTGGAGTTCAATCCTGGTGAGCTTAGCAAAGAGTGTGTCCAGCCACTTGGGGGAAGGAAGAAAGGTGTTCTGCCAGCGGGGGTAATTGTGGTGGGCCCCAGGCAGAGACTTGGGATTGCGGCCGGCGCAAGGGTGTGGCCTGGAGTAGTTATCAGCACCGAAACCGGACCAGTAATGATAGACCGTCACGCCCAGATCAAACCGGGCAGTTTCCTGGAAGGACCGTGCTATGTTGGGCCGGGTACAATTATCGACGGTGCTAAGATAAGGCCGGGTTGCTCATTCGGGCCGGCTTGTCGCATCGGCGGGGAAGTGGAAGCCTCTGTGTTTCAGGGCTATGCCAATAAGCAGCACGAGGGTTTTATCGGCCACAGTTATGTGGGTGAGTGGGTGAATCTTGGAGCGCTTACCACCAATTCGGATTTGAAGAATGCCTATGAACCGGTACGGGTGTTTTTCGGCGGACGACCGGTGGATACCGGATTGCTGAAAGTGGGTTGTTTTGTCGGCGACCACGCGAAGACAGCGATAGGTACGTTATTGAATACCGGTACTCGTATTGGCACCTTTGCTAACTGGTTTGAATCTGGTTTGTCGCCCCGGGAAATCCCAGCTTTTTATTGGCCGAGAACATTCTTGACCGCGGGGAAGATGGGGGCAGGTGTGAGGCGAAAAAGCAGGGAAGAAGGCAGATGGAAAGAGGATGAAGCAGTGGAATGCGCTAGGCGGATGATGGCCCGGCGCGGAGTGGAAATGACAGGAGCCTATGAACGCGCATTGAGGTGGTTGTACGCTTCTGCGGTTAGAGAAAGATAGCAGGCAATACAGGAGACTATGTTATACGATATAGGCGTTGATATCGGCGGCACGAATACGAAAATGGGCCTGGTGGACGCAAAGGGTAGAGTTGTTGTGCGACGGAAATTCCAGACTAGAGCAGAAGAAGGCCCTATGGTCACCCTGAAGCGCGTGGCGCGGGTGGCGCAGGAATGGGGCAGGCAGAAGAGGGTAAGAAGCATGGGGGTGGGAATCGCCGGTCTGGTTGATCATTTGCATGGGATAGTGCGCGTCCCGCCTAATTTGCCTGGCTGGCATGGCACAGCAGTGAAGCAAATACTAGAGGACATGACCGGTCTGTCTGTAGTGTGTGGAAACGATGCTAATGCGGTGTGTCTGGGTGAGTGGCTGTATGGTGCTGGTCAGGGATGCGCTGATTTTCTGTGTGTTACCTTGGGTACTGGCGTGGGCGCTGGCGCGGTGGTGCAGGGGAAGCTTCTTCTGGGGGCAAATCACGCAGCCGCAGAACTGGGACATACAATCATATTTGGCAATGGTCTTCGCTGCAAATGTGGAGGAAGGGGTTGTCTGGAGAGGTATGTGGGGGCTAGGTATCTGCTGCATCGGGCGCGTATGAAGTTGAGAATGCAGCTGAAGAGGATTAGCCATAGGAATCAGATTTCTTTCATAGAGGGCGCAGAATCGCCCAGTCTGCTGTTTAGCTTCTGTCAGGACAGGCTGGACTGTCTGAGCCCGGAGCTGATAGGCCGGGCGGCCCGACGCAGAGACAAGCTGGCCCTGGAGATAGTAGAAGAAACCGGATTCTATTTGGGTCTGGGCTTGGTGAATGCAATAGCGTTGTTGGACCCAGAGCGAATTGCTGTGGGGGGAGGGCTCAGTGGTCTGGGCCAGCCTCTTCTGTTAGCAGCAAGGCGTACAGTTTTCAATCGGGCGCAAACCTATATGGGCCGTCGATTGCAGATTGTGGCAGCGCAGCTGGGCAGCGATGCTGGTATCATCGGGGCAAGCAGATTTCGGGTTCTGTTAGGGCAGGAGTAGGGAGGGCAGGTGGCCCCAGGACTCTACTTTAGTATTCTCAGATCTTTTCCATCAGAAATTCCACAATGGTAGGCCGGGACACTCGCTTTTCCATTATGAAACTGCCGTCCTGAATGAAGCTGCGGAACTCCTGAGCGTAGTACAATTGCCGTTGACTGGTGTTGTTGCCGTACCAGGCGCGGCCTTGGCGCAGAATACGATGCAGCGTACGATCGTAGCTTCCGTCCATGGTGCGAAAGCCGTACTTCAGCAGCGTGACCAGCATGGCAACGTGCCGGGGATATGCCACCACAGAATACGCCTTGTTCTTGCGGGCTAATGCCAGGACCAACTCCAGCATGAAAATGGAATACCTGCGGCCGCGAAACTGGGGGCGCATATAGGCTCGGGTCAGTTCCCAGCGGTGTTTATCCCGGCCTTCGGCGTCTTTCCAGTGCGGGTCCATCCGGTCGTAGCCCAGATACTCCGGAGAGAGAGAAAAGCAACCGACGTATACCTCAAGTAGGTTATCGTTGGTCAAAACGTCACTGTAGCGGCGGATGCAGAACCAGTGATCGCCGCAGCTGAACTCCGGTGCAGGAGGTACTATTTTGGCCTGGGGCCGGGAGAGGATGAACTGATCCAGGACTTTTGTGTTTTCGCAGGGAATCCTGTCAGTTATACATTTGACCCAAGCGAGTATGGTAGCACGGTCAGGCATGGAAAGGCCTTACCCGGGAAGAAGGAAAGTAACAAACGCCATCTTCATCCTGAGGTATCTTGGTCGTTTTCCGGTTCTTCTGCGTTGTCCTGGGCGGATTCCGAACGTAATGCAGCCTGTTTTTTTATCCGGGCGAGGATTTCCTCCAGTTCGGTCTCGCTTTCTATGAGTACCTGGCGCGATTTGGAACCTGCATGAGCACCTACCACACCGGCCTCTTCCAGTTGGTCAATTATCCTGCCGGCCCGAGCCCAACCCACATCCATTTTGCGTTGCAGCAGAGAAACGGAGGCTTCTCTATATCTGACTACCAGTCGGGCGGCTTCGGCAAGGCGTGCGTCCAGTTTGCGCGATTCGCGTCTTTGCTTTTCCTCGTGCTTTTCTACCGCACCGGAACGCACTTCGGGGAGTGGTTCGTAGTACTCCCGGTTGAGTAGTTCTTCTGCCACTTCCTCGGGCAGGATAGAGCAGAGGTCCTGGCGTTTCTTTCTGATGTCTCTTTTTTCCGGATCGTAGAGAATGTCCACCACCTCAGCCTGAACCAGGGCTTTAGCTTTTTCTTCCGGGTCAGGAACCAGGCCCTTGAGCATCTCGCTGAGATAGACAGTAGTCCACAAGTTTACTACCTGCCGGGCGGCCTGATCGGAGACAAAGGCTCCGTGCAGGCGGATGGGGTCTCCTTTGCCAGGAGGGAGGAAAAGCATATCACCGCGTCCTAAGAGTGATTCAGCGCCGTTCATATCCAGAATGGTGCGGGAGTCGGTCTTGGATGCCACTTGAAAGGCGATGCGACAAGGGAAGTTGGCCTTGATAAGCCCGGTAATGACGTCAACCGAAGGACGCTGGGTGGCAAGGATAAGATGGATACCCACGGCCCGGGACATCTGAGCCAGGCGGGTGATGCGGTCTTCTATTTCCTTGGGGGCTCGCAGCATCAGGTCGGCCAGCTCGTCAATGATGATGACGATGTAAGGTTTGGGTTCTTTGCCTTCGGCCTGGGCGCGGGCGTTGTAACCGGTGATATCCCGCACGCCCAGCTCGGCAAACTGGCCGTAGCGGACTTCCATTATCTTGATTACGTCGTCGAGCTCGGCGACTGCCTTTTTCGGGTCTATGGTGGCCCGGTTCAATAGGTGCGGGATTGGGTTATATACCGGCAGCTCCAGTTGTTTGGGGTCAATGGTGAGGAACCGGACTTCTCTCGGAGAGGAGCGGTAGATGAGGGAACAGATGATAGAATTGATGCAGACCGATTTACCAGAACCGGTTGTGCCGGCAATCAGAATGTGAGGCATTAGGCGCAGGTCAGCACAGTAGGGTTCACCGGTAATGGTTGTGCCCAGAGCAAAGCCCAGAGGCGATTTTTCTGCCCGGAAAGCGTCGGAAATAAGCAGGTCGCGGAGGTACACGGTGCGACGTTCCTTGTTGGGGATTTCTATGCCGACCGCGCTGCGGCCGGGGATCGGGGCAAGAATGCGTATGCGCTCGGCAGAGAGCGCAAGCGAAAGGTCGTCGGCAAGATTCTCTATGCGCTGAATTTTGATACCCGGGGCCGGTTCGAATTCGAAGCGCGTAATCATAGGGCCGGAAACTATGTTGCTTACGTGCCCTTCTATCCCGAATTGACGCAATTTGTCCAGAAGCCGTTCTGCTTCGCGAGCCGACTCGGCCGGATCCTTGAAGACTTGGTCCGCAGGCCCGGGCTTGTCCAATTGCTCCAGGAACAATGTCTGGAACCGGTTGAGGTCAAACTCGGCAAGGGATTTGACAGGTGGTCGCTCACGTATGCGGCTCGGGATTGATTGGGGTTCAGCTGGAGGGGGCGGGGCGGCTTTCTGGACAGGTTCGTTTCGAGGGGGAGGTTCGGCAGCAGGAACTGCGGTAGGAGGCGATTCTGGCTTCCGGTCTGTTTTTTTCGGCGGTGGTATTTTGTGTCGACGCAGGACTAAGAGGGTCCAAAGCCGGGCAAAAAGCCGTGATGCGGTGGGCGGGAAGCGAAAACCGGTGAACAGCGCCAGAAGCGCTATTAGTGCGCAGAGGAGGAAAATGAGGGTGCCGAGCGGTCCAATTATTGCGCGCAGTCCAGAATTTATGGCCAAGCCTACGCTGCCCGCCAGTTTGAAGCCCTCTTCGGCAGTCACGTGCCATACCGCCTGAGGAGCAAACCAGGCGAGGAAACCATCAAGGAGAACACCGCTGAGAATGGCGAAGGCAGAACACGTGGCGAAAATCTGCCATTTCCACCGATTCCAGAGAGTCAGACCGATAATGATGGTGAGTGCGGGCAAACACCAGGAACCCAGGCCAAGCAGATTTGTGAAGACTACGGCCAGTCGTAGTCCCAGCCAGCCGGCGAGATTGTGCTCTGGTTGGAGCAACCGGACCTGGTATGAGGCCAGACCCAGCATTAGCAACAGACTGAAGCAGAATACTGTGAGACCAAAGAACCGGCGCCAAGGTCGTCGCTTCAGTACACTGATGAAGCCGGCGGCAGCTGCCAAGAGGGGAACAAACACGCTGGTCCAACCGAAGGCGTAGAAAAGGCCGAAACCAGCCCAGTGACCAAGGGGGCCTATCACATTCCGTTCCGGGGTACGTAGTCCGACCAAGTAGCAGCCCAGGCCAATCATCACCAGTAGTATGACCATAGCTACTGTCACGGTTACCAGAGTGTCTATATTTCGGGAACGCGGACGACTTTTTTGTCTCTGAGCCATAGACTCTACATTAGGGCCTGGCCGGCAAAGAGCAAGCTGAAAATGCGGACTAGGGGGGCTAGATAGAGCCCCAAGAGAGAAACTCCGGCTAGTTGACCGGCAAAGATGAGGGCCAAGAGTAGAATAAAACCGTATCTTTCCAGGCCGGCGTACCGGGCCGCAAGCTCCGGAGGAAGGAAGTAGTAAACTAGCCGCGAGCCGTCAAGCGGAGGAATCGGAAGTAGGTTGAAGAAGCAGAGCACGAGGTTGTAGAAGACGAATTGGGTGACAAGTAACAGGGGAAAGCCGGTTACGTTCAAAAGATAAAAAAGCCGAGTTACCAGACCTGTTCCCAGCGCGGTCAGGAAGTTGGCGGCGGGACCGGCCAGAGACGAAAGCGCCAGGTCGCGAGTAGGATAGCGGAAATAGCCCGGGTCGATTGGCACGGGTTTGGCCCAGCCGAAATGGAACAGAAATAAAGCGGCAGTACCTACCAAGTCAAGATGTTTCAGAGGGTTCAGAGTGAGTCTGCCGAGTGACCGGGCAGTCGGGTCTCCCAGTTTCCAGGCTACATAGCCGTGGCTGAATTCGTGTATAGTAAGGCCAAATAGAATGGCCGGGGTGGAGATTACCGCCTGGCGGAGAAACTCAGCGATGTCAGGCATGGGAAGACGTGATGTTGCTGGCTGTTCGTCTTGAGAGACGCGACAGGGCCTTATGGACCAGAGTGCGAGCCAGCTTTTGTTCTGCCGCATCTGTGGTAACCAGACCGTCCAGGCGGGCGCAGAGCAGTTCGTTCAGTATGCGGCGGTAGAGCGGTCCAGCAGGCAGTCCGAACCGACGCAGGTCCGCACCGGTGGTGCTGATTCGCACCTGCGCCAGCGTTCGCAGGTATTGTCTGATGACCTGGCGCACGGGTCTGGTTTCAATCAGGCTCAACAGTTCTAGGGCGGTAGTTGAGATTGGCGCCAGCAGACGATAGACCGCGCTGGGTTTGGAGGCGTTCAGCAGCTGCTCGCGTAGGGCAGGAAACCGTTTCAACTGCCGGACTGCTTCCCGTTCCTGTCGTGTTATGGGGAACCGGCTGGTGAGAGGCAGCAGGGTCAGTAAGTACAGGTAGAGCAAGTCCGGACGCGCTTGGGAGGCAATCTGACGTATGGGAGAGGTTACAGAGGCAGACGAAACGGACAGGGCAGAATCGAAACAGGAAGCAAGTAATCCTTCCTTTAGTACGGCTTTTAGAATCTGGGCCGCCCGGGGCTCTGCGCATATGAGTCGCAATTCCTGCAATATCCTTTCGGGAGTAAGTAATGAGGCTGTCTTTTCTTTTATACACTCGCGCAGCATACGTAGCGTGCCGGGTTCAAGCTTGAACCCCAGACGTCCGGCGAACCTGAGTCCGCGAAAGGCACGGGTGGGGTCGTCCTGAAAGCTGCGAGGGTGTAGGACCCGGATCAGACGTTTCTGCAGGTCTGCCTGGCCATGATGTGGGTCAAGCAGTTGGCCGAATTCGGTGGGGGTTATGGCTAATGCCATGGCGTTGATGGTGAAGTCGCGGCGAGCTAGGTCTTCTTCGATAGGGGCTGGTTCTACCTCAGGGAGCGCAGCCGGTCTGCGATACATTTCCTTCCGGGTCTGAGTTATGTCAATGTGCTCGGGAAGTGGGGCATTTTCTTGTCCCGGACACTCAATCTGCACCGTACCGGTGAGAAAACGAGAATGATAGACAAATCTGCTGCCAACTCGGTCTGTCAGAGCTTGGCCAAAGCCCCGACAATCTTTTTCTACGGCTATGTCAAGGTCCGGGCTGGGCCGACCAAGCAGAAAGTCTCGTACGGGCCCGCCGACAAGAAACGCTTTGGTCTCGCGCTGGGCGGCAAGTTCCCCAGCCAGACGAAGCAACGCGTAGTGGGGTAGCGAAGTCGCATCTATGACATTTTGTCTGACAAGCGATTTCTGCAACCGAATGCGGTTACTCACCAGTCCCCACTTCCTCCGGCAGCGCTAGCTAGAATCCCAGGTTCTTGGTGGACTGTTCTTTACCTTGGATACGAATTTTACCGAATCTTTCCTCGTACTTTCTTATATTTTCGGCCAGGGCGTTGTGCAGCAGTTGCACGTGCTGGGGCGTCATGACGATGCGCGCAAAGACTTTGGCTTTGGGCAGTCCAGGCAGAAGGCGGGCAAAATCAATTATGAATTCGGAGGGAGAATGGGCTATAAGCACGAAGTTTGAGTATATACCCTCAGACTCCCTTTCGCCTATTTCCACCTGCACCTGCTGGCCAGCGGGTATTTCTCGATTGTCTTGATCCATCATACTCCTTTTTTTCTCATTCTAGACTAAGCACTCGGAGTGTCAATAACCGAGCCGGGAGGGGGACGGGCGAGGTAGAAAAGAGGTAGAGGGAAGGTGTTTTTTCCATGAGAAGCAGATGAGTCTCTTGACACCTCAAGGGGTGCGTCTATGCTCAGGCGATGAAACGCAAAACTACGGGTCGGGTTTTGAAAGCAGCGCCGGTGAGTTCAGACCGGCTGGCTATTATCTGCACGATGGGGCCGCGCGTGTCGCTGGAGGGAAGACGGCCGGATGGCACCTTTCCCGAACCAGAGGCCCTGGTTTCCATTGAAGAGCTGGTCGAGCACGGCATGGCCGCAGCGCGCATAAACTTCTCGCATGTGCACCTGTCCGACTTTGGCCGGATAGAGCAGTTGATTGCGGCTATTCGCGGCGTAGAGGAGCGGTTAAGAGTTCCGTTGCCTATCATCATGGACCTGAAGGGGCCGGAGATTCGCGTGTCCAGTATTCTGACCGCGGAGGGGGAAGTGGTGCCGGGGTTAGAGCTGACAGAAGGCGATCGGGTACAGATATCCGACAGCGAGGATGCGGACAAGCCTATGGTCAGTGCGGTACGGGCAAGGTTATTTGTAACCTACCCCAAGGATATCTATGCCGAAATCGAGCCGGGACACACAGTGGTGATAGGCGATAACGATGTATATCTGCGGGTAGAACGGAAACGAAACCCCGACCTGGTTATTTGTCGGGCGGAACACCGGGGCACAGTACGGACAGGAAAACATCTCAATCTGCCGGATGTTGCTGGTGGCAGGATGCTGGCTGGTCCTCTGGATGTGGAGGAGGATAAGGCGGCGCTGGAACATGGTTTTGATGTGGACCTGATTGCGCAGTCATTTGTGCAGGGGCCAGAAGACATTCGCGAGCTGGCCGCGTTTCTGGAAAAGACGCCTCTGGCCGGTAAGCCCATCATTGCCAAGATAGAGTCTCCGGTTGCGGTGCGGAATATTGAATCCATTTTGGCGGAGGAGAACGTATTTGGCATTATGGTGGCACGTGGCGATTTGGGAGTGCTCTTGGATTACGACCGCATACCTGGGGTGCAGAGGGAGCTCATAAACCAGGCGAACATCGCGGGCAAGCCGGTCATTGTCGCCACTCAGCTGCTGGAGTCTATGATGCAGCGGCCTTTACCGCATCGCTCCGAACCTCAGGATATAGCCACGGCCATAGAGGAGGGGGCCGATGCGCTCATGTTATCGGGTGAGACAGCAGTGGGCGATTTTCCTCTGGAGAGTGTCAAGGTAATGGCCCGGGTGATTGCGGCCACAGTGCCTATAGACCGGGAAGCTTATCTAGCCAAGTTCAAAGGAGAGTTTACGCGCAAACCGGTAACCCGAAACATTCATGTTATCGGCTACCCTATTTGTCAGCTGGCTGAGCAGGCAGACGCTCCATTCATTGTTTCCTATGCCACTACCGGAGCCAGTGCTATGATGATTTCCCGTTTTCGTCCCCGCATGCCCGTAATCGCCATTACCACACGGTTGGATACCGCTCGCCGATTGCGGCTTTTGTACGGAGTCTATCCAGTGCTGGTACGGAGCGAAAACGGCGTCTTGCCCCGAACTGCCGGGCCGTTTGTGCAACTGGTGCGGGAGGTGGTAGAGGAACTGGGGCTCGTCAGGCGATTGTCAGTTGCTGGCCGGATTGTTGTCGGCACTATGCACAACGACATTCAGGATGTGCGTTCCCGCGCAATTTTCACCTTTCAATGGTAAGGTGAATCAGGCTACAAGCCCTGCCCGTTTTCTGCATTCCTTCGGCGCCGGTCCGGACTACGGTCCGGGCGGACCGATATTGAATACCTCGCGGCGAATGGTGGTGAGCACATCCGGGTTCAGACCGCGGGCCGCCCAACGCTCTAAGAGTACCTGAGCCGCAAGCGCCAGACTGTTGCCGGATATTTCCTGCTGCCGCGAAAGCCGGAATAGTTGTCGCGCGAAGTCCAGATATGAAACGTACCAGTTAGTATGCACTTTGGCCTGGTCTAGCACCTGTTTCACTTGCGTTTCCATAGAGCACAGTTCTACTGTGACTGCGGCGTAGCGTCGGGCCATGTCCTCGTATATGACGGCCAGAGTTTCTGCCTGTCTGGCGGGCGTGAACTTTGCCCTCCAGCGGGAGATGCGGCGAGTAGCGTCTTTCATGGTTTCACTCCTTTCTTCTCTGTACTGGCAGACCTGGTTTTACAGGTGAGTCAGGACAGGGACATTGGACATTTCCTAGTTGTGTTCTCAGATATGTTATATGCTCTTGGAGGTATGATTCGTAAAGATGATGTGGAGACGGGTCGAGAGTAAGGTGGAATATGGTTCGGCTGGGAGATGGAATCAGGGTGGGACACAGGGGTTTGGCACGGAAATTGAGGGGGGAGTGACTCCCCCAGTGACCCAGGGGGAGAAGGTGGGGAAGGTCTGGGGGAACAGTTCTGGGGCGAGTATGTGGCTAAGTTGTGGTGTGAGGGGAGGATAGAAAGGGAAGTACAGGTGGAGTGTGAAGAGAGGTTTGATTAGGGGGTTCAGTTCTGGTTTCAGGGGTGTGGTGAGTGCGGGGTTGAAGCCAGGTTTGAA
>CBFGJV010000016.1:0-60112 GCA_965649205.1 Caldifarciminota bacterium | reverse complement strand
CCTAAATCGCTTTCTAGATCCTATCAGACAAAAACGTAGTGAATACATGCGTAATCCCGACTTAGTGTGGGATATTTTGGCAACCGGCACCGCACGCGCTCGCAACGAGGGAGCCGAAACTATGAAACTGGTACGAGAAGCCATGAAAATGGACTACAAGAGCTCTCGTCCCGGTAATATAGTCGGTAGTAACCCCAAGTACTGAAACAGATTGCGCAAGCACGCCCACGCCTGCCAAGAAGAAAACGCCTGCTACGGAATCATCGTCGCCGCCGGCAGCGGAAGTCGGTTCGGCGGATTGAAGCAATTTTCGTTACTTGGTAGGAAACCCCTGATCTTCTATTCGTTGGCAGCTTTCGAGCGAGCACGTCCAGTTAAGGGCGTTGTCGTAGCCGTTAACCTTGGCAAGATGGAGTATGTCCACAGGCTAGTCAAAAAGTCAGGTTTCAAAAAAGTAAGGGCTGTTGTGACAGGAGGAGCAACGCGAGCTGCTTCCGTATTAGCTGGATTGAACCACCTTCCTCCCCTAGGCTACGCGGCTGTACACGATGCCGCTCGTCCTTTCGTCACCGCACGCATGCTCGAACAGGGATTTTACTATTGCCGCAAACATGGACCGGTAACCTATGGTTTCCCCGTAACGGACACACTGAAATTGGTTTCAGGCAACAGAATACTGAAGACCATCAACCGCGCCGGGCTCTACGCCGTACAAACTCCGCAGTTCTTCCCTATTTCACTTCTCAAACGAGCCTACCACAGTACGGCTGACCTTAGCGCTCCTGACGACTGTTATCTTGTCGAAAAACTCGGTATCAAACCCCTCTTGCTCCCTGCTCATTGGTCCAACTTCAAAATAACCACTAGATACGATCTGACCATAGCCCGCAGGTTAACATGAGAAAAAGATACCTGGCCCTGCTCGGCTCAACCGGTTCAGTTGGACGTGCTACGCTAGATGTTGTTAAACACCTAAAAGGGCAATTTGCGATATCACTTCTGGCTGCACATAGCTCTAGTAGAATAATAGCAAAGCAGGCCTGCGAGTTTGCTCCATCTTTAGTGTTCATGACCGACCGACATGCTGCAGAAGATGCTCAAAGGTTGGTGCCGAGAGGAACAAGAGTAACCTGTGAAACCTCCGCATTGCTGGAGGCTATATCATCGCCGCGGGTAGATGTAGTAGTGATGGCGATGTCTGGCACCGCTGGCTTACTCCCGGTTATCGCGGCGCTTGAACACGGCAAACATGTATGTCTTGCATCCAAGGAGATCTTAGTCGGCTTTGGCGAGCTAATAATGGAAACCTGTCGCCGTCATAACGGCAGATTGCTTCCCATCGACTCGGAACTCGCTGGGTTACATCAGTGTTTAGACGGTCGCTCCAGAGATAGCGTCAGGAAGGTAATCATTACTGCGTCAGGAGGCCCCTTTTACCCCTCTCCTCTGCCAGCCCAAGCCACTCCCCAGCAAGTTCTCGCGCATCCGACTTGGCGTATGGGAAAGAAAATAACTGTCGACTCTGCTACCCTGATGAACAAAGGCCTCGAGGTTATCGAAACTGTTCGACTTTTTCAGCTAAAGCCAGAACAAGTGCAAGCAGTTATACATCCCCAATCAATAGTCCACGCGCTTGTAGAATTCACAGACGGTGCTATCCTTGCTCAGATGTCCAACCCGGACATGCGATTACCCGTGCAATACTGTCTTACGTACCCAGAACGGACTTGCTCGCTCGTAAAGCCGCTACATCTCGAGCGAATAGAACGCCTTGATTTTGCTCCGCTTCGCAGTGCCAATTTTCCTTGCTATAAATTAGCCCTTCGTGCGCTGCGACAGGGTACTGCAGCCACCTGCGTTTTGAATGCGGCCAATCAAGTAGCAGTAGAAGCATTCCTCAATGGAAGGATTGCTTTTGGAACAATCCCGCGTATAGTCTCTCTCACTTTGCGCCAACAACCCAAGCGACAGCGCCATCTCTCGCTATCCGCACTCTTGCGTCTTGAAGAGTGGACAATGAATAGAGCCAAGCAGTTAGTAATGCTTCACGGTCGGAACAACTAATGGTTTCGTCTATCCTGCTAGTCATTGTGTTCATAGGGGTCCTAGTGACGATTCATGAATTCGGTCATCTCGTAATGGCCAAACTATCCAAAATTCCAGTTGAAGCCTTTTCCATTGGCTTTGGTCCAGCCATACTAAAGCGCAAACTGGGCGAAACTGAATACAGAGTTTCTCTCATTCCGCTCGGAGGGTACATCAAGATGGCAGGAGAGAACGAACCTACTACACAAGCCCAAACTGAAATACAGGGGTTCAACCAGAAACCGCTGGGCATCAGGATAGCAGTTATTGCGGCTGGCCCTTTAGCGAATCTCCTTCTGGGATTTGTTCTACTCTTATGCCTGTACGTTATCTTCGGCCTCAAGCACCTCGCTCCTATTGTTGATCCCCAACCTGATTCGCCTGCGACGTCAGCAGGATTGCGCACCGGAGATTTGGTGATTTTCGCTGCTGGAGAAACAATACCTAGTTTTGAGGCTCTCGAAAAAGTTATTGCTCGATATAGCTCCCAATCTCTCCCCTTGGTCGTACGTCGGGGAGCAGAGCAGTTTGAGCTTGTCTATCAGGTCCCCAAAGACACTTGGCTAACTCCCGCCACGATGAATACGGTCGTCGGCGGAGTCAAACCCGGCAGTCCAGCAGCAAACCTCGGCCTCCTACCCGGTGACACAATTGTTATGCTGAACGGAGTCCCTGTCCGCAATTGGGAAGAACTTGTCTTGGCGGTACGTATGAACCCGGGAAGGCGCATATCGATCGGCTGGCGTCGAGAAGGAAAGCTGTTCAACGGCTCAATTGTGCCTTCAATACAAATAGACCCTAGGACCAAAACCCGCATCGGACAACTGGGCATATGGGCACAGAACCAGCGTCGCCACATCGAACCACTTATACCACCAATAGTGGGACAAGTACGTAAACTCGGACCGGCAGATAGAATCGGTCTTCGCAGCGGCGACACTATAATCTCAGTGAACGGCATTTCCATCAACAGCTGGAACGACTTGATTGAGTTACTTTCTCGCCAAACAGGAATGAAGACCGAAATAAGGTGGCGCCGCAACGGAACCACATACAGCGATACCATCGTACCTACTGCCGAAGAAGATCAGTTAACCGGACTTCGCAGTGGCAGCATCGGCATCTGGGCGGAACTGCCTAGAACTCACCTCACCGTGGCTGCCGCTGTCAAACAATCGGTAGTTAGAACCGGCCAAGTTGTCGCGCAGACCTTCTCTATCATCTACCAAGTACTTACTCGCCGAATTTCAGGTCGGGCAATAGGTGGTCCCATCATGGTAGCCAAAATCGCCTATGAAGGGGCAAGCTGGGGAGCAGAATACTTCCTGGCTCTTTGGGCCCTGCTATCCATCAATCTTTTCGTGGTCAACATGTTACCCATACCTGTACTCGACGGAGGCAGAATCGCTTTGATACTGGTCGAAGGTATCAAACGTCGTCCCCTGACTGAGAAAGAACTATCTTGGGCCGGTAATATAGGGTGGCTCCTGATTGGAGCGCTGGTATTCTTTACCCTTCTTAACGACATACTGCGGCTGTTTATACACAAGTGAAGGTACTCTGTTTGGCGTTAGCTCACCCCGCCCAACGCTTTGTTCCCGGTTTCCCGGTTAGAGGAGCCAGGTCGCTGCTATACGTCAACCCGGAGTTTGAGCGGCTCCTGGGACTAATTAGCGAGTACGACGAGTTTTCATATGTTGACCTACGTGTGTCTTCTATTAAGTTCACCGGCGAGGAAAAACTTTGCTTGGTCAGAGTAGACTTTGGAGAAGAGGAGTGTGCTCGCGAGACAGTTACCGTTCTACAAAAAGCGGGCTTACCCTTCCTCTTATTTGGGCCAGCAATAACGGCAAGAGGCAAAGAGTGGGGCGAAGTCCCTCGTGTGGAGGGAGACATTCTCAACATATGGGCACAAATAAGAGAAGACTTACTGTCGGGTAAACTGAAACCATACTATCGCGCAACTGACCAGCCGCACTACTTCCCTGCCCACATAAACTGGAACCCCGTTGAGCCACTAACCAGACGCCACACACTTAACTTCATCCGAGGTTGCGCTTGCCCGGAACCAACAAGACTTATTTGTCCCGAGTACCTGTATTTCGGGCCTGCAAAATTGAAACGTGATCCATCGGAAGTAGTGGGTGAGCTACTGGAGATACCAGCCAAACATATCTATTTGCTTGATGACGACATTGCCTGTGAGCCAGACTACTATCAAGAAATGTTCAATTTGGTCTGGAACTATCGCCGACACTGGACAGTCAAGGCCGGGAATAATCTCTTCCATTTTCCTACCCTTATTAAACTGCTTGCTAAGGCAGGAACAAAGGTCGTGTTCTTAAACGACGACTTTTGGCAAGGAAAACTGCTTTCAATAGATGGTAGTTCCGCACTTCTCCGCGAGTTGAATAGACGGGTAAGAATACTCCGTTCCAAAAAAATGCTGGTGGGTGCGCAATTCCTTTTAGAAATTTCCAGTGAAACCCAAACTAATTACGACCGCATCGCTAGAGCTTTGTTGAAGGTAGACCTAGATCTTATAAGCGTACGCTTCTTCTCTTATGACGACCGAGGAAACCCGAGATTGGTACCGATATCCTATGAACCTCGCCTTCAGGACACCGATCCAGCATGGATAATGAACCGTTTCTATTCAGTAAACTCGATAATGAATCGCCTTGTGACGAGACCGCGCTACATCGGTTTCTACACGACGGTCGTTCATCTACTCCCTTGCAGTTTTGCTTACCGTCAGAATTTCTTAGAGGGAATTCCGGTCGCTTAGAAGAAACTAAGGAACTGGCTCAATCCTGACCAATTCTGGAACTTCTCTTTTCAACACTTGCTCTACGGTGACAGCCAGAGTCATCGACGCGAAGGGACAACCGGCACAGGCACCTGTGAGGCGAAGTCGAGCAACGCCCTCGTCTGTGACTTCGACAAGCTCCACATCTCCACCATCAGCTCTCAGTTGCGGACGAACCTTTTCATTCAGAATCTTTGCTATTTTTTCCTTCGTTTCCTGTGTCATCTTCCGTCCTTTCGATTAGCCGCGTTGCCTGTATGAGCCAATCTTCCAACTGTTCATCCAGTGCAGCTGTGACCTCAAACACCTGGTCTCCACACTGAACCTTAACTTTTTGGCCGCGTGGAGCATCTGAATAGCGCGCACAAATCCTAGCTGCAAGCTCCATATCTTGCTTCCCGACAGGAGCCCCAATCAGTAACGCAACTGGCCCCACCACCACCAACGGGCGACAGAGCACATCCGTAGGCCTACTAAGGACCTCTAAACGCTGATTCTCCCCCTTATTCCGTCCTACTATGACTTTAGCTCCACTTTCCAATCGAAAGTGGCGACCGAGCATCAACAGTTGGCGACTCGCCGGATCTAACTGTCCGTGTTGAATTGCATCTTTTACTCTGGAACCAAAATTAGCATCTGTCAGCAAACAACCTCCGGCGGGTTGAGGATAGTCTAGGATGCCAAATTCCGAGGCCAGACGTATCTGACGACGTCGACTTCTACCTTTAATCTCCAAAAGCCTTTCTCTTCTAACTATTCCTGTCAACTCGGGTATAGTAGGTTCTAAGAGTTTAGCGGAAAGCGGTCGCAGCAACCTTCCCTCCATCTTTCCGAGCTTCTCCAGCAACTTGAGCGAACGTTTGTTCTGACAGTGAGACCTTTGACCCACTACTTCCCCAGTAAAAATAAAATCAGCGCTTACCTGTTCCGCAAGCTCCTTGGCTTTTGTAAGCATGTAAAGCATACAGTCCAAACATGGAGCCATACCTCGGGCATACCCATGAGCCGGTTTCTCAATCAACTTCATATAGTCGTCGGTGACATCAACCGAAATGGCGCTAACGCCCGCAGACTCCGCTAGACGCATCAAACGGTCATTTGTAAAATCACGCTCCGGCGATGGAAATGGAACTCGGAAATGCAGACCAATTACCTCAACTCCTTGTTCAACCATAAGCCTGGCTGCCAGTATGCTGTCAAGACCACCAGAAAATAACCCTACAGTTTTAGACTTTCGGCTTGCGAACATTTCTCCTTTGACCTAACCTTTCTTCTGAGATGGAAATGTACCGAGAAGACAAACCAGAGGGCCGGGCGATCTGCGGATAAGAAACCCTTTCACTCTCACTGCCTAAAGTCTAGCCCGTTCGCACTTGAAGTCAAGCGGGCTATCTTTTGTTACCTCGTCGAACTAACGCGCCATTATTAAAAGGCCCAAGCGGCTGCTTTCCATTGCAGTTCAAAATGGCATCTCTCCACCCCAGGCAGGAACTTATGAAACGAAAACCTCCCGGTAGTAACTGCGCTAGTAGTCAAGAAGTTCGTGAGTGTCGGGTAGAGAAGCGTTGTCTCTCTCAAATGTGTCCAATGGATTATAAACACCCACTGTTACCATGTCTTTGATGGCAGCGAAACGTTTCGGACCAATACCACTTATTCGACGCAATTCATCCAAACTCTTGAAACCTTTATTTTGCTCGCGATAGGCGATAATGCGTTCAGCTAACTTCGGTCCTATTCCAGGCAACGCTTCAAGCTCATACCTCCGGGCAGTATTCAAACTAAGTGGCTCGCTGGTAAGAAGCAAAGTATCTACTGGGTTCTCCACCACGATATTCTGACTAGACCCTCGCCGATAATGCTGGCGCCAACCACTTATACCCGCGCCAATCAGAAATGTAGTGACTAGAAAAGCAATAGCTGCCTGTTCTCGCCGGTTCACTAGAAACGAAATAGCACCCAGACGTCTAGATCCGTGGCCCTAGTACCTATGCCCGTGATTCCTTTTGTATAGGTATAACCGAGATTGGAACCAGCCTCTATGGAGCGAGAAAAGCTATAGGAACCGGCCAAACGCGAGGAAATAGAACGATCGCGCTGCCGATAAGTAGGTTCGCTCCATTCCTGCCCCCCACTGGACGTTAGCCCAAACTTCTGCACATCCATTGCATACCGTAAAGACCAAGTAAGCCGCAAATCATACGAAAAACGTACTCTATTCAAGCCTGGCAACTTAAGGCCTTGAGGAGCGGCAAAAGAATACGACAGGGATAACTCCGCACTTCTTGAATCCGTATTGGTACGGCTACGGGTCAGACCGTTTTCGCTAAGATAGTTTTGCGTAACAGAAGAGTTATGATTTACTGTCAATGTACTAGTAACCTTCTTTTTCCACGTTGTGGTCCAAGATACCAAAGGACTCAGCTCATTGGACCAACTCTCCGTACGGCCGTATGTTGCCAGAGAATCAGCCAGCAGCTGACCGCTACGAGTAGTCCGTCTGCGAAACCCACTTGACAACCGCGAATCTGTTGCGTACTTGGCAAGAAACTTATGTATTCCCCCTAAGGAAAAATCTAGGTCCGGCCAGCTGATACTTACGTCTGCAGTTGGGAATCTGGTGCTGCCTATCAGACGTTCTTCGCGACTGCTCGACCAATCATATGAAATACCGGCCTTAAACTCCTTGAACTTTGCGGCCGAGGAAACGCGCAATGAGTTTTCTGACTCTTTTCTAATACTTGAAGGTGGCTCCAGCGTGTCGAAATCAAAGTAATTCTTCAATCCAAGCCGATAGTACCAAGGGACCTGACCGGTAACTTTTACCATATCACTGGAACGGTCAAATGAGTATTCTAAATCAACTGGTTCCAATATTTCCCCTAGTTTGCCTATGGTATTTCTGACACCGGAAAACGGACCCTTATCTGGTCCCTTTACCCGTCGGAAAAATTCAGGTAGGTCTATGTCCAAACCAAAACTTACATTGCCCGCATTTTCCATGTTGCGGTGATTAGCATAGTTCCTATTATCAAGCTTGGTACGTTCGTCCGAGTAACTACCGTCAAAATCCACAGAAGGATTGAGAAAATCCCCAATTTCCAATGAATAAGAAGCACTGAAGTTTTCTTCTCGAGAAACCTCTGTACCTATAGCCACTAGCCAAAGCGAGTCTGGTCGCGATACGAGCAAATCTCGCTCGGTCTCCACACTATATTCCAGATTCAGTTCGTCGAGGGGAGAGTAAGAGGTGGAAAAATCTGAGCTAAGGGTATGCCCACGTCGCAACTCGGTGCGAAACGAATCTGCCGTTGTTTGTCGCGTAGCACGCACTTCGGCAAGCTGTCCATCGGAAATACCAAACTTTATGTTCTGCGGAAACAACGAAATGCTGTTACCCTCCCAGAGTTCAATATCCAATGTCGGACTGACGTTGTAGTTCAAAGTCAACATTCGACTCCAGCTAGAATCTCGCGACAGAAGCCCCAGCCGTTGCGCCTGTCTTCTACGCCAAGAGAAACTGAGAGCTTCTAACGTATAATTGAGTAACTTGTTACGAGAAAGCTGCTTACGCACATTGGTAACAGACACATCCTCGCTCCCTGCCTCTGTAGCTTCTGCAGCACTCTGTCCTTGGGGCAGCCGCAGGTCTGGCCAGATTGATGAATACTTGCCAACATCTCGCTGCCGGGACACAGCATAACTCAAAGGAATCGAAAGTCCCCAACCTGCTGGTAACAAACGATCCAAGTTAACTCTGAGGTCGGCATTGATGCTGTTGGCGTACCCACCAGTTTTTACACCCGGCGCCTCGCTGAACCTGCGGAAATTTGGATCTGAATAAACGAACGACAGACCAGCGTTTGCCAAGTCTGCAAGACCTACCGTGGTACGGGCTTGAAATCCATAACCTGGGTCTCTTCTGGGCCCGGCAAGTCTGATATCGTTAAACCAAACGCCGCCGCTTACTTTCCACGCTTGTGTCTGGACAATCCCGATTGCCTGATATCTAACATCTGCCAGCGAAGGGGTGCCGCAAAGACGGTATTTTCCCTCCGGCAAGGACTCTCCTCTTTTTCTCAACGAATCACGCACGTACTTGAGAATCGGAAAAGAATCCAGGTTCATGACGAATTCATACCATTTCCCATCACTTCCCGGTACCAGATTGCCGTCTCTGGCGCGAGAACGGTACTCGTAGTAGTTCCCCGAGTCGGCACCAAAACGGAAAAAGATATCCAAATCGTTTCCATCCTCATGTACATACATCCGCAGTTCCCGATATTCACGGTAATCATCCTTAGTGGCCGACACTTTTTCCACCAGGGCCTGAGAACCCGGCAAAAGAGCCTCGTAGCCGAAGAGTAACGAGGCTTCCTGTTCGATTCTTCCGTACATATCTTTTTTCAGCGGAAACGGCGATACATAACTTGTATCTGTCTTGCGCGAAATCTGCGCTACCCAGACTCGTTCTGTTGTATCCGTCCAAACCCTCTGCTGCGGCGGTAAACAGAAATCACCGCCACCTTGCTCATATTTGCTCTGTTGAACAACTCGCGGATTGCGCCAGCGGCTGCCTACGAACTGAATGGAGTAAAAGTCTATCGTATCGGTCTCATCAAATCCATCGAACCATAGGCGGATAAGTCTTATATCTTCCCATTTAGGAGAGCCAACACGTCGAAATAACATTGTATCTTCAAGCGGAAGGCGGTAGAGCTTCCAGCCTCCATAAAGACTGCTAGAGTACTTCGGATCGTCCAGGCTTACTCCGCACTCAAAGTAGTGGTTATAGCGCGAGAACCCGTTATTATCCAGATCTTCACCATCTAGCCGACCGTTGTTCTCCGTACCCATCTGGTTCCTTAGCGGATCGTAGTCGTCATTTCCATCATCTTCCGAACCAGCTTTCCAACTAGTATCTGTCCCAAATATCCCATCAAGCCCTGTGTCCTCAAGACCTTCGTCAAGCACTCCGTTCCCATTACGATCCTCTGTATCCATGCGGCCATTATATCCAGCAATACCTCCACCTTTCGTGCGCCTAGGTGCGTCTTCGTCTATGCTCATCCCGACCGATACGTGAATCCTGCCTCGATTACGCTTTGACCTGACTATCATTTCTAGATTTTTGATATCTTTCAAGTTCATACCAATCTGAGAAGGACATATCATTAGTCCCGCCCAAGATTCGGGTCTACCAGGATCGGGCCGCATGATCACCCGGAGAAAATCGTGAGTTTCACTACCTTCTTCGCCTAAACCCGGACCAAAAACACTGTCTTTCCGCACTAATTCCTGAGGCCTTGTAGGAGTCCACCAAGAAAGAGGCTCGCGGCAAAACTGAGTTGTGTCCTTCCCTACAGGTACCGAGGCATGAGACCAGAGAATAGCATTATTAGGTATATCTCTGGTTATAGTCGTACCTTCAAAATCATCCAGATAGGCCAATCCCCTCGTGTTAGGGTCGGGAAGAGAAACTGCACCTTCCGCTGAAACCGCAAAAGCTGAGGGCGATTGTGCTCTCAAAACAGGCAATCGATCAATAAAAGCAGTCACAGCATCCGAACTAGCACTGTAGGAAGCATCGGCCTCAGCTATGAGCCTGCGTGACGGTTCCGACCCCAGCACAGGTTTATCCTCGGACAATCCCTCCGTGCGGTAGAACACGCTGGAACCTATCTTACCATTAGCAGCGAAAGGCCATTCGGCCCTCGTACCCAGCAGAGTTCGCTGAGAAAGGGAAAACCAAGGGCGATATTCGAAAGTAACGCTGATATTGGCGTCAACCGGCAAGGTACGACGAAAAGTCAATATGCCACTTGAATAGTTAATTTCGTAGTCGGTACCGCGATTCCAGAGCACCCCGTCAACCCTCACCCGCTCAGAATTCTCCTCAATATCGACCTGGCCCAAGTAGTACGACTCGGTTGCACTGGAATATTCAACCACCATGTAGTACTTCCTACCCTCATCCGGCTCCAAAGGGTACTTACGATACATGACCGAGTCACGAATCGACAGACCATCAGAAGCAAATGGATGAAGGGTAGGAAATCTTATCAAACCTGTCTTAGAATCGAACGCCGGATACTCCAAACGGCCATCACCGTCCGGATCTAATCCCAGCAGTTGAGTGAAAAGCCTGCCACTGTTAGGCCCCTTGTCTTCGTACTCCGCGTCTATATTGCTGACGGGGTCGTCGCGATACAAACGAAAGCTGGACAATTGCACTTCTCGCTGCCGAAGCGCATATACATTTCTCATCTCGTAATCCCAGGCCAAAGAAAGTGAATCGGTTCTTTCCGGCTTCAGCAGCTTCAACACCAAGGAATCGTTGTACATCGTTCCGCCCAGGGTGTCTCGATCGGTAAAAACCACTAAGCCGACTACATCCTGGGGGTTTAGGGGTTGAGAAAACTCAAGTATGTTGTCGGGCAGAAGGACATAGTCTACCCCAAGTGCCTTCAGGTCAAAATCGCCTCCGTCCCGATCCCAGCTCCAACTCACCGGAATGGAATCGGGACTTTTCGGAAATACGGTCGCAATAGCCTTAATGGAAGCCTGGTTGTTGGTGGGTATGTTGTCGTCCACATATACGCGCAGGGCGAGTATATTACCCGGAATATCTCGCAGGTGGTAGAAACGTCGAGCAACATAATCCTTAGCGTAAATTGTGTCGACCGATTTTCTTCTTCTACCAGTAAATGTCTGCGTTTGCGACTGCGATTCCTCTCGGGACGCAATTCCGTAGAGATCTATAGCCCCCAATTTGCCACGAGCTGACACGCCAAATAAACCTTTATGTGACGGTAGATCACCAGTATAGGCAGTACCAGGAATAGAAAGCTTGGTATCACCCAATTCTACAGACTGTACCAAATCGTCTTCTGTGCCAGTATAAATCAGCTTTATCCTATTATTCCCCTGCTGACGTTGAGAGTCGTGGTCTATGTTTACCTTGGTGCGCTCACCGATGGTCCCGTTCAGACGCACAGCGAGTTGCTGTTCCATCTTCAATTCCGGCAGAAGCCGCGAACTACCTGGCGTCGCCATACCTTCTACGACTGTCTGTCTTCCGCCGAGCGTTATGCGGTCTTGACCTGATATGTCAATTCTTGACCCTTCTCCAAAAACTGGCAACTTGGGCAGCTCTATGTCTGGAATCAATCCCGATGCATCCAACGAATACTCCTTCTGCTTCCGAGCCGACACCGCTTCCCGCTTCCAGTTAGACAAAACCGCAGTCTGCATTTGGTATCTGAGGTATTCCTCCAGCGTGAACACTCTAGAGACACCTAAAAAATAGTCTCCCCGCCATTTTTCCAAAAACACAACTCCCAACCTGTAGTCTATCCTAGGTATCAACTTTACTGGCTCACCCAGAGACGAAGCCCATAAGAGTGAAACAAACAGAACAAGGTACAGAAAAAATCTTCTCATCTCGATCCTCTGAAGAACTGATAGAACTTCTGCACAAGAGCGGACACCGAAAGACCTTCAAGCTCCAGTAACTGCTCCCTTGATCCGTGCTCTAGGAAACGATCAGAAAGTCCAAAGCGACGTAACCTGACATTTCTATCCGATTGCTCAAGCAAACCTGCAACCGCCGCGCCAAATCCCCCGGCCAGAACACCTTCCTCGATTGTTGCGATAGCTCCAAATCTGTCAGCCATTTCTAAAATCATATCCTTATCAACCGGTTTGGCAAACCTTGCGTTAACAACCGTCAAGGAAAGACCCGTTTTAGATAACTGATCTGCAGCTGCTAAGACAGGAATCAGCATCGAACCAAGGGCAAAAATACAACCGTCTTTGCCTTCACGAACTACCTCGGCCTTGCCCAATTGCAAACTAGTTTGACACGCCAAATTAGAAACTGCGCATTGGGCCAGCCCTGACCCTCCTCTCGGATAACGGATTGCAGTCGGACCGGCATCGTACTGTAAAGCAAACTCAAGCATTCTCTCCAGCTCCAATTCATAAGCAGGGGCCATAACGGTCATCCCTGGAAGCATATTTAGGTAACAGAGGTCAAATGAACCGTGGTGCGTAGGACCGTCTTCTCCCACCAGCCCGGCTCTGTCCACCACTAATACCACCGGAAGATTCTGCATGCATACATCCTGGGTAATCTGGTCTAAGGCTCGTGTCAGGAACGTCGAGTAAATGGCTACAAAAGGACGCAATCCTCCTAACGCCAAACCCGCAGCAAAGGTTACCGCGTGTTGCTCACAGATGCCCACATCGAAAAAACGATTCGGAAACTTGTCTCTAAAAACAGAGAGTCCCGTGCCCAAACACATTCCTGCGGTAATGACTACTACCCGTTCGTCCCGCGCCGCAAGCTCTAACATCTTGCTCCCGAATGTCTGCGTAAAGGTAGTAGTAGTCTGAATCGCTGGCTTCCCGGTCGAGACTTCATAAGGTCCTGTACCATGAAACTGTTCCGGAAATTGCATGGCCGGTTCATATCCTTTTCCCTTCTTTGTAACCACATGTACCAACACCGGCCCCCGTAGTTTCTTTACCCTGTAAAACGTATCCTTAAGCTCCAAAAGGTTATGCCCGTCAACCGGTCCAACATAGCGAAATCCAAGCTCTTCAAACAGAACACTGGGTACGATGAGATTTTTTAAACCTTCCTCTATCTTCTTGGCAGCCTCCCGCGCTTTTTCGCTTATGTCTTTAGGCATAATGCCCAGCAAATTCCATACGTCTGCCTTCATGCGGTTATACAACCTGCCGGTAATAATGCGATTCAGATATCCAGCCATCGCCCCTGTACTGCGACTAATTGACATTTCGTTGTCATTCAAGACCACGACCAAGTCCTGTTTCAACTCGCCTGCATGATTCAAAGCCTCAAAAGCCATTCCAGAAACGATAGATCCATCACCGATTACTGCTATCGACCTCCCCGGCCTGCCCCGCAATCGATCTCCGACTGCAGCACCCAAAGCAGCGCCAATGGAATCTCCGGAATGACCGCTGTCCAGAACATCGTATTCGCTCTCTGCTCTCTTGGGAAAGCCGGCAATCCCTTTATACTGGCGCAGGGTTCCGAATCTATCCTTGCGGCCCGTTACTATCTTATGCGCATAGCACTGATGACCTACGTCCCAAAAAATTCGGTCTCGAGGGGTGTCAAACACGCAATGTAGTGCCAGAGTTAATTCCACAGTACCCAAGTTCGGAGCCACATGTCCCCCAGTCTGCGAAGTGGTACGTACAATCAGCTCTCTTATTTCCTCCGCCAACTTTTCGAGTTCGACCAACGAAAGCTTCCTCAAATCCTCCGGCGTATTCACCTTAGCAAGCACTGACCTTTCTCCTTTGCTCCGAAAAGAAATCTTCGCTCCTTCGTCCGCACCTACACAAGGACCCTCTTTCACCCAATCTATATCCATCGCCCGCGAAGCCTCCCCTACGTCTGCCTATTCAGTATTATCTGAGGCCATTTGCTCAATAGGACGTAGCTAGACCCTAGACTACGGAAGGCGCATTCAGCCTGACCCGCTACTCTTTCTGCATACCTCCGGACACGCGTCTTGCTCAAAGTTCGAGCCAGATTGGCCTTGCCGTCTTCGGAAACATCAAGGAGGTCGTCGGTAATCTGGAACAATCTCCCCAGCGCGAGGCCAGCAGAACGTAGCTTTTTCAGTATCCGTACCGGTGCACCTGCGACAATAGCCCCGCACACAATAGAGGCCGCTATGAACTTTGCTGTCTTCATCTCTTGAATACGATTGAGCTGTCGACGACTCTGGTTAGATTGTCGACGCTCTATCATTATGTCGAGCATCTGTCCTCCCGCCATCCCCCTCGGTCCAACCGCCACCGCTATTTCATTGATGGCCGCCAATTTGCATTCTGCGGCTACACCACTACGGGCAAATTCTTCAAAAGCATAGGCAAACAGGGCATCTGCAGCAAGTATCGCTGTCGCCTCATCAAACTGACGATGAAGGCTAGGTTTCCCGCGCCGCAGGTCGTCGTCATCCATACTGGGCAGGTCATCGTGGGCGAGTGAAAAGGCATGTATCATTTCTATACCACAACAGAACGGTGCTATCTCACTTTGTTCCTGCTGGGTAACCTCCGACATTATGCGTTCATCCTGCAGTCTTGCGGCACGATATGCGTGTAGGCATAGAAGTGAACGTACCCGTTTGCCAGAACCGAGAACAGCGTAACGCATTGCCTCAGCCAAGCGCGACGGAACCTCCGAATCCAGCTCAAGACTCCGTTGCAGCCACATCTCTATCAAGCGTCTGTCTTCTTCAAAAAGCGAACCTGGCTGCAGGCTGCCCATCTGCTTCAATGGTTCAATACGTGACCTCACGGGGCTAACCCTTTAGTTCGAGCATATTGTTCTGCTGCCTGCACAACATTGGCCAGGAGCATGGCGACTGTCATCGGTCCAACGCCACCTGGTACGGGAGTAATTGCCGATGCCTTGGCAGCAACGCTGTCGTAGTCTACGTCGCCGACCAGCTTGCCCGCTACGGTATTAGTACCAGCATCTACAACCACAACCCCCTCGCTAACCATTTCCCCGTTTATTAAGCGAGGACAGCCTGCTGACGCAACGAGTATTTCCGCAATCTTGCAAACCGAACTCAAATCTCGCGTCTGGGAATGACACACAGTTACCGTTGCATCGCCTCTCACGCCACGCATCAGCAACAACATTGCCAAAGGCTTGCCTACCAGCCCACCTCGCCCCACGATTACCACGCGCTTACCAGACAAACCGATTCCGTTTCGCACAAGTAGTTCAATAATACCAGCTGGCGTTGCCGGACGAAAACCTGGTTGCCCACAGGCCAAAGCCCCCATACTGGACATCCCCAGTCCGTCAACATCCTTGGCAGGAACAACAAGGTCCAAAAGCTTACGCTCGCTTATGTGCTTAGGAAGCGGCAATTGAACTATAATGCCGTGGACAGTTGAATCCTCATTCCATCCCTGGACCACAGCCTGTGCTTCTGCTTCTGGAATATTAGAAGGCCTGCGTACCACCAAAGCTTCGATACCAACCTCCGCTGCGGCCTTGACCTTGTTTGCTACGTATAACTCAGAAGCAGGATTCTCGCCCACCAAGAGAATCCTCAGGCTTGGGACGATACCATATTGTCTCAGGTGCTCCACTCTCTGCCTGAGTTCCGTGCGTACTTCTTTGCTAATTTTCTTACCATCAAGAATCTTCAGAGACATTGTTTCTCCGTTGGTTGTTCGCCCCGGACGTAGTATAACCGCCAGTGCCCCGTTGGCGATTTCAAAAATATACCGAGTGGTATCCTCAGCGGTACATTAAACTTAGAGTCTATTCTCATCCAGCCACGATTATGTCGCTATAGCTTCCTCCTTTTTGGATTATCTTGTTAGATTTTCCCTCCAAAATCGTATTAGTCAAGCTTCGGGCATTCTAACTTACCGCTCACCACATCTGCTCGCAAGTTCAGCATGAGTGGCACGTTTCAGCGCAGTCTAGGCGACCAAGCTGGCGAATAGGCTCCGCCAGTCGATGTAATCTGCGTTTGGTTTGCGCCATTCCAGTCCATTGTATATATCTCAGCACGTCCCGTACGATTTGAAACGAAAGCAATATGCAAACCATCAGGAGACCAAGCCGGGTCTTCGTTATTGCCCTGCGAAGTCAACCGCACATAAGTATCGCCAGTTATGTTTGTCACGCATATCTGGTTTGTCCCGTTGGGCTGACGCTGTACAAAAGCAATTAAGTCTCCTTTCGGTGACCAAGCAGGTGAAGTATTATAGGTACCTTCAAACGTAAGACGCCGCAGGTCAGTACCGTCAACGTTGACGACGTAAATCTGGGGACTTCCGGTCCTGTCAGAGACAAACGCCAGCTGCCGCCCACTTGGAGACCAGCTGGGCGATATCTCAATGCCGGGGCCAGAAACAAGACGTCGCAAATTCTTTCCATCTGGGCTCATCAGGTATAGGTCAGAAGTCCCTTCGTGCGACAAAGACACACAGATCTGCCGACCGTCTGGAGAATAGGCCGGAGTCGTATTCAACCCTGGTCTCTCGCTCAGTATTCTTGTCACACCCGAGGCAACATCTAACGCGTAAATATTTAACGAACTACGACCATAAGCGCAGTAGGCGATAAGACGACCGTCTGGGGACCAGTCTGGGAATAACTTTATGTTACCTCCAGACGTAAGTTGCCTGTATCGAGCGCCATCATAATCTACTACGGCAAGTTCCTTTTCACCAGGACCGGTACGCTGAGAAAAAGCTATGCGGGTACGACTTACACCGTCTTCGCCTGTAAGTAATTTAATCACATCATCTGCCATCTCATGCGCAAGCCAGCGATAGTCAGGCTTAACCGCATAGGACTTGCTGGCAATTCTACGACCGGAGACGAGGTCATAAATCCGCAACTCCAAGGCTTGTCCGGTTTTCTTCAGAGACAAGTCCCCACAAATGAGTACCTCGGCCCCGGTAGTCGCCCACTTCCTGAGATCGATTCTCCGCGGATCCGTTTCAAAGCGAAAGTAAGCACCTGTTTCTGGGGCTTCAAAAGTAAAGTACAGGGAAAACTTAAGGTCCGCCTCAAAAACCTTTTGTATTTCATCAAGTGTTGCTCTACTTTCATTACCTACGTTACCGACCGTCTGAAACTGAGAAACAACCAGGCTGAGGCGCCTGCGACCGCCCCTGGAAGTAATCCTAAGCCACAGCTCATCTGCAGAAGGGGACCGCTGTGCGAACGACTGGTGCCAAACACAAATACAGAGAAAAACAGCAAGAACACAACCACCAGCCTTGGCATAAATCTTGTCAAGCAAGGTGGGAACTAACAACTGCACATTATAGAATACGACTGCTAGAGGTCAAGCGAGAGTAAGTAGTGCGAGGCATCAAGAAAAATATGCACAATCAGCGGCAGCTACCCGCATACACACGCTCCAGACTGGCACAAAAACAAATCTAGTCTTCTGATGTTGCTATACCCAGAACATCGCAACCACGTAAGTGTCCTGGCTTGGAATCCATTGACACCTTTTACCCACTATCATATAATTTTCGTAGATTGGACAAGAAGATATAACCGAACTATGGTACACGAAATGTCCAGGCAGAAACTGCAGGTTAAGCATCCAACCATATAAGAAGAGGAGCTATTGCCATGGCTGAAATACCTACACCTGAAGAACAAGAATCTGCAACTGCTCTGGAACAGAAGTACGGTGTTCCATTTGTAGACCTCTCCACTTTCAAGGTAGACTCCGAGGTCTTGCAGATGTTCCCGGAACAGTTTCTACGCGACAACAAACTAATTCCTCTTTTCCGTTCTGGCAATACTTTAGCTGTTGCATTTGTAGACCCCACAAACATCTACAACTTGGATGAGGTACGCAGAATGACTGGCATGGAGGTTGAACCCATGGTATGCCGACTGTCCGATCTCTATGCCGCCTTGAATCAGTACTACCGGGCACCGGAAACGCCGGATCTTCCAGAAGAGCCGGAAATGGTAAGTCTCGACGACCTGCCGCAGGAAGAAGGAGTAGCCGACGAGCAGGGTGTTGAGCCTAGAAAACTAGAGGAACTAGCTTCCGAGGCCCCGGTAGTCCGCTGGGTCAACCAGATGATAATACGCGCAGTCCGTGAAAGAGCTTCAGATATCCACATCGAACCAACGCGTGAGGGACTGTCGGTACGTTTCCGCATCGACGGACTGCTTCATCCCATAATATCACCCAAGAAAGCACTGCAGTTGGCTGTTGTATCCCGTATCAAGATAATGTCAAAGATGAATATCGCTGAAAAGCGTGTGCCCCAAGACGGACGTTACGGTGCCATCGTGGATGGCCGAGAGATAGACTTCCGGGTCTCAACCTTCCCTTCGACCTACGGAGAAACAGTAGTAATGCGTATCCTTGACCGACTGCGACTGCTCTCCCTTGATGAGCTCGGCTTTGTAGACGAAAACCTTGCTCTGATGCGAGAAATGATTGCGCGGCCACATGGCGTGGTGCTTGTCACCGGCCCGACTGGATCGGGCAAATCAACTACCGTGTATGCCATACTGGGAGAAATTCGCAGCACGGACACTAAGATCATAACCATTGAGGACCCGGTTGAATACGACATAGACAACATCACCCAGTCACAGGTAAATGAGCTTGCCGGTTATACTTACCTGCGAGGACTAAAGCACATCCTCCGTCAGGACCCGGATGTTATAATGATCGGTGAAATCCGCGACGGCGAAACTGCTGGCGTAGCCATCCGTGCCGCCCTCACTGGTCAGCTGGTTTTTTCTACCATACACACAAACGACGCACCCGGCACCATTACTCGTCTCATAGATATGGGCATAGAACCATTCCTTGTAGCCTCAGCTATGGAAGGCACAGTAGCACAACGACTGGTGCGTAAAATCTGCCCCAAGTGTAAGGAACCTTATGACCCGCCGGCCAAACTACTTGAGGAACTCGACCTGCCACCAGGGACTGTCTTCTACAAAGGACGAGGCTGTGACCGTTGTCGCAACACAGGTTATCACGGGCGTATCGGCATTTTTGAAGTACTCAGGGTAAACGACCGTATTAGGGAGCTTATCGTTACTCGACCGCCGACAAGCGCCATCCGTGCCCTTGCCCGCGAATATGGAATGAAAACCCTGTGGGAAGATGGTATTACCAAAGTACTCAATGGTATCACCACGATAGAAGAGGTAATGACCGAGGCAGAAAGAGTTGAGTAAATCCGCGCAATTTGAGATGGAGGTGACTGATGCCGCTTTTTCGCTACCGAGTTAGAGATAAGGACGGTAACGTCATATCAGGTACCTTGGAAGGAACGGACGTAGCCACAGTTGCAGACAAACTGACGGTTCATGGCTATGTACCCATAAGTATCAAAGAACAGAAAGGCGGCGTATCTTCAGGCAGTTCCTTCAACCTTGCTGGCTACTTCGAGCGTGTTAAACCGGTAGACCTAATAAACTTCACTCGTCAATTCGTGACTCTGCACAGAGCTGGGTTACCAATGCTATCTGCCATTGGAGCACTGCAAGCTCAAACCAAGTCTAAACCCTTAGCGCGAGCGCTGGACGCCATTCGTAAAGACCTGATGGGCGGTGCGTCTCTGTCTGCGGCATTGGCCAAGTTTCCCCGCATTTTTTCAGAATTGTATGTAAACTCCATCTGGGCAGGTGAAACAGGTGGAGTTCTAGATGAAATTCTCGATCGCCTCACACAGCTCTTGGAACACGAACGCAAACTGCGGAGCGACGTCGGTTCAGCCATGCGTTATCCTATTATTCTGATGGTAGGCTTCGTTATCGCCGTTATCGTACTCGCCACCTTCGTTCTACCCAAATTTACCCAGCTCCTTACTACGGTGGGTGGCAAAATGCCTCTCCCCACACAAATATTGATCGCGGTAACTAATTTTATGAGCAAATATTGGTATATTGTGTTCCTTCTTGTCGCTGGTGCTTTCGTCCTTTTCTACCTGTTCATTCGTACCAGTGCGGGAAGGTTGTGGTGGGACCGCCTCAAGCTTCGTCTGCCTGTATTTGGCCCAATTGCCTACAAGTTAGCTCTTTCCCGTTTTGCTCGCATGTTCGAAACACTCGACCGCACCGGCCTGCCTATTTTGCGGAGTTTAAACCTCGTTTCCAAAACAGTAGGCAATGTTTACATTGCCGGTGCCATAGACAAAATTGCCGAGAGTGTAAGACGCGGTCGTGGGCTTGCGGTTCCCATGCGCGAAGTCGGGGTATTCCCTCCCATGGTTGTACAGATGGTCGCTACTGGCGAGGAATCTGGCGCCCTCGACGATATGTTAAGACAAGTGTCAGACTACTACGACAGCGAAGTCGAATACGCAGTTAAGAACCTTACAGCCATGATAGAACCTATCATGATACTTTTCATGGGTGTGGGTGCTATTTTCCTCATTGTGGCGGTGTTGATGCCGTATATGTCGATTCTTTCCAGTTTCGGTTCTGGCGGCGGATACGGCACGCGTTAAAAGCAAGCGGAACCGATCTCACTAAGTTTTGAGAAAAAACTGGGGTTGCGGAAGACTAGATATCCAAATTTTCCACTGCGTGAGCGTTTTCCTCGATGAATTGACGTCTTAATTCTGGTTCTTCCCCCATCAAGGTACGAAAGATCCTTTCAGCCTCAGTAGCATCTTCCATCGTCACTCTCTTAAGCGTACGCCTCTCCGGATTCATTGTGGTCTCCCACAATTGCTCCGGATTCATCTCTCCCAGTCCCTTATACCGCTGTACTTCGAGTTTAACATCCTTATGTCTCTTAGTGAACGCCTCTAACTCTTCTTCTGAAAAAAGGTAATGCTCCTCCTTCCCCGCCTTTACCCTATAGAGAGGAGGCTGAGCAATGTATATGTACCCTGCATCAATCAGCGGTTGCATGAAACGGTAAAAGAAAGTAAGAAGCAGCGTTCTTATATGTGAACCATCCACATCGGCATCAGTCATAATAATAATCTTGTGATAGCGTGCTCTGGTTGCATCAAAATCATCCTCACCTATGCCCGCGCCAACGGCCGAGATAATCGTTCGGATTTCATTGTTCGACAACATCCGGTTCAAGCCGGACTTTTCGACATTGAGTATTTTCCCTCTAAGAGGAAGAATAGCCTGGAATCTCCTATCTCTCCCCTGCTTGGCCGAACCTCCTGCAGAATCACCCTCGACGATATATAACTCACTCTCTGCCGGATCCTCGGAAGAACAATCTGCCAACTTACCGGGCAGTGTGTCTGACTCCAACAGTGACCGCCTACGAGCCAACTCCCGAGCCTTGCGAGCCGCAGTCCGTGCCCGTGCAGCCGCCACCACTTTGTCCACTATACGATTAGCCACCCGAGGATTCTCTTCCAGATATGCGGCCAGCTTTTCGTACACTACCGACTCCACTACACTGCGAGCCTCGCTGTTACCCAATTTCGTCTTTGTTTGACCTTCAAACTGAGGGTCGCTGATTTTTACGGAAACAACTGCAGTCAACCCCTCGCGTACATCCTCACCCGTCAAATCTATATCCTCTTTGACCGCCTGAGTTCTACGAGCGTAGTCGTTTATGGACCTGGTTAAAGCCGCCTTGAAGCCAGAGAGATGAGTACCACCTTCGTGTGTATTGATGGTATTGGCAAAAGAGAAGATATTCTCCACATAGCCATCGTTGTATTCAAAGGCTACCCCTACCTCGATACCATCTCTCTTGTCCTCTATGAGAATAGGACGATGCAACCGGTTACGGCCCGTATCCAAGTAGGTAACAAAATCAATCAGGCCATTGGCAAACTGGAATTCCTCACTCTTACCAGTTCGCTCATCAACCAAATGAATCTTTAGCCCAGAGTTCAAATAAGCCAGCTCTCGCAAGCGCGCTGCCAATATGTCATATTTGAAATTGACCTGCTTAAATATCTCATGGTCTGGCCTGAAGGTAATCTTCGTCCCGGTCCGTTTCACGCTGCCCCCGGATTTCATCTTACCCTTAGGCACACCCCTTTCGAACTCAATCTCGTGTATCTTATTATCGCGATACACCTCGGCCCGGAGATATTCGGACAACGCATTTACTACAGAAACACCAACTCCGTGTAATCCCCCGGATATCTGATAAACCTTGTGACCGAACTTAGCACCCGAATGCAGAACTGTTAGTACCACCTCCAATGCCGGCCTTTTCTCCGTAGGGTGAATATCCACTGGGATTCCGCGACCGTTGTCCTCCACAGAAATCTCGTCATCAGAATGGATCGTTACTACTATTCTGTCACAATAACCGGCCAGAGCCTCATCTATGGCGTTATCCACCACCTCGTAAACTAGATGGTGCACACCTCTAATGCCTACGTCGCCGATATACATTGCTGGACGGCGACGAACCGCTTCAAGTCCTTTTAAAACGTGAATTTGTTCTGCTGTATAGGCTTCACCCATAGAAATTAATTCTAGCGCACTAGAACACAAAATCAAGCACTTAAAGAGATACAAGAACTATGCAATCCTCCATAGCACAGAGTAGCAATCGCGATCACTGAAACCCAGGCACACAAATACGACTTCCGTTGGCCAGTCAGGTTATCAAATTGCTACACGGGCGGTTATAACCAGGGATACAAGTAGAAAAATCCTCCGTCAGACGCAATCCCGGCCGGGGCGAAGAGAACTGTATTCGATTTTAAACCTAGAGCCTGCACGTTCCCTTCTGGCCCTGTTGTTCTACAACCGAAACGACAGATCTACTCCCAGTTTCACGCAGATATTTCTCTGCCATCCAGTCTCCCGCACAACCTGCCGGCAAATCACATACTGGCACCTAAACCTATTCTGTTCGTAACAAACAGAGTAAACTACCTGTCACGTCAGCAGGTTACACTGCTGGTAATCACAGATACTGAGCCGGTCTTCACACCCTGGACGAATGGGGGAGTCACTCTCCCATCAATTTCCGTGCCAACTCTTCAGGTCCGGGCCTGATTTGCAGAACCAGTTGTCCGCCCAGATGTTGGCAGCCCCTTTCACGAAGCCGGACTAGAATTTCAGTTCTACCCCCAGACGCACACGACGAGGCGGTCCATAATGGTTGGGCCAGTCTATCGTGGCGGCATGATACATAGCTGTGCTTCTGTACTCCTCGTACTGAGTCAGGAATCCGTCCTGGTTGAAGTCTCGACGGGGGTCATAGTCCCTGTCGCCAAACCTTATGGCCAGGGCTCCGGTGCGCTGAAAATCATCGTAATCAATGTGCACACCGTCATAGTTGGGAAGACCCGTAGCCGGATACACAAACAGCACGTCTTTTATGTCCAGAACATTCAACACCTCAGCAACCAGAGAAAACCGGCAACGCCCCAGCTTCAGTTCTCTGGTAATCAGTGCATCCAGACTGAAGCGAGTCGGCCCTCTGCGACTGTTCCTGACCACTGGTGCACCTCTGGAATCGGGCGGCGTATAGGGCAATCCGTTACCCACATATCCCAGAAGATAAAAGCCAGTTCCCTGCAGAGTCCGTCCCAGCCACACCGTACTCGTACCCCTCTCGGGTACATTAGCCCCTACCTGCAGAAATGCCCGGTGCGGCTGGTCAAAATCCAGGACATACTCCCTGGCCGGAACACTTGAATCACCTGCGGACAGATAGCGGTCATAACCCTCGTTAGCATAGGAACTTGACCCGACTGACCTGGAAAAAGTATAGGAAAACTTGGTGTCCAACCAGTTTACTTTCAACTGCCAGATGAACTCTACGCCCGTTAACTGAGCAAAGTCCACATTGACGTAGGTGACATAGCTCTGAGGAAGTACGGGGAATTCCCGTGTGCCGACCAGATCACGCACGTCCTTGCGCCACAGATTCACTGTCAGGACCAGCCACTTGGTAAGTTTGCCCTGCATACCCAGTTCATAGGCGACAGTTCGCTCGGCGTTCAGTTCTGGATTGCCCACAACCAGTTTCGCCGAGTCGCCATACACGGTACGGTAACGCACAGGCTTGACCGTGTTATCATACAACATTGATAGCCAGGGCATCTGGAAATAGGAACCTATATTTGCCCGGCAAAAAAGCCAGTCTGTTATCCGAAACGACATACCCAGGCGAGGGGACAGCTGCTGGCCTGGCTTTACTCTCCTCCATTTCCCGCTCTGCTCGCGTACTGAATCCGCCGGGTCGAACCGGTCATATCTCAGCCCCACGTCTGCAAACAATCCCTCGTATTCAATTTTATCCTGTATGTAGACCCCCAGCGCCAGAGGGAAAAAACGATAGCTGTCCCGGACAGGATGAAAAGCGGGCCAACGCACCCGCTCACTGGACACATCGTAGCTGTCCCATGTCACACCGAAACCCAGCTGGTGGTGGTCGGTAATTTGACTGTTTCCTGTCAGCTTGCAGCCCAGTACTGCAGAACGGGACCGTCGCAGGTCCTCATATGTACCTCGGGTGTAGAAGAACCAGTAACGTTCGTAAGGACAGCCCCAAGGATTGTCCATATCCATCGCCGGTATGGCATATTCAGCTTCGTCGCGGAACACAAAATCCTGCCAGAACTCCACCCGACCGGACTTTCTCACTCCATACTCGCGCCTGCTTTCAAACCGGGAAACAGCCAGCAGGTAGTAGGCACGCCCACTGGGCATATAGGTGAGTCTGGCTATCGCCAGCCTGCCTCTGCCCCAATCAGAGCGATAGTCATTCAACCTTAACTTCCATTCGGACTGGTAACGGTCAAACTGGGTGCGGGAGCCAGCAAGGGAAACAACCAGCTTCGTTCTACCACCCAGGTCCCATGTGCCCTTGCCATAGAGCGAGTAGTCTTGTCTGGACTTGTGCGGCAGACGGAACAGTCTGGGGTCCCAGTCGTCTGTGCCCGTGAGCCCCAGATTGAGCACCGTCCGCAGACGAGAATACACAGGCAGATGCAACTGTACTCCCTGACCTGTGTACCCAAAACTGTAGTACGCAGGCATGAGCGCTTCTGACTTCACCCGGTATGCGCCGGAATATGCCGGTGCGGGATTCAAAGTTATGAGGTTGATGACACCGGACATTGCCCGGCCGTACTCAGCCGAAAAGCCACCTGGCAGGAATACCACCTCGTCTGCCACGCCGCGGGAAAGCTCAATCCCCAAATTCCCGAAAAGGGGATCGACGACGCTCACTCCGTCTAGCAAATAGTCAACCTCACCAGCTCGACCGCCCCGCACATGCAGAGTGCTTTCGGTCTTCACCACTCCTGCCGAGAAGAAAAGCACATCCGTTAGGCGGTCAGCCGGCAAAGATAACATCTGCTCGGCCCTCACCGTGTAGCGGGAAGCCAACATATCCCTTGCGACAAAAGGTCTTTCGGCCTGCACCACCACCCCGGGCATCTCTATTGCGGCAAGCACCAGACCGAAGTCCTGCCTGGTGGTTCTATCGACCTGCACCACCACCTGTTGCAGCGTCAATGACCGATACCCTATCATCGAAACTTCCACTGTATAAACGCCGGCAGGAACATTAAGCAGAAAATAGCTCCCCCGTTCGTCGGTAGCCGTCCCAAGCCCCACGGCAGCAAGCACCACGTTTGCGCCTGCCAGCGGCTGGCCGGTTGCTCTGTCGAAAACCCGGCCCGCCAGTTTTCCGGTTTCACCGGCCAGAGCAACGCCGCAGAAAAAGCCGCATAAGAGCAACCACCGCATCAGACAGCCCTATCGCCGCAAACCTATGACTGTAACTGTTCCAGATGCATGGTTGGCCACGTACACCTTATTGTTGACCGGGTTCCAGCACAGTGCCAGAGGCGTGTTTCCGACCGGTATGGTCTTTTCCGGCCGGTTGGAATCGCCGCCGATTACCGTAACGCTGTTACCAACGGCACAGCTCACGTACAGCATGTTGAAAGTCGGCAACCAGAGCAACTCCCAAGGTTGCGTCCCTGTTTTGGCCATGCCTATCACCGCGTAGTTCTGGGTATTGATTATGGTCACGCTGTCTGCCTCCCGGCCTGCAGAATAGACTTTGCGGCTGAGTGGATTCCAGGCCAGACTGCCCGGCCCTCTGCCTACCGGTATTACTGCCTGCATTATATTGGTGACGCCGTCAATCACAGTTACCCGGTGCGCACTCTGGCTGGCAACATACACCTGATTGGCCACAGTGTCCGCAACCGCACAGCAGGGGCCGGTGGAAATCGGCAAGGTGGTAATAATGCTGTCACCACTGCCCGCAATCACAACCACCTGATTAGAACCAGTGCAAGGAACATATACCTTGTTAGCGGCTCTGTTCCAACAGACCGCTGCCGGTCGCAGCCCTGTGGCCAAATTCTTCAGCACCGAGTCCCGTTCTCCGTCTATTACCGAAAGAGTATTGGCGGTCCAATTAGCACAGTAAACTCGGTTATTCACCGGATTCCAGGCCAGCGCTGTAGGGGAAGAACCGGTCGAGATAGTCTTCCGCACTCTGTTGGTGACGCCATCAATCACTGTTACATTACCACTGCCGGCGTTTGCCACATATAGTTTGTTTGCCGTCGCGTTGTACACAGCTGCCACCGGCTGATCGCCCACCGCGATGTTAGCCACTACTGTGTCTCCAGCCCCATCTATGACAGTCACCGTGTCCGTATCCTGATTCAGCACGTACACCTTGTTGTAATTAGGATTCCAGCACAGAGTTCGCGGCTTGCGGCCCACCGCAATGGTGGCGATGACCGAATCGGGATAACGGAGAACTATCTGGAAAAGTCCGCTTGTTCCGCTCACGGTATGCCCACCACAGTAGGCGCGCACCTGTATGCGAGCGGAATCAGTAGCCGGCCCGGGTACCAGCCAGGAGAACTGGCCGGGAATAGTCGCCCGGTCCTGTCTGGCCCAGGACCTCCCTCCGTCGCGAGAGAAGTATATGACAGAGGAATCTACGCCATCTGTTCCGCCGTTCCAGGTCACAAGTTGCACAGTCCCTGTACTCCAGCGGGCTCCGGTCGTCGGCGAAGTTACCGTAATGGGAGATGGCGGAAGTGAGTCGTAGACCACATAGGCTTCGCTTGTGCCGGTACGCACCGAGTCCACCGCGTATGCTCGCACCCGCACCCGAGCCCGCTCCGAGGCCGGCCCCGGAACAACCCAGGCATACTCCCCAGGTGTCTGCGCCCGGCCATGCCTTTTCCACGTGGCCCCGTCGTCCGTAGAATAGAACACCACGGTGGAATCAACACTATACAATCCATGGCTGCCGACGGTAGCTATTGCTTGTCTATTCACTTTCCCGTCATTCTCTCCGGCCTGCACTCCGCCCGTCCATTTGATTGTCTGCGACGACCCCTCTCTCCAACGCGTAGAAGACGTGGGCGAAGTTATGGTGATGCTGGACGGCACGCTCCAGATTCTGAACCTGCCACTGCGACCCTGCACCGTATCTTTGCCTGTGTGTACCCGTACCAGTACCCGGCAGCTCTCAGAGACCGGGGCGGTCACAGCCCACTCGTATCTTCCCGATTGCGTTGTCCTTCCCAGCCGAGTCCAGTTTATTCCATCGGTGGTAGAATACAACACCACTGTGGAGTCCACTGCCTGCGTCTGCACTTCTCGGAACTCCCGGCCTTCTCCATCCTCCTCTGTTACCTTCTGTGCCCTTATTGCAGGTCCGGACCGCACTTGTATGGTGCCGCCGGTCCACTCTATCGCCTGCTTCGTTCCTACCAGCCACTTCTCGCCCGCTGCCGGCGCGGTTATGTTTACCTCGCTCACTGTCCGAAACCACCACAAAGGCCCGCTCGTTTCGGCTCCCCGCCTGTCTCGAGCCACTATTCGCCAGTAATAAACCAGGCCATAACCAAGCGTGCCCGGCGCATAAGTGCGGCCGGACTGGTTGTAACTGATTCTGGGAGGAGTAGAACTCGTGCCAAAATACACATCGTAGCGCACAGTATCACCCGGGTCCGGATCGCCCCCGCTCCAGGAAAGAACGGTCTTCACCGAACGACCTGTTGCTGCGCTGTCAGGAACCGGATTGGAAGGCCGGTACGGTGGCCGATTCGTGTCGCTCTGCGCTCGGGTGGTAAAACTCCATACCGGTCCTACTGCACTATCGTTTGCTTGATCTCTGGCCACAATGCGCCAGTAGTACCTAGTAAGAAACTTAAGGCCAGCCGGTCGATAGCTGGTGGTACTATTTCCGCTACGGACCAGAGGAGGTGAGGAAACCGTACCCAGATACACGTCGTACTTCACCGCGTCGCCAGAGTCCGGGTCTCCGCCGGCCCAGGAAAGCACCACACCAGTATCCACTCCCGTCGCGCCGCTGGCCGGAGTCGGACTAAAAGGCACATAAGGAGGACGATTTCCCTGACTTTCTGCCCGAGTGGTAAAACACCATACAGGTCCCACCGCACTCTCGCCGGCGATGTCTCGACTGATAACTCTCCAGTAGTAAGTTACCAGGAAATTCAGTCTTCCCGGACGGTAGAGATTAGTATCCAGACGCGAATAGACCAGAGGAGGTGGAGCAGTCGGACCAAAGAATACATCGTAGGTGACCCTGTCAGCACTATCCGGGTCTCCGCCGCTCCAGGTCAGAGTGACGCCCGTATCCTGTTGCATTGCTCCGCTGTCCGGTGTGGGCCGCGTGGGCAGGTGCGGCGGCCGGTTCTTGGGTCGGTTCAACGGGTCAAAAGGGTTGTTCCATTGCCGGCAGCCGGTCACAAGAACAGAACACACAGCCAGCAGAGCAAATCCCCGTAGCAAATCGTGGACGCGCATATATGTCCTCAAAACATGATATACGCCCCGAACCCTAGTGCACCGATGCTGGCGAAAATGTTTCTAACCAGATCCCAGCGTTGCGTAGCTAGCCTGTATCTTCTGGCCTCCTCTCCGGTCCCTGCCCCACGATAACGCGCATAACTCAATTCGCCCAGAACGGCAGCCGTCCCGCCTACCGTCAGACCGGTAAGGCCCGCAATCAGAAAAACCGGCCTGCGAGTACGCAATTGCTCCAGAGTAACAACAACCGTAGTCGTCTCCCCGCCGTGCACCTGCACAGAACCAAGCCAGTCCTGAAATCCCCGTTTGCTCAACCTCAGCTCGTAACGCGCCGGCGCCATTTGACCGAGATATCTGGTCTCTCCCAAAAGGCGGCCATCAACATAGACTCTGGCCCGCTCCGGTTCAGAAGTAACGGCCAGAAACCCCGGCAGGGGCAACAAGGTAATCGGCTCCAGCACCAATAGCTCCCCTGCCCGCAACTCCACTGTTTTTATTTCCTCTCTGTAACCCCGACGCCGGAAGAGCAACTGATGACTGCCGGAAGCCACAGAAGAAATAACCACTCCTGTATCCGTAGAAGTAGCGCGGAACACACCGTCCAGCAACACCTCCACCCCGGATGGCACGGTCCGTACCCGGATTGCTCCTGTCGCCGCCGGCACGACGAAACTACTGCGATAATCCCGGTAACCACCGAGCTTGACCACCAGCTCATGTTTTCCCGGCGTCAGCTCGCCGGTGACAAAGGGCGTAACCCCCACTGCTTTTCCGTCAATAAAAACACTGGCACCTGCGGGCTCTGATACTATCTTTACCTGTCCCGGCGCCGTGCTAACTTCAACCGCAAGTGCAGGCAAAACCGGAATAACCTGACGGGGAAACTCATAGCCACAGTTCTTGCAGAAACGGGCGTTGTCCAGATTCTGCGTGCCACAGCGTGGGCAGTTCTTGGCCGCCAAGGCGACGGCGAAGATTACCGTCAGCATGACCAGCGCCGCCGTGACGGCGTGCTTCTGACCGCTCCCACGCCTGCCTAGGAAAGAAAAGGGAGAATGTAATGATTCTCGTCTCATGGTTCGTACTTATATCCGCAGCGAATGCAGAACTTTGCTCCCTTCTCCCGACGCAGGCCGCAACTGGGACATGTCGCCTTTCCTGCTGCAACCGCAATTACCAGACTAGAACCTGCCTTCAGCCGCGCCGGTGTAGGTGGAATGGTATTCACCACAAAACCCGGCTGCACAGCATCACTATACACCGAATCTACCCTGCTCACCACGATACCCAAACGCATCAGCTCCTTACTCGCCTCCTCCAGAGAACGGTTGGCAAAAGCGGGAATCTTCGCCATGCCCGAACTTATCCAAACTTTCACCGTGTCTCTGAGTCGCAGTTTGGTTCCGGCCCGGGGACTTTGCCCGGCCACAAGGCCAGCGGCCATACTCCCGTCCTCCTCGCCAGCTACTGCCACCACCAGATTCCGCCTCTGGGCGAGACTCTCCGCGGCCGTGAGAGACAGACCGACCAGACGAGGAACTTGTCGTTTCGTACCCATTCCGAACAGGAGAAAACTCAGTCCCCCCAGCACTACGACCACAACTGCCGACAGCAACCAGACCACAACCGCCGCGCGGCGGCCACGACTGTCGGGCATTTTTGCTTCCCCGACCGTCTTGGCAGGGGCAACCCCACCGGTTCTGCTCTCAGTTAGAACTTTCTCTTTTTCAACCGAAACCTGCGTCGTTGTCCGTGCCGAAGCCGGGGTTCGCTCTGCACTTTGCACCCTCGCCAGCTGCTCCAGCGCCTCACGAAACTCTCTGGCAGACTGAAATCGGTCGGAGGGATCCTTCGCCAGAGCCGTCAGAATTATCCGCTGCAGTTCTGCCGATATCTCAGGCCGTATCGACTGAGGAGCAGGCTGTCTCTTGGTCAGATGTGCCTGCAGCAACTCGTAATTCAGATTGGTATCGAACAGCGGCCTTCCCGTAGCCGCCTCAAACAAAACCACGCCAAGCGAGTAGAGGTCAGACCGCGCATCCGGCTTGCCGCGCCGGCATCTCTCAGGGGCCATATACCTGGGAGTGCCCAGACGAGACTCGCCGTAACCGGTCAGACGAAACACCCCGCCGGCTCCGCGCACGATATTCTGTGGTTTTATGTCCAGATGCAGCTCTGCCTGACTGTGGTGCTGTTCCAAGTCGCGCAGAATCTGCACAAATATGTGCAGAACCTGCGGTTCAGGGATGTAGCCATGCTGCTCCAGCAGATAGGCCAGCGTGTTGACGCGGGCAGCTTTCTCAGCCATGCAGACTACATTCAGCTTATCCGCGCTGCTGTGTCTGTCAACGCAGACTCATCTTTTCAGAAACGGGAACGCGGCCACCATGCCGGCCCGGCTCTGAGCATCCCTGCCGCAAATTTCGCCCTGCGGAGAAATTCACTCAATAGGCACGACAAACTCAACTTCAAAGAATCTGCCATCCATGATTCCGGCAAACACCAGCCGGTGTTCGCCAGTTGGCATTTCTGCGCCGCCGAATTCCCAGTCTCGCGAGTAGTAAGTCTGTCCTGCCTGTTTAGGACCGCAGGCAAGCGGGTCAATGTAAGAACCATAACCCGGAAAAGTGATGGTCAGAGAACCAAGCGTCAGGTCATGGTAAAATACAAAACTGAAGTGGGTTTTCGTTCTGCTGCTGTCCCTCAGCCCGGTCACGCTTTTCACCGGCTCGCGCAGCTGCGTCAGCCAGATTTCTCCCACATCAGAGGTCAATCCCTTCTCCACCTTGAATCTGCCGCCTCGGTGTCGTGGTTGATATTCCCCTTGGTAAACTCCAACCAGGTCTCCGTCGTTTATAATGCCATCTACGTTCATATCCTGCCAGGCTACCAGATGATATTCGTCCGGCCTGACATTACGAAACCTAAACCTGACGCGGTCGCGCTTCGTCCCGGCCAGTGGCCGCTGCACATAGACCGCGGTGTCGCCATCGGCTTCAAACAGCTGGGCAAGACACTGTCGCACATCACCGGGTACACCTGGAGCTATGCACAAGGACCCCACCACGTCGCTTGCCGGGACACAACTCAACGCCAGAAGCAGACCGAAGGAAAGGAATACATACGTCGCTGTTTTCATTTTGCTCTATCTTTCTGCCAGATATCTACGAATAATCTCTTCCAGGTCGGCAGCCTGCCGTTTGATAGTCCTCTGTCTGCTTTCCAGTTTACGCTGATAGCCGGTGGCCACATTCGCCTTCACCTCCGCCTCCGCCTGATCTCCGGCCAGTGTCGCCCGACACGAAGCAGACAAAGCCGCAAACCTGGCGCCGTGTTCTTTCTCGTCCTTGTCCAACAAAGCCATGTATTCAGCCAGCCGGGCACGTAGAACGCTGAGCCGGTACGCTTCCCGCGCCGAAAGCGAACGGGAGAGAACCGCCAGCTTGTCGTTTGTCTGTCGCGCCCTGGCCAGAGCCTGACTGGCACTGTCAGAAGTCGCAGAAGCGGCCTCCACCAAACTCAGACATTCCTTTGCATTCTCCGCGGTCATTGGTATGACCGGCTTTACCTCAACCACACTCTGCCATAGATTGACCGCAAGACGCAGGTCCGAGCGCACTTTCTGAACGTACCACGCAACGGAATCAACTCTCACCTCCACCTTATTGTCAGCGGACTCTCCGGCTGCGAAACCGTCGTAATCAGACAACAGAACCTCAGTCGCCCGCCGTTCGCTCTCTATCGGCCTCGGCCGATAACGGATAAGGATGAATATAGCAGCTCCCAGGACTACCAGAGCGACCCACATTAGACTTCGTCGGATAAACGCCAGGCGGGCGATTTTTCGCGGATCAGGTCGGAATACCAAGGGAGAGGGAAACGGTGGTTTTTCTCCACTTGGAGATTGAGTACTTTCCGACGACATTACCGACCTTATACCAACATATCCGATGACGTCTCTTTGTCAACCTACGTAACCGCGGGATTGACACAACAGCATATCAGGACATAATCGTCTGTCTGCGCCACGCGTAGCATCCTCGCGTCCGAAGTAGGCCGGATTCTGCTACCTGGCGAGCAGGCAGAGATATAGTGAGAGAGTACGCATCATGATAAAAACAATCCCTTCTCGCCGAACTGCTACCTTGAGGAAACGTTTTCCTCTCAAGACACCGCCTCTGAGTGGCAGGACTATTTCTGCTTCTGCACCCTGCCGGGTAGACTTGGGCGGACACTGGGACATACCTGCCTTGTGCCTTCCTTTTCACCATATCCAGCCCTGCACGGTAAATATAGCCCTGAGTCTGCGGGTAACTCTCAGAATAAGGCCTTATCAACCCGGGCGTATTCTGGTTGTATCGCATGATTTAGGTTGTGCCGAAGAGCAGCGGGCAGACAATCTTCGATTCAATACCAGGCTGGCGTTGATCTTCGGGACAGCGCAGTACTTCGGTGCCTCTGGTATAAGGATTGACATAAGTTCAAGCCTCCCGCCCATGAGCGGACTGGGTGGTTCGGGCGCGCTCGGAGTGGCGGCGGTTGCGGCTTTCTCCGCTGCTGCCGGGAAAAAGATAAAAAGGAAAGACATAGTTCGACTTGCCCATCTGCTGGAAGGATGCTTCACACCCGGCCATAATGGTATTCAGGACCAGGCCGCGGCTGCATATGGCGGCGCCAACCTATGGGAATGGAAACCCTTTCCCCTGCCGGCTGACTTCAGACGTTTATTGCTCATACCTCGGGCCCATCTGCCGGAGCTCGAGCGCCGCCTGCTGGTAGCTTATTGTGGACTGGATCATAGTGCTGGTCTGCTCAACCGTTCCTGCGTAGAAAACTTCATGCAGGGCAAACGACGCAAAGAATGGCTGGAGTTGAACGAACTCACGCGCCTTTTTTCTGTCTGTCTTGTCAAGCGCGACTGGCGGGAAGCCTGCAGAACCATGGCCGCAGAAACAGCTCTTAGACGCAGAGTGATGCCGGAAGTTTTCTCCCCGCTTGCCAGCCAGCTCATATGTGCAGCCGAAAAAGTCGGCGGCGCCGGTCGTTTTACCGGAGCAGGCGGAGGGGGCTCGGTCTGGGCACTATGTGAACCCGATGCCCGAGAAAAATTGTCAACAGTCTGGCAGCGGATGCTGGAAAGCGTATCGGGCGCCAAAATTCTTGTCTGTAAACCCGAAGGCAAGGGAATAATTCTTTCTCAGGAGGAGCAATGAAAGAAAAACATTCCTACCAGCCGATAAAGGCTCCTACCGGCACAAGGTTGGTATGTCGCGGATGGCACCAGGAGGCAGCCCTCAGGATGCTTCAGAACAACTTGGACGAAGCAGTAGCAGAAAACCCGGCCGAACTGGTGGTTTACGGCGGCACTGGCCGAGCTGCCCGTAACTGGGAGTGCTATTATGCAATAGTCAACACCCTCAAGACATTGGAAAATGATGAGACTCTGCTCATTCAGTCAGGCAAACCAGTCGGGGTATTTCGTACCTGGCCCCACTCTCCCCGGGTTCTAATAGCCAACACCAATCTCGTTCCGCATTGGGCTACCAAACCGTACTTTGACGAATTGGAGCAGGCCGGCTTGATGATGTACGGACAGATGACAGCAGGTTCCTGGATTTACATCGGCAGTCAGGGTATTCTACAGGGCACTTATGAAACATTCGTCGCAGCAGGCCGCAAATCCTTTGGCACTCCAGACCTTACCGGCAGACTGGTAGTCTCCGGTGGCTTGGGAGGAATGAGCAGTGCTCAACCTTTGGCCGCCACTATGGCCGGAGCTGCTTATCTCGGGGCGGAAGTAGACCCGGCGCGAATCGAGAGAAGACTGCAGTCCCGTAAGCCTCGCTACCTTGACCTTAGCATTGCAGACCTGGACCAGGCGATCGATCGGGCCCTAGAGGCAAGAGACGAAAAACAAGCCCTGAGCATTGTCTGGTGCGGAAACATTGTCAATCTTTTGCGCCGGCTTGACGAACGGGGCATAGTACCCGACATATTGACCGACCAAACCTCAGCGCACGACGAACTGAACGGCTATGTGCCAACCGGAATGAGTTTCTCGCAGGCTTTGGAGCTGCGCGCGAAACATCCGGAAGAGTATCGGAAGCGGTCCTACCAGACTATGGCCGAGCATGTGCGCCTGATGCTCGCACTGCAGGCCAAAGGTGCCAGTGTCTTCGACTATGGCAACAACCTGCGCGGAAAAGCTCTGGAAGGAGGATTCCTACGAGAAGAGGAAATACGAAACGTACCAGAACGGCCTACGGATGCCCACCATGCTAATTCAGCATCCGCTGCTTTGTCCTGGACCAGCCCCTGGAAATATCCCGGGTTTGTTCCTGCCTACATCCGACCCCTTTTCTGTGTGGGTAAAGGACCATTCCGCTGGGTAGCCCTCTCCGGCGACCCTAAGGATATTCTGGAAACAGACCGGATGATTATAGAACTCTTCCCCGAAGACCCCTCTCTTGCCAACTGGATAACCAAGGCCGAAACAATGATTCCCTACCAGGGTCTGCCTGCCCGCATTTGCTGGCTGGGTTACGGAGAACGTCACAAAGCCGGCCTTGCCTTCAACCAGGCAGTAAGAAAAGGCAGACTGAAAGCCCCTATTGTCATCGGGCGCGACCACCTTGACACTGGGTCGGTTGCTTCTCCTTACCGGGAAACCGAGGCAATGAAAGACGGCTCAGATGCGATAGCTGACTGGCCTCTGTTGAATGCCATGCTGAACGTAGCTTCTGGGGCCTCCTGGGTTTCCATTCATTCTGGCGGTGGCGTGGGCATCGGTTACTCGGTTCACGCGGGCCAGGTGGTGGTATGCGACGGCTCCAGGGAAATGGACGGCAGAATAGAGCGTGTGCTTACCAACGACCCCGGGACTGGCATAATGCGACACGCTGATGCCGGTTACGAGGAAGCGATTGCTATCGCCAAGGCGAACAACATGCATATACCGATGTTGCCGCAGAAGTGAACGGCATAACAGGTATGGTCCGCTTGCATCGTTGACTTTACAACCGGCTCGCTCCGGCTATACTACACCTCGCAGAATGGTGAGTGTAGCTCAACCTGGTCAGAGCACCTGACTGTGGCTCAGGATGTTGGGGGTTCAACTCCCCTCACTCACCCTGTTCGCAAGCTCTGTGCGGCTTGAGTGCGTTGCTGCCGGAGGCAACTTGGCCGGGGTTGCTTTTCCTAAGCAGTTGGCTAAACTGCGGCGATTTGTGCCCGGCTGGATGCGCCCGTAGCTCAACTGGACAGAGCGCCGGGCTTCGAACCCGTAGGCTGCGCGTTCGAGTCGCGCCGGGCGCGGTACAGAACTTTATGAAATTGTACCCTGCTAGCTCAACTAGGCAGAGCGGCGGATTCTTAATCCGTAGGTTGCAGGTTCGATTCCTGCGCAGGGTATTAAAATCGACTGCAGCCCCCCTGGCAGCAGCAATAGCAGACAGAAGAAAGCTAACCCGCTCCTGCCAGAAACTAATTTCATACCGAATCCTCTGGAGGAATCATGAATCAAGCCCAGTACCCACCCTCTGCAGAAACCACGGCCAAACAGCATGAGCGCTGGCTCACTCTGATAGACATGCTCTATCTGCTGCAACTTTTTGCTGTATATCTGTTTTCTGCGATCTACCCTTTTTTCGGCCTGGCATATGGCATACTCTTCATGTCCGGCGGACTAACGCCGCGCACTAAAAGAATAGGCCGTATCTGTCTGATTCTCGGCGTCATCAATTTGGCTATCTGTTTCCTGTTCGTCATCGTAATCATCTTCCTCAGCCTGACCGGCATTCTGGCCGCTCTCGGAGACTGACAGATGTTTCTCGTTTACCTGATGTTGCTGGCCGGCCCAGAGCTCTACAGGCCCCCGGTACTTAAAACGCTACCCCAGACCAAGGGCCGGCCGGTATGGGTATTCTTTACCGATAAAGGCTTCACAACCCAAACTCAGTATCAGACCGCACTCAGGCGAGTTGCGCTCGTAACCGGCTCCCTCTCATGTGACTTCTACGACCTGCCTGTGCATGTACCTTACCTGGAAGCTGTGGAGAGACTGGGAGGTCGGTTACGGTTCGTCTCCCAATGGCTAAATGCGGCCAGTTTTGATATTCCCGAAGCGTGTCTGCCTGAGATTGCCGAACTGCCTTTTGTGCACAATATGCTTCCCGTAGCCGAACGCACCTACAGCGAAACCCCCGCCCCGGTGCCAGTTTCTGCTCGTCATCGGGTCAAATCTCAGGCTTTGGACACTGCCATGACCAGACGCTTCTACGGAGCCGCCTATGACCAGGCTGCCATGATGGGTATACCAGAACTCTTCTTTCAGGGCTACTACGGTTCCGGAGTAAGGCTGGCTATATTCGATACCGGACTGAAGCTCAAGAACACCGGCATACTTGGACTTCGTATTGCTGACCAGTATGACTTTCTGTCCCAGGACAATTTCTACACAGCTTCATCCCCAACTTTTCAGCCCCAGCCTGCCGACCGTCTGCGCTTTATGGGTTTGGTAAAAGATCCCTGCCTGATAACGACGACGAGCCCGGCAGGGACTGCCCTACTGACTTTCGTAGCCGACAGTTTCTCCTACAGCTACAATGCACCCAGAAGAGCAATTTTTGTCAGCCGCTCTAATGATGCTGGCCGAACCTGGTCCTCCGCTGTTCCTCTCGTCCTTTCCCAGCCTGCTTCCCAGATTTCTTCTCACACTTTTGAGAACCTCAGGATGATACAGAAAGACTCGGTCACCTATCTTGCTTACAACGAACTGCTTTCCCGCTATCGGGCTCGTCCTGAAGCCAGTGCCTATATAGGTTACTTCGTCAACGGCACCTGGCAGGGCGCAAGTCGAGTAGGTAGTGGACGCTGGCCGGACTTGGTAATTGTCGCCGATACGATGTTTTTCTGTTGCGTAGAATCCGATTCCTCCCTTCTCTTTCGCAAAGCCACCCTAACTACGCTTCCACCTCGTTGGACTGTCAGCCGGTCGCTACGTACAACTGCAACCTGCGAAGACCTGAAACTCACGGCCGACAGTACCGGCGTGGTGAACGTATTCGCTCTGGATCAGCATACCGGCCAGGTTTCCCTATCGCGCTCCACCGACGGCGGAGCCACCTTTACCCCCCCCCGCGTTATAGCCGACCAGGCCTCAGCCCTCTGTGTAACATTCCATCAGGGAGAGCTGTTACTTTTCCTGCGCAATATGATCAATCCTCCTCTTTCCCGGATTTTCGTGCTTGCTTCCACTGATCGCGGCGAGACTTGGACGCCGCGCACCCCAGCTGCTGACAGCCTGCTCACCCTGGGTCGTTTTTCCGTTGCCTCGCATCAAACCGAGCTGACGGTATTGTACGAATCTGCCGGTCTGCTTTACATGGTTTCTTCAACCGATGCAGGATCAAACTGGTCTCTGCCGCAAATACTGGATAGCACCGGTTTCTCCTGTCAACCAGTTCTGGCCACTGCTCCTCCGTTGCTAGCTGCCTGGGTGAAGCGAGGAGACACAAACGCAGTCTGGGAAGAAGTTGACTCCTACCGTTTCTCCCCAGACCAGCCGGACCACGGCACCAGAATGGCTTCCATAATATGTGGCTTCCAGCCCTATTCTCTTGTCGGCGTTGCCCCTGGCGTTGACCTGCTGGTAGCCAAGACCGAATTCCACAAGACCGCTGGCGGACGTTACTATGAATACAATATGGAAGAAGACACCTACATCGCCGCCCTGGAATGGGCAGCCTCACGCCGCGCTGACATAGTCTCTACTTCCCTGGGCTATCGCGGCTGGTATGCTGACAACCAGTTCGACGGCAAGACCGCTCCGATTTCCCTTGCTGCGGGTATAGCGGCGCAAAAAGGTATGATAGTGGTCACAGCCATGGGCAATCGGGACACCACAAACTACCCCTGGCCCCTTCCCTACCTGACGGCACCTGCTGATGCCTACGGCGTTATTGCTGTCGGCGGCGTACAGAGAAACCTTCTCCCCTGGCGTGGTACCGGAACCGGCCCCACCTCTGATGGCCGTACAAAACCAGAACTGGTAGCCCTGTCTGATACGGTGGCAGTCGTCGCCCCAGATTCCTTGTATGGGCTGGAAGGCTCTGTCGGCACTTCCTGCGCCACGGCTCTTGTAGCCGGAGCCTGCGCGCTTATAAAAGAAGCTCACCCCAACTGGAATGCAGAGTCACTCAAAGCGGTGCTTTTCGCCTCGGCTGGCAGAACCGTTCCCAGCTGCACTTTTGGCTATGGTGTACCCCGCATCGACTGGGTCTTCAAGCACTTTCCGCCCGAACCAGGGGTCAAGGGTATTCCCCGCGATGAAATCCTGCCATTCCCGAATCCTTTTACCGCAGGCGGAAACAACACTCCAACTGCCTCCGGCCTGAGCAACCGCATCTATTTTGCCCTGTATCTCGCCCGGCCCACACCAGACGCCCAGATTTCCATCTATTCCATCTCTGGCACACTGGTTGATACCATTCCGCTTCTCACCGCACCTATTTCCCGCCCGGGCCGTTACCAGAACCTTGAGCTGTTAGAACAGGTAGGTGCTTACTGGGACGGCCGCAATGCTGCGGGACGGCCGGTTGCCTCTGGACTCTATCTAGCTGTACTCCGCACTACCCACGGGACCGCATCAGCGAAATTCTGCGTTCTGCGCTAGAAACAAGTAACGACCCTCGCCGAGGGAAATTCCTCTTATCTGGTCTTTACCAGCTTGTAGAACACGCTTCCTTCCGGGTGAACCAGATACGCATAGTACACGCCTGGCCGGACGACACCAGCTTGATCGTCCCGGCCGTCCCACACGACACAACCTGTTTCATTCTCCTTTTTCTGCACCTGCAGAACACGAATAAGTCGTCCTGTCGCATCCATTATTCTTAGTTCGGCCGGGCCGGAAACAGGCAGCGAAAAACTGACCGCGTCCCGGAAAGGACTTGGGTGAGCTGTGATCATCCCCAGTGGGCAAACCTCTCTGCCTTCCTTAACGCCCGTTTTTCTCAATACCCGCACAGTCCTCGTAAGCAGGTTGTTGGAGAGAATCATGTCCTTTCTGCCGCTTACCGAGCAGGACACCGGAAACTCCCCGACCTGCGTAGCTGTCCAGGCAGGGAGATTAGCCGCCTTGATATTTCCGGGCTGCAAAGCCACGTTCACGCTTTCTGCATAGAACGTACCTATCGTGAATCTCACCTTGGCCAAATCGGCCCAGTTGCCCAGATTTGCCACCCTGGCACTGGGCACGACTACCGCGCCCGAATCTACGCTGTCTATTGGTGCCAGTAGTTCCAGGACTGCTAGATCATAAACATACACGATAACAGTGGCCCTGGCGGCATTGTTGCTTTTGATATCATCGCCGTCCAGCTCAGTTGAACAAGTAACTGCTGCCTGCCCCCGCCTCCAAGCTGCCCAGCTGGGAAACTCGACATACCGGGATGTATTAGGCTGATGGGCACTGACTGTAACCACTTCGTCGTAGAAGTCGCCTATACGCATTCGCACTGGATAGGTCTCGGTATAAAACCCGTAGTTATACACTGAGCAAGCCGGTACCACAGTCTGACCGGAATCCAGACTGCCCGAAGGTACGAGGATTGTTTTCGTTCCTACGTCACGGTCAATCGGGTCGGGCAGGTGCTGCTTTATCACCTCCCGCATGGCCGACTCGTTAAAACCCTCGGCGATGTAACGAATTACTCCGCCGGCGTCTACTACATAGTTTAGGGGAACATATCCATTCTGACGATAGACCGGCCAGACGCTACCATTATCACGCCAGAAATGGTATGAATACAGTCTGGCATAGGTCTTCACGATGTCCATGCTCTGGTTCAGGTTCACAGCCAGAGAAATAAAACCATTGTCCCCGTAGTCTTCGTATATAGCTTGAAGTCGCGGCAACTCCGCGAGGCAACTCGGTCAAGTATTGGTCCAGAAGGCCAAGGCTACAACCTTGCCTCGCAGTTCACTGAGGGAATGGTTCACCCAGGCGGTGTCCGGCAGGGTAAAATCAGGAGCTGCATCCCCCACACGTAAAACAGCCGGGGCTATACCAGAAGTGAAAAGCAGACAGATGATAACTAGCAGCAGAAACTTTTCTCTTCTCACAGATCACCATCCTTGGTTAGGTAGCTTCTTCCGGCAAGGATATTCTAAACTTTCTCCTTGCCGGGTCAACCCAGCTCTGATTATTGCCTACCCTGTTGTTAGGCAGCTAGGCTGAAACCTGAGTAGACTCTGCATACGCTGGCGGTTCAACCCTTCAAGTTTACGCCCATGTTCTCGACTGCTTTACGTATCTCGTCCACTGACGCGCCGTCCTCAATGGTTGTCAGGTCACCAAGTTTGGCACCTTCACAGATGCCTTTCAGTACTCTTCTCATTACCTTGCCCGAGCGAGTCTTAGGCAGCATTTTTACGAACTGAACGTCTTTGGGCGCAGCCACAGGCCCGATTTTTTCTCGCACAAGGCCGATGATAGACTTGCGTGTCTCCTCGCTAGGCTCGAACCCCTGTTTGAGCACCACAAAACCGACCACTGCCGTGCCCTTGAGCTCGTCATCTACTCCTATGGCACTGGCTTCAGCCACAGCTGGATGACCAGATATGACTTCTTCTATCTCGCGCGTACCCAGACGGTGCCCGGCCACATTTATTACTTCGTCAGCCCTACCCAGAACCCAGAAGTAACCATCATTGTCTCTGATGGCATAGTCACCGGTATAGAAAAGCAGCTTGTTCTGGAAGTGACGCCAATAAGTGTCTAAGTACCGCTGCTCGTCACCCCAGATACCCAGAAAGGTGCCGGCCGGAAGGGGCGGCCGACAAACAAGCAGTCCGCGCTGACCAGGCTCTATTTCTTCGCCGTTTTGATTCACAACCAGCAAATCCCACCCATACACCGGTTTAGTCGGCGAACCGGGCTTGAACTCCAGCAACTCCACACCAGGCATGTTGGAAATCATGGGCCAACCGCTTTCTGTCTGCCAGTAATGATCTATCACTGGTTTTCCCAAAGCATCTTTTGCCCACCTCCATGTAGGCTCGTCCAACGGCTCTCCCGCCAAGAAGATGTAACGGAGAGCAGAAAGGTCATGCTGAGTAAACCAATCGGCAGGAAACTTGCGCAACATCCTCATCGCTGTCGGCGAGGAAAACATCACGTTCACCCGGTGCTTCTCACAAACTTCCCACCAGACCCCGGGGTTGGGATAGTCAGGTGTGCCCTCATACACAACTGTAGTAAGACCGGCAAGCAGCGGGCCATACACGATGTAGCTATGTCCGACTGTCCAGCCAAAATCAGAAGTAGCCCAATAGACATCTCCGTCACGGCAACCGTAGATAAGGGACATGGAAGCATGAAGCGCAACCATATGACCGCCCGTATCGCGCACTACCGCTTTAGGACGGCCGGTAGTACCAGAGGTATAAAGCAGATAAAGCGGATGGTCACTGGCCAGCGGCACTGGCTCCACTTGCGCTTGAGCATACTTCGCCATTTCTTCCTTCCACAACAAGTCGCGGTCCGGAACCCTTTCCCAGTTCACAATCCCCCTATCCAGCACGATCACCTTCGCTACCTTATTACGGGCCACCTGCAGCGCCTTGTCTATGATTGTCTTCAGTTCGACCACCTTGCCTTTACGCTTCGAACCGTCGGCACAGATAACCAACTTCACCCCAGCATCATCGATGCGATCCGCCACAGCATCAACGCTGAAACCGGCAAACACTACCGAGTGAATCGCTCCAATACGACAACAAGCCAACATGGCGACAACAGTTTCAGGAACCATCGGCAGGTAGATTAGCACACGATCACCCTGTCCGACTCCCTGTGCCCGCAGCAACGCAGCAAAGGCATTCACCTGGGCCAACAACTCACGATAGGTAATCTTACAACTTTGTCCTGTCTCGGGACTTTCCCAGATTATCGCCACCCTGTCGCCGAGTCCGGCGGCAACGTGACGGTCTAGTGCGTTATAGCACATATTGGTCTCGCCACCCGTGAAATAACGATAAAATGGCTCTCGCTCCCGATCCAGCACCTTATGCCACTTCTTGTACCAGAACAACTTCTCTGCCTGTTCTGCCCAGAATCCATCCGGGTCAGTCAGCGAACATTTCATGATTTCTTCGTACCTGCTCATTTTTCTCCTTTCACAAATAGGCTTTGAAGCTGCCGCCTCTTTCCAATTTTGTACCTGGGCCTGGCCCGTCTGGCCAAAGCACACAAATCTAGCCGATTTCGTCAGCAAGTCAACCAGACAGCACTGGAACGCCGCTCTTTCTTTGGTATTATGATTCGTGTTCTATATTGCCGTAATTACCCTGGTTTCTGTACTGCCAGCCGAAAGAGTGATACGCATAGACGTGGCTTCCCACAACGAGGTTTATCAGCTGGCGCGTCTTGCAGACCTGAGCATCACCGATGCTCAGAAAGAGTTTGTCACCGCCATCGCTTCAGATGAAGCGATAGAGAAACTGCGCTCGCTCGGATACCGGGTCACAGTTCTGGTTGCCGACGCCAGAAAACAGGCTGCGCTTGACCTCGCCACCTACTACACCTACGCAGAAGTGTGCAGCATAGTCCGCCTACTGGCCGAGCAATACCCACACATATGTCAACCGGAGACTTTGGGGCTCTCTGCCGGCGGTCGTTGGATTCCCGCAGTCAAAGTAACAAATCAACCCCGCCAGGCCACCGGCCGACCGCGCATCCGGCTCATCGGCGCCCACCATGGCAACGAGAAGATCTCTACAGAAATAACCCTGTCCTTTCTGCAGTACCTCTGTTCTGCCTATGAGCTTGACCCGGCCGCCACCCGCATTGTCAATGAACGCGAAGTATGGATCATACCGATTCTCAACCCGGACGGACACATCTCCAACTCCCGCTACAACGCTGCAGGCCGAGACCTAAACCGCGACTATGGTTATGAATGGCAGAGTTACTCTGAACCCTATTCGCAACCCGAAACTCGCGCCCTTTTTAGCCACAGCGAAACTCATATTCCCACTCTGGAATTCGCTTATCACTCCACTGCGGCATACGTGAATTACCTGTGGGACAATCATCCGGCAGACCCGCCTGACTCAGCGTGGATAATCAGTCTCTCCCGTCGCTACGCCGATTCCACCTATGGCTCAACTACCACTCGCCTCACGCCAATAAATGGCTACAACTGGTACGAAGTGCACGGCTCCTGCCAGGATTGCACCTTTGGCGCCTTTGGTGGATTGGCTTGGACCATAGAGACCGCCTTACCTTCCACCCGGCCGCGCATTGACTCTATCTGTCTGGTTAATCGCCGGGCATTAGTTGATTTCTGTCTTCTGGCCGGATATGGCATCAGCGGTTTTGTCTATGATTCCGTCACTGGCCAGCCGGTCTTTGCCCGGGTTGAGTTTTTATCCCCTTGGCGCTGGACTACATACACCAATATGCCAGCGGGGGATTTTCACAAGATGCTTGCCCCCGGAGAGTATTCTCTACGTGTCTGGTCTAGCGGCTATGAACCGCGTACCCTCACCGGTATTGTAGTTACCGGGGAAACACCGGTTGTGCTTAACATACCTCTCAACCGTAAAACTCACCAAACCTGGTTGCATGCGCAAAAGATTGTGGCAGTAAGAAGAAACGACGACAACCACCTTTACAACGACTGGGTAATCGCTGCTCTAGGGGAACCGGACGGAAACTTCTATCATCTAGGGTCAGGCACAAGCAGTGTTATTTTCGATGTGGACCCCTACGAGCCGGTACACAACCACTTAGGCCACGATATAACCGTCACTGCTGTGGGGAGTTACTCCCTAGCTGCAGCGGAAGACTGGCGCGGGCCCTGGTATACGCTGGGGAATGCTACCGGCAATGCCAGTTTTGACCTGGATGCTGTCGGTTTGGGCCGTGCCCGTTATCTGAGAATCACCAATTCTGCCTCCTGTGCCCTGGACGGCATAAGCTATCTGGGTCAGATACAGACGGATGTACGCCCCCACGAATCGGCAACAGCCTTGCCTTTTCTCAATCTTTGGCCCAGCGTTGCTGCACATTCGGTACATCTGAGACTCCAGGCCGCGTCCACTCTCCCACTTCGCATACGGATTACCGACGCTACGGGGAAAACTGTAAGGCAAATCAGCCCCGACTTTGCCAACCCTGACCTCCGTTTTACCTGGGACCTCAGTGACGATCACAATAGACCATTACCTACGGGCGTATACTTCGTTTCTGTCGACGGCGGTAGTCAACTCGTAACTCAGAAGCTGGTTGTTGCACGATTCTGAGTTGTACAGCGTTGCCGCTATCCTATCATGAAAACACGCAGCCCGAGGCCGAAAGTGCAGCTTTGACAGAAAGTCAACGAGCTATAACCACACTTCGAGAGGCTATCTGCCCTTGTGCCTCCAACTTTAACAGGTAAACGCCTGCTGGCAATTGTCTCCGTGTTGACTGCGCAACATCCCATACCACACGATATCTGCCAGCCGCTTGGTACCCATTTACCAGTCTCTCTACAACTCTGCCGGTTTGGTCAAGCACCGACAGCCGTACATGGCCACTGACCGGCAGAATGTAGCTTAGCTCCGCCCGCACACTGAAGGGATTGGGCTGACACCGATCAAGTGCTAGCCTTCCCCAGTTCTCGAATGCAGGTTCTGATTCCCAGATACCGCCCAGCGCATAAGGCCGGCACCAGAAACCTATGACCGCACGATAGGAAGAACTGCTGAGAAGACCTGAAGCGGCAGTCTGACCAGCACACAACCCACAGCGGTAGCCAGAGGAATAGATGTGTGTATTTCCACCACCGCTAAGCACATAGGATTGCAACTGGTAAGCTTGTCCCCCCGACCAGATAAGACACACAGTCAGAAGAATGACCATTGGCTTCATCGTATCCGCTCCGTTGCTGTTTTCACTTCCTTGTTGACCCGAAGTCTATCTGTCGGCATTACTTCCAGCCGAGGTAGACCGTCGGGCATTCTTATGTTTTCATAACCCTTCCAACGTGCCAGGGCTCGCCAAGTGAATTCCGCCGAACTACGTCCCCCGCCCAGTTCGTACACGTCAAAACCCCGACTGTCTGTTTTCACATATACACCGTTGCATTCGTCATTGAGCTGAATAAACACCAGCAAGGGATGCTGTTCGCTAACCGTAACGCAGTCTGAAAACAGGTCTTCCAAATCTACCCGGCAGTGGCCATTCTCCAGCCGACCACGACCGCAATCCTCGAGATATGGAGAAGGCATCTCAGAGGCAAACAAAGCCTTATCTCCGGCCCGCGTCTTCATGGTTGTCGATACCTGTCCCTGACCGCCTATCTTGTAAGTCACCCCTCCTACATTTGCTGCCACCCAGGCAAACCCGCCGCCCGGCTCAGCAAAGTAGCCACCACCGCGGTTACCGGACGTATTAGAACAGTAGCCAAACGCCCCTATCTTGCTGCCGGTAAAAGCTCCTCCGCTGCCATCCGTCAGATACTGGCCAGGACTGTTGTTACCTGCGCCTATGATGCCGGTTCCGGTTCTGGCGAAATTGCCCCCGAACACAGCACATCCGCTCGCGTTTTCCACCTGTCCAGCCACCCCAAAAAGACTGCCAAAGCCAACCACCCCTACTCCGCCTGTGACCTCATTAGCGCCCGTGACCCCAGCCCAGTCACCGCTTTCTGCTTCTCCATAAGTACCGGTGCAGTACTGACCACCCGCCCCATAGATTCCAGGTACATCCTCGGTACTGCTGAGACCGGCAAACTGCTCAGCCTGACCTGCACCGGAGATAAGGAAATCTGCCTCCTGCTCAGTTGTCGACTGATTACGGATATAACGATTGTCCACGTACAAGGTATCCAGACGCACTGTACCGGTAGCAACTATGGGATTAGGCACACAGACAATACCGCGACCCTGAGCCACCGAACTGACGCCACCACCTCCTCCCGCGCTGTCATCCCGGGGTGCCCAGGCAGAACCGGTCCATTTGATTACCTGTCCCGGATTGGCACCAGAACGATTTATCTTAGCCATAGTCACCGCACCATCGGCAATCTCGTTTTCCGCCAAGGCCGGCGTCAAAGGCCGCTCCAAGCCGGCTGTACGGAATGAGAACCCTGTGCTGGTCAGAGTCAGGCGCGGCGTGAGAGCCTGCCCGGTGACAAGTATTTCCAGCTCGTGAAGCGAACCACTGGAAAAAATGATAGCCGGAATCGGAACCACCGTGCCTAAGTTAGCCGAGAAAAGCCCCTGACGCACATTTACATCTTGGCTTTCTTCCCACTGTAATACGTTGTCGCGATAGATTCGAAACACCATGGCCCGGATACCGTCGACCGGGACGCCTTCGGCGGTAGTAAGAAAGCCTTGCAGATTCATCTTGCCCGGAACCGCATCAATACGCTCAATGCTGACGTTATTGGCACCACTGGCAAGAACTGCCACGGTCAGTACGAGCAGAACAAGCTTTTTCATAAAAACCTCCTGCGTTAGTCATACTAATATTCTCACCGAAGCGCATCTGTCAAGAAAAACCAACCGGGACAGTGACACTTTCAGTAAGAAGGCTTGCGGTTGACACTCAAAGGATTTCGGCTATGCTCAGGCCAGAACAGCGCTATAATTTCAGGAGGACTCTTGGCTAAACATTGTGAAATCTGCGGTAAAGTAGGTTCAGTCGGCTCCAACATCAGCCACGCACACAACGTAACCAAGCGCCGCTGGGAACCCAACCTTCAGCGCGTACGGGTAAAGACCGGCAGCGCCAGTAAACGGCTGTGGGTGTGTACTAGATGCCTGCGCTCGGGTAAAGTAGAAAAGGCCGGAACCCGCTCAACCGCAGGCGCGGAGCTGACCACTGCAGACTAGAACTCTTACATAATCTAAGGCTGTAATCTTTGAACCTGCATTTGCACTGGAGGTAGCTTGAAATACTTGATTACCGGTATTACAGGTTTTGCCGGCAGCCATCTGGCGGAGTACCTGCTTACCCTCGAGAACAGTGAGGTACATGGCACAATCCGCTGGCGTTCGCGCACAGAAAACATTGACCACATTCGTAATCGGCTGCGACTCCACATCTGTGACCTGCGCGATGCCACAAGTACTCTATTGCTTATCCGCAATGTAAAGCCCGACCGCGTCTTCCATCTGGCTGCTCAGAGCTATGTGCCGATGTCCTGGCTGGCTCCGGCTGAAACCCTGATGACCAACATCATCTGTCAGTCAAATCTGCTGGAAGCTCTGCGCCAGGAACGACCGGACTGCCCAGTTCAAATAGCCGGCTCCAGCGAAGAGTACGGAATGGTTTTGCCCAACGAAACCCCCATCAAGGAGACAAACCCACTACGTCCCCTGAGTCCGTACGGAGTATCCAAAGTAGCTCAGGACCTGATGGGTTACCAGTATTTCCAGAGTTATCACCTCCCCGTCGTACGCACCCGCGGCTTCAACCATACCGGTCCGCGGCGTGGGGAAGTATTTGCCACCTCCAACTTCGCCAAGCAGATAGCAGAAATCGAAGCCGAGAAACGGGAGCCTGTACTCTACACGGGTAACTTGAACGCAGTGCGCGACTTCACCGACGTGCGAGACACAGTAGTGGCCTACCATTTGGCTCTTGAAAAAGGAGAACCAGGCGAGGTTTACAATGTGGCTACCGGCAAAGGATGGAAAATCAGGGAAATTCTTGAAATGTTGCTCAGTCTGAGCCGCAGAAAGATCGAGGTACGTCAGGATCCGGAACGAATGCGCCCCAGCGACGTGGAACTGCTGATAGGAGACCCGACCAAGCTGGAAAAACGTACCGGCTGGGTCAGACGCTACAAGCTGGAACAGACCCTTACGGACCTGCTGAATTACTGGCGCGCTCGAGTCTGAAACCTGAGCGGCCGGGCTCTTGATGAACCGCGTTCTCATTACCGGAATCGAAGGTTTTGTCGGCAAACATCTGGCCAAACAATTGTCAGAAGAAGGCTGGCAGGTTATAGGTCTGCACTGGGCGGCAGTCACAGAACCCCTTCCTGCCGAACTGTACCGGGGCGACGTCTGTGACTACCCTGCTGTCCTTTCTCTTCTGGAGAAAACTAGGCCCAGTTCCATTATCCATCTGGCTGGCGTGAGTTCGGTTGCCGCTTCCCAAGAACGTGTTCTGTCCACTTACGAAGTGAATGTATTGGGCACGATCAAGCTTCTGGAAGCAATCAGAGTCCTGAACCTCCCCTGTCGCATTCTGCTAATCTCCTCGGCAGACGTCTATGGCCGCTCTTCGGTAGGACGGCCCCTGTCCGAATCGGACCCTACCTTGCCTGTAAGTTCGTATGCTCTCAGCAAGCTGCTCGCCGAAGAAGCCGGGCGTTATTACCACCGCTCCCACGGAATGGACATTGTCATCCTCCGTCCCTTCAGTCACACCGGTCCGGGTCAGACACCCAGCTTTGTTTTTCCCAAGGTGGCGAAGGCAATTGCTCTGGCCGAACGAGGCGAGCGACCGCCAGTGGTTGAACTGGGCAATCTGGACATACGTCGCGATTACTGTGACGTACGCGACATAGTGCGAGCCTACTCGGCGGCCCTCGCTCGTTGTCAGGGCGGCGAAGTCTATAACGTGACTTCGGGAAAACCGATACTCCTACGGGAAATGATCGACTACCTATGCACTCTGGCTAGAAAACCCATAACCGTAAGTGTGTCACCTGGGCTGGTGCGGCAGCAAGATATACCACTCCTCACCGGCAGTCCGGCCAAGTTCCAGACCACAACCGGCTGGAAACCCGAAATTCCCTTCCAGAAAACCCTGGCCGACCTCCTAGAATACTACCGCAGGCTGTGAGCCACACCCTGCCTACCACTCCCTCTTCTCCAAAACTATCTATCATCATCGTCACCTGGAACAGCGCTGCGGACATAGACGCCTGCCTCGACTCCATCAACTTTGAACAGGAATTCGAATTACTGGTGGTGGACAACGCTTCTTCCGATGAGACTTTGCAGAAACTCAAAGCACGGCATCACCTTCTCCTTATTACCAATGAACGCAATCTCGGATATGCCCGGGCTAACAACCAAGCCCTCGGTCGAGCGCGGGGAGAATACGTATTGCTGCTGAACCCCGACACCCGGATAGAACTGGGCGCGCTTGGCCTTCTGGCAGCATGGCTGGACAGCCATCCCGATACCGCTGCGGTTGCCCCCTGTCTTCTCAATCCGGACGGAACCTATCAACCCTCTGTGCGCTCCCTCCCAACTCCCGGAACTATCCTCGCCGAACTCACCGGGCTGGCTCGGCTGTTTCCTCACAGCCGCCTGGGACGATGGCGTCTGAGCAAATTTGACTACACGCAACCGGCGGAAGTGGAACAGCCGATGGCCTCGTGCCTTATGCTGCGACGTGCTGTTTTACAGGAACTTGGAGGTTTCGACGAAAGCTTTCCCATTTTCTACAACGACGTTGACCTCTGCAAGCGTCTACTTTCCGCAGGTTGGAAAATCTGGTACGTGCCCGCAGCGCGGGTAATCCATCGTCGGGGAGCTAGTACCAGCCAGGTGCGTACGAAGATGATCTGGGAAACGCATCGCTCACTCTTCCGCTATCTAGCCAAGCACGATTCCAGTCGTTGCTTCTGGCTGAAAGCTATCTTCCTTTTGCCTCTGCTAGAACTTACCGCTCTCTGTCGGGTGCTCTGGTACCACATCTCTACGCGCACCAAGCCCCACCCCCCTGCTTGACTTCCCGCCAGGCCTGGCTATATTCAGATACCTTGAACCGTTCCATTCCAACCGGGCGATTAGCTCAGCTTTGGTTAGAGCGCTTCCTTGACATGGAAGAGGTCACCTGTTCAAGTCAGGTATCGCCCATATTCTCAGAACCAGCTGTATCGGAAAAGCAGGCATTTAGTCCGGGAAGAGACTGGCCTTTACTCCCAGCCTTTCTGGGTGTGCTGGCGAAACCGGCACACCCTTTTTCTTTCCGCGGGCGGCTTTCACCGATGCAGCTTTCAGAACAGTAAATACAGTATGAAGCAAGTTTTTGCCCAACTCACCGAACTGCAGAAAACTGACTCTGATTTAGCCATGCTGCGAGCTCGCCTGGAAGAACTTCCCAAACGTATTGCCAGGCTGAAGGAAGAAGCCGGCAATATGCACTCCCAGCTCGAAACAGTACGCCAGGCAATTACAGAGCATAAGAAAGAATACAAACTGGCCGAAGTGGAGCTGAAAGCGACAGAGGAAAAGATAAGCTCCTACTCGGTCCAGCTCTACTCTGCCAAGACTAACGAACAATACAAAGCCTTCCTCAAGGAAATCGACACCCAGAAGAAAATAAAGTCTCGCATAGAGGATCGCATGATTATCCTGATGGAAGAAGCAGAAGAACTAGAGAACAAGAGGCAAACCCTGGAAAAGGAAGTAGCCGCAACCGAAGCGGAAACAGCCCAGAAGGTAGCAATGCTGGAGAAAGAGAAAGAAGAACTCGTTGCGGCTATTTCCGAAAGAGAGCAGTTGCGGGCTGCTCTGGTCGCCAGTTTGCCCCCCAACGTGCTGGCGCTCTACGAACGTATCCGCAAGAACAAGGCCGGGTTGGCCGTAGTGACCACACGCAACGACAGATGTAATGGATGCTACAATCCGGTGCCGGCTCAACGCCTGCTGGAAATAGAACGTCAAGACCGCATTTTCACCTGCGAGGCCTGTGGTCGTATTCTGGTACCGGATAAGAAATGACCGCTCTAACTCTGGTTCTCGCCGCGGTTCTTTCGCCATTTGGCCGGCTGCTGAAGATAGCGTGCCACTCGTAATAGAAGTAGACGGCTCTGCTCGTTTCAACCCCGGCCCAGCCGGAATCGGCGTACGCGTAATAGGTACGGATGGGCAGACCCGCAAGGAAATCAGTCGCTACCTCGGCACCCGCACCAATAACCAGGCTGAATACGAAGCTCTGCTATGCGGACTCAAAGAAGCAACCCAATATCCCGGGGAGGAAGTAGAAATCCGCACTGACTCTGCTCTCGTATTCAACCAGGCCACCGGTCGCTTCCGGGTTAAGGATGTAGAACTGCAACAATTGCACGCGCGGTGTATGAACATGCTTTCCCGTCTTCCTCAAGTTAGACTCAAGCTGGTTCCCCGCGGCCAGAATCGAGCGGCAGACAAGCTGGCCCAGGCAGCAAGTGCTGCCGCCTCTTCGCTCTAGCGAGTCATGACCCGCAACAAAAGCGCTTACCACCTTCTTTTTCTGCCTTGAAAAAAAGACGTCGCGCAGCCGTCACCTGGCTGCTTCCCTTAGGTACCATCCTGCAGTTCTTCCTTCCTCGCTGGCTGGTGCTACCTCTGGCCCGCTTCGCCGGACGGATTGTGTACGCCACAAACCATAGACAACGAGCCCACGTGCTAGAAAACTTACGCCATATCCTCGGACCTGCTGCCTCCCAGAATGAGTTGAACCGAGTCGCCCGTCGCACCTTTGAAAACCTTGTCATCTGCTATATGGACATGATGCGTGGTCCCATTCTGAAACGTCGCCTCAAAAACTGGGTTGAATACCGGCCCGGAAGCATAGAAAAAGGACTCAGCCAAGACAGAGGCGCAATCCTGGTCACCGGCCACATAGGCAATTGGGACCTTGCCGCAGTTTTCTTAACCGCCTATGGCTATCCTCTCACCGCCGTAGTCGAACCCATACCTGCCGGCTGGACCGAAACCTTCAATCGCTATCGCTGTCTCGACGAAATGGAGGCCATACCCATCCCGGAACGGAGCGGTATTGTTGACGCCATAAAACGCAAACGACTGCTGGCTCTGGTGGCAGACCGCGACCTCACCGGTCACGGCATCATCTGTCCCTCCTTCGACGCCCGGCGCTCCTTTCCTCGTGGCCCGGCCGCGTACGCCTTAAAGTACGATCTCCCTGTGCTCATCGGTTACTTTGTGTTACAGAATCGTCCCGGGCATCCTCCCTATTATGCCCAGGTTCACCCGCCATTGCAGTTGCGTCGCACCGAAAACTTAACCGCAGACATCGAAAACTACACCCGCCTCATAGCCGCAAGACTTGACCAGATAGTCAGCCAATATCCGGATCAATGGTTTGCTTTTCGCGCCGGCTGGTTATGAAATCCCGTTGCGTCCGCGTAAAACTGCTGAAACACGGCATTATGCCTGTGCGCAGTACGGAAGGAGCCGTGGGTTATGACCTCGCCGCGACCCACAGCACCTTGATTCCGGCTCGCAGTTTTGCCCTGGTGAGAACAGGCGTTTCTCTGGCTCTCCCCCGCCAGTTGGAAGCTCAGATACGACCTCGCTCCGGTCTGGCTGCCAGTCATGGCATAGGCGTACTCAATAGCCCGGGCACAATTGACCCGGACTACAGAGGGGAACTGAAGGTAATCCTTTTCAATTTCTCCGATCAGGATTACCAAGTGCGCAGAGGCGAGCGAATAGCTCAACTAGTTTTCCAGCAGGTAGCGATGGTAAGACTGCAACGTGCCTCTGATCTCTCCGCTACCAAACGCGGCCGACGCGGCCTTGGCTCTACGGGATGAAAATCTGCCTGGTAACAAGCGCCTATCGACCATACTTATCCGGTGTCAGTGAGCACGTTCATCACCTCGCACTCTCACTGCATAACCGCGGACACCAGGTAAGCATCCTTACCACCTGTTTTCCCACTTTCTCTCGCCACAACCCAGAAACAGAGAAAATCGACTTTCCGGTTACAAGAATTGGCCGTGCCCTTGTCTTGCCAGCCCACGGCGGCCACTTCACTCTTCCTGCCGGGCTGAACCTTGCTCGTCAAGTAAAAAACTATCTAGCCGAATATCAGCCAGACCTGGTGCACTGCCACGGTATTTTCCCCCCTGAGATTTGCTATTGGGCCGCGGTCAGTGCCACGGTGCCAGTTGTAGTAACATTTCATACCGTTTCTCCCCGAGTGGCGGCGCCCTTCCAGACTGCATTTCGAATCTGCTTTCGCCGATTGGTCAATAGAGTCTCCCGTCGCATCGCCGTGTCGCAGGCCTGCGCCAGCTGGGCCCAGGGTTGGTTCCCGGGAGAAATTGCGGTAATTCCGAACGGGGTAGACACAGAAAAATTCCACCCCTCCGCCTGGGCTCCTAAAAGCGTCGAAACACCGTCTATTTTATATGTCAGCCGGCTGGACAAACGCAAAGGACTGCCCGTTCTCCTGCGGGCTCTGCCCGGTGTAAAAAGGGTAATTCCGGAAATAAAGCTGCTGGTTGTCGGCGCCGGACCGCTGGAATCAGCCTGCCGGAGACTCACGCACAAACTGGGGCTGGACAACGCAGTCCGGTTCTGCGGGTTCGTCTCTCCTGAAGACCTTCCCGCGTGGTATGCGGGCTGCACTGTATTCTGTGCTCCTACTTTGAAACCGGAAGCCATGGGAATTATTCTCCTCGAGGCTATGGCCTGCGGTAAACCAGTCGTTGCCTCTCGCATCCCTGGCTATGACGAAGTCATAACTCATGGCCGCAACGGCCTGCTCTTTCCGCCCGGCGACAGCGAGGCTCTCACAGAAGTTCTGCTCAAAGTACTTACTTCATCTACCTACCGAGAGAGCCTTTCCCGCCAGGCATTAGCAGACGCCCAAGAGTATTCCTGGCGAGCCGTGGCCGCGCGTATTGAACAGGTGTACCGAACGCTCACCGAACAATGACGACCCCACAGGGCCTGCACGACTCTATCTCGTTTACCCCCGCATCGCCTGATCCTTCCCCAACCCACATGCCACTTCGTATCTGCCTTGTTTCCGCTGCGTACCATCCTTACCCTTCCGGGGTCAGCGAGCATGTGCACAATCTTGCCCTTTCCCTGCACCGTCTAGGGCACGAGGTTCAGATTCTCACGACCAACTATTCACTTCCTTCGGCCAATCATCCGGCTGCGAGTCCGCCTTTCGCTGTGACGCGTCTGGGGCAGGCGCTGCTCGTGCCCATGAATCAATCCTTCGCCACTCTACCAGTAGGACTGCGTCTGGCAGCTCAGGTAAAGAGGTTTTTTCAGACCCGCCAGTTTGACATCGTTCATTGTCACGGAATGTTCTGGCCGGAAATATCGTACTGGGCTATTCGTTACAGCGAAGCGGTGCATGTGGTGACCTTTCTTACGGCCGGATTCAGAATCAGGACTACAGGTGCCCGTGTCTTTCGTTTGCTGTTCCGTAAACACCTTGCTCGCATTCACGGTCTTGTCCCCATTTCCCGCCGCGCCTGGCAGGCGTTCTGCGCCTATGTACCGGGAGAACCCAGAATCATTCCCTCCGGCGTCGACCTGGAACGTTTCCGACCAGGACTGCCCCCCTTGCCGGAAAAAGACCCTTCGCGTCCTACTGTACTTTTCTTAGGCCGACTCGACCGACGCAAGGGATTGCCAGTTCTCCTCAACGCTTTTCCGAAGGTATTGTCCGCTTTTCCAGGAGCCCGGCTTGTGGTGGTGGGAAAAGGGCCGGAACGCACGCGGGCCGAAAAACTCTGCCACAAACTTGGGCTGAGTCGGGCAGTTATCTTTGCCGGTGTTGTTCCTGCTGAACAGCTGGGGCGCTACTATTGCGGCTGCGATGTGTACTGCTCCCCGGCTCTTGGTGGAGAAACTCTGGGAATAGTATTGCTGGAAGCCATGGCCTCGGGAGCACCGGTTGTGGCTTCACGGATTCCCGGATACGATGAAACTGTAGAAGACGGGGTTTCTGGCCTACTTGTCCCACCAGCTGACCCCGATCAGCTTGCTTCCGCCCTGATTCAAGTTTTGTCCGACCCAGAGCTCCGCCGTCGTCTTGCCGCGTCTGGTCTGGCCAGAGCTCAGCAGTACGCCTGGCCCCTCATTGCCCGCCGAACAGCAGCCTACTACGAAGAACTCCTGAAACGCGTGCGCAAACAGTCGTAGAGCCGGGCAAAATCGTCCAGCGTCAAATACTCCGCACGCGCCGTAGCCGGCAGTCGCGCCTCTGTCATAACTCTCAGCACCTCTGACTTGCTAAGGCCCAGCACGTGCGCCAGATTATTGACCAGTGTCTTCCGACGCTGACTGAAGCACGCTTTCACCAACTGCTTGAACCCCTCCGGATCGGACACGGTAATCAGGTTCTCTTTGCGCCTGCGTAGCCGAAATGCAGTAGAAACAACTCGCGGCCGCGGACGAAAATACGCCGGCGCAATATTGAACAGCTTTTCTCTAATACATACGCATTCGCAGAGCACGGAAAGTGCGGCGTACTCTTTACTTCCAGGAGAAGCCAGTACGCGCGCGGCAAATTCTCGTTGCGTAGTCAGCACCGCCAAAGACCAGTTATGTCCCTCTTCCAGCAGTCGAAATATAATCTGAGAGGATATGTTGTAGGGCAAATTCCCTATTACCTTCACCGTCCCCAGTGCCGCGAAATCGAAGCGAAGGAAATCTGCCTCCACCACTTCTACCGCCCCGCCGTACTTCTGCGCCAGGCGCCGAGCGAGTATCCGGTCCAACTCCACCGCGACCAGCCGGGCCACTCTTCCCACTATCCTTTCGGTCAGAACTCCGTGCCCCGGTCCAATCTCCAGAATCGTATCCTGGGGGGTTGGCTCCAGGGCTGCGACCAGAGCATCAGCTATCCTCTGGGAAACCAGAAACGACTGACCGAGGGACTTGCGTGGCCTAAAGAATTCGTCATGCATGCGAAACACGGGGCGGAAAAGCAACTGGATTGACTGTCAGAAATGAGACGACAGGTGACGGAGGCAGGATGCTAGTCAGTAAGACCAAAGCAGCGCCGGGCATTCTCCCTTGTCAAACTGGCCGTTTCCTGGGGCGTCAGGTCCAAAATCTCAGCCAGCCTGATTACTGTATGGGACAGAAATGCCGGCTCGTTACGTTTTCCCCGATAGGGCACCGGCGCCAGATAGGGTGCGTCCGTCTCCACCATCAACCTTTCTTTGGGCACCACCTTGACAACATCAGGCAGACGAACCTCATCATAGGTAATGTTGCCGGCAAAAGAGATATAGAATCCCTTTTCCACCGCCCAATCGGCAAACTTGGCGTCGCCCGAAAAGCAATGTATCACTCCCTTGAAATAGCCCTGGTCCTCCAGCATCTGGCGGGTACGACTGGCGGCATCGCGCGTATGAATCACCATGGGCATACCCATGCTGCACGCCAACTCAATCTGTGCCGCAAAGGCCATTTCCTGATTCGAACGGGTAGAAATAGTGCGGAAGAAATCAAGCCCGATCTCGCCCACAGCCTTAACGCAGGGCTCGATAAACATCTCCTTGAGAGCGAAGATGTCCGCACTGCGGAATCTGTCCGCTTCGTGGGGATGCACGCCTACAGCACAACAGGCTGAATCCAGCTCGCGACAGAGAGAAATCACCTCCTGACTGTCCGGTACACTCTGACTGGCCAACAGAAACTGACGTACTCCAGCCTGCTGGGCACGTTTTATCACCTGTTTACGATCAGGCTCAAACTGCGCATCAGTAAGGTGCAAATGCGCATCGAACATAACCAAGCCGTACGGATTCTGCTCCGTCTTCCGAGCTCGCACTAGGAAACCCTGGCTCCTGATGCCACTGGCCGGTCTACAGTCAACAGGGCTATGCGGTCCTGGTCAACCGCGGCCAGAAGCATTCCGTTCGATTCTACACCTCTGATGCGTGCTGGCTGCAGATTAGTAACCACTATAACCTCCTTCCCCACCAACTCCTCTGGCTTATACGCTAGAGCGATGCCGGCCACAATTTGCCGCTGCTCCGTGCCCAAGTCTACTATCAACCGCAGAAGCTTGCTGGCACTAGGCACCGCCTCTGCACTCACTACCCGGGCAACCTGCAACTCTACCTTCTGAAATTCCTCATAGCTAATCAATCGGTCCTCCCTTTCTTTGCCAACCGCTGCTGCCGACTTGCCCAGCTTGGCGGTCTGCAATTCAATCACTGACTCATCCAGTTTCTCAAAAAGTATCTCCACCTGCCCCAGTTCAACCGGCAACTCAGCACGCCCCGCCTCTTGCCAACTCCGCGGTCCCAGACCCAGCATCCGGCCAATCTTCCGGCTGGTAAAAGGAAGGAAAGGATATAAAAGCACCTCCAGAGCAGAAACGATCCGCATACAGGTATTCAGAGTCCGATCACATTGCCTGCGGTCGACCCGATAAGTCCTCCAGGGCGCAGCATGATCAAAGTACCGATTACCCAAAGCCGCCAAAGTCATCACCTGTCGTGCTGCTTCTTTCAACTGAAAGCTTTCTATCATTTCTCCGACTCTGGCCGGCATCTCTTGCACCGTTTTCAGCACCTCTTGGCTCTCGCTGTCCTCAGCGTTCTCCTGCGGCACCCGTCCGGCATAGTTTCTCTGCAGAAAAACAGCCACGCGATGAACGAAATTACCTAACACATCAGCCAACTCATTGTTATTGCGACTATGAAAATCCCGCCAGGTAAAATCTACGTCCCGATTCTCCGGCAAATTCACTGCCAGCGCATAACGCAGAGGGTCGGGTGGAAACTGCTTCAGGTAATCAGGCAGCCAAACTGCCCAGTTGCGCGAGGTAGAAAGCTTGGCACCTTCCAGATTCAGAAACTCATTGGCCGGAATCTCTGCCGGCAGCACGAAATCTCCGTGAGCCATCAGCATCGCCGGCCAGACAATAGCGTGAAAAACGATATTGTCCTTGCCGATGAAATGCACCAGTCTTGTACTCCCATCCAGCCAGTACTCCTTCCACCTTTCCGGCTTGCCCGTCTTCTCCGCCCACTCTTTGGTGGCAGAGATGTAACCAATGGGAGCATCAAACCACACATACATCACCTTATTCTCTGCCTCGGGCAGAGGCACCGGCACTCCCCAGGATAAATCCCGGGTAACTGCACGGTCCGAAAGTCCCCGTTCGAACCAGCCCTCACAGAAGCGTTTAACATTCGGTTTCCAGTGTGGTTTACTGGCAATCCATTCCCTCAGCCTCTGCTCCAACCGGGAAAGAGCAAAAAACCAGTGCGTAGTGCTCCTCACCTCTGGAGCAGCCCCGCACATCTTGCACTTGGGTTCTATGAGGTCAGAAGGCTCTATCCACTTGCCGCATGCTTCGCACTGGTCGCCGCGTGCCCCCTCACTGCCGCAGACTGGACAAATACCTTCCACATATCTGTCGGCGAGAAACATCTGACAAGCAGGGCAGAACAGCTGAGTAGTGGTCCGGGGAATAAGAAAGCCTTTTTCGTGCACGCGGAGAAAGAAATCCTGCGCGGTCTGATAATGGAGGGGCAGTGACGTGCGCGAGTAGTTATCAAACTCAATCCCGAAATCTTCAAAAGACTTCCGAATGGAAGGATGGTATCGCTCAATGATGTCACGCGGACTCACTCCTTCCTTCTGGGCAGCTAGAGTAATGGGAACACCGTGTTCATCAGAACCACACACAAACACCACATCAGAACCCTTCAGACGGTGGTACTTAACATAAATGTCTGCGGGAAGGTAAGCTCCAGCCAGATGCCCAAAATGAATCTCTCCGTTAGCATAGGGGAGTGCACTGGTGACCAGCAGCTTCACTGGCGCTAAAGATACACCTGTCTTTTCCCAAGTCAAGCCAGCCCCTAAACCCGGACGGCACTACGACCCTGTTGAAGCATACCAAGCCGACAAGAGAACCGCACTCCTTCCTTTTAGAATGCACCCTTCCCGAGACCCTGCCTGCCCCTATCCGCTGTCCCTGCGGCTATCACCGCCTCTGTCCCCACCACCCTCATCGCCACTCCCGCTTTCTACCCCCACCTCTCCTACCTGTTCCTCCCCCGGCTCATATCCCACTTCAAACCTGGCTTCAACCCCGCACTCACCACACCCCTGAAACCAGAACTGAACCCCCTAATCAAACCTCTCTTCACACTCCACCTGTACTTCCCTTGCTATCCTCCCCACACACCACA
>CBFGJV010000015.1:0-61615 GCA_965649205.1 Caldifarciminota bacterium | reverse complement strand
CGTGAGCGAACGGGAAAAAGACATTAGTCCTCCTTTGGGACCTACGGAATCATAACTATTCTGAGGTAACTGTCAACAACAGGGGCCGGCTCGAGAATCGACACAGAGCGACGGCTACAGGCTGATCGTGCCTGCCAGGACAAGAGGGTTGGCTCCACCTGCCGGGTGCTGTCGTTCTGAGCGACGGCGGAACGCCGGAGCGAAGAACCGCGCCTGAGAGACCATTCGACTCGCTTCGTTCGCTCAGGGTGACACAATGATCTATATCGGTTCTTGGGGCCGGTCGAGTCGAGTGATGAGTCGGACACTAGTATGAGGTCTACGGTGGGCCGGAGTTCCAGAACGCGATTTCGGATACCGGTTTGCGTTTGGGTTCGTACTGCGCCTTATCAGTTTCCGGGTAGCCAACTGCAATCAGGCATACAGGCTTGTATCCCCGTTTCCTGACACCGAGATGTCTTAGTAGACCGCGGCCGTCGAACCATCCAATCCAGCAAGTACCAAGGCCCTGTTCGGCCGCAGCTAGAACAAAGTGCTCGCCCGCGATGCCAACGTCCACATGCTGGAAGGGTGTTCCGGCAGCTCCTCCTCCGAGCCGGTTGACAAGCAGGCTTTCCTTGAGCAAGAGGGCCACAAGTACCGGCGCTCTTGCGGCCCAGCGTGACGCGGCAAAAACACCCTTGAATGCCACGTCGGCTAGGGCCTTCTTCTTTTCCGGGTCGTCGAACACGAGGAATCGCCAGGGCTGGAAATTGTCCGCTGAGGGAGCGAAGCGAGCGGCCTCAAGGCAGTACTCAAGTTTTTCGCGCTCGACCGGTCGGTCTGCGAATCGGCGGACCGACCGACGTATTCGGCAAAGTTCAAGAAAGAATGTAGAGTTTGTCACGGCTAAAGACTAACTCACACGTCAACGGTGGTCAAGGAGGTCGCCCCTTGCCCACACGGTGTATTGTGTTTATGGTGCAGGCACCAGCGACCCGAGGTCATCCGTCGGCGGTCCTTATCTCACCTGTTCCTGACTCAAGAACTTAGGGAAAGGCCGTGCTCTATTGTTGCCTTGGGTTGCGTGTTCATCACCCATTGGGTGCGACAGAAGAAAGGTCCCGAAAACCGACGTTCTAGTACAGAGCCCCAAGAGTACTGGGCCGCAACGGAGAAGTGATCTGTGATGGTTTGTTTGAGACTTTGTTAGGCGGCTCTTGTCTGCGTCTCGTGCTTGGTGATCAAGTAGGCTAGAAACACGAGAGAATCAGCGGCCCGACCGCCAGGCCTCTTCCACGGCCATACGAGCAACCTGCTCCATCTGCTCAGCCGCCTTATCCCAGGTCCACTGTCTAGCCCAGCCAACAGCCTGCCGGCCCAGCTGCCTACGCAGAGACTCATTGGTGAGCAGCAACTCCAGCTTCTCGGCCAGCTGCGGGATATTCCCGTACTCGTAGAACAACCCGTTCACCCTCTCGCGCGAAGAATCCACCAGCCCGGGTGAACGCGCCACCACCACTGGCGTGCCGCAGGCATTAGCCTCCATGACAATAAGACCCCATCCCTCCTTCACTGAATTCTCCGCCAGTACCGCCGCCCGATGATACCAGCGCACCTTCTCTTCCTCGGAAACAAAACCCGCAAACTCCACTGTTTCGCCCAGCTGCAACTTTTCCGCCAGTGCCCGCAGCCGCGGCAGGTCATCGCCCGTACCGACGATCACTGCCCGTGCCCGGACGCCTCTGGCTTTGAGCAACGCCATAGCCCGCAGAAGATGGTCGGCGGACTTGTACTTCTTCAACCGCCCCACGTGCAAAATGACAGGCGGCTCTGTGGCTGGTTTCTTTATCTCTCCGTCCGGGTTCTCCGGTCTGAATAGTTCAAAATCGGTGCCGGGCGGAATAACTGTAATCCGCTCCGCCGGTATCCCCAGCCGCACCACGTCCCGTTTGGAACTTTCTGACAGCACCGCAAACCGGCACTTCCTGTAAGCCCAGGGAATCAGGCTTTCTGTCAACCATACGTAGGCTGCCACCGGTGGCAACGCTTCGCGGAATATGCTCCCGCGGAACAGGTGCATCAGAATAGCCAAAACCGGCTTCCTGGTATGCCAGGGAGAATAGAACGGAATCTTGTTCAGGTCGTCTATGATAAGGTCGTAATTCCCCTCCTCGGCCATGCGGCCCACCTGACGGCTGGCGGTAAGGTTGAAGGTCCACTTTCCGCCCGTTCTGACGACATTAATCCCCTCAATTACTTCTTCTGCCTGCGAGCCGGAGAACCTCTCCGCCAGGAGTGTCACCTCATGTCCCCTGCGCACCAGCCGGCTGAACACTTCCTGAAAGTATGTTTCCGCTCCCCCGGCCAGCGGATTGCGAATACATCTCCAGTTCAAGACCAGCATCCGCATTGCGGCTATCTTATTGCTTTCCCTGTAACCGTCAAGGAGGCGGCTTCTGCCGACTTTCGTCATAATTTGGATCTACCCCCGATAGGTTCTGCACTGACTGTAGTCATGCAACCTCCTGAGTCGGCGCACCACTAGCATATTTGCCCTTGTGTGCAGCATCAAGTCGGCGCTCGCAACGCCGCAGGTCTTCAAGCAGGCGCAAGAGGTCAGTTCCAGCCAGCAGCCGCTTTCAGTTTCTTTCTGACGAAGACGGTAGTGTCAATTCTTTTGTGTAACTTCCGACTGGCATTTTACGCTGCCGGCTTTCTTACCTTGGACTTGGCTCGAGAGCGACACTTGCGCCCACAGCGCTGCTCCCACCGTTTGTTCGCCTTCTGAAACAGCGCACACACGATTCGAGCACAACTCTCGTCGTTGGCAAAAGTACACATCGGCCGCGTCCGCTTCCGTAACTCTCGGAACTGCCGCTCTATTACATTGGTTGTCCGCACCTTCTTCCACAACTCCGGTTCCTTCCGTAACACCCGCATATGTATCAGCAGTTCCTCGATGTCTCTCTCCAGGCAGTCCACGGCCTGCTCCTCTAGCTTCCGCCACTTCTTCGCCCACTGCCGACAACGCCGCTTCGCTGCCAGGTAGCTCTTCGCCTGGTATATCCGCCGCGCACCAGCCAGACATTCCTCTCTATGCTTCGCCTTGAGCTTGTTGGCCACGTTACGCAGCTTGTGTACCCAGCACCGCTGCCGGGCAACATCCGGGTATACTACCGCCTGCGCCGCATTCAACCCACTACCACCGTCCACCGTAATGAGTTGCAGGTACTCACCTGTCAGCCCACGGCCACGCAGGTCCGCCAAGAATACCTCCCAATCTCGCTCGCTCTCGCTTCTCGCCACACGGAAGTCTATAATCTCCCGCCGACCATCAGCACGTACCCCGTAGGCCACCAGCACCACCTTCTTCACCACCTTGTACCCGCTCACTTTCACCCACACCCCGTCCAGCACCAGAAAACGATATCTGTCCTCCAACGGACGCCGATGAAACTTCTTTACCTCTTCATCCAGCACCCGGACTATCTCCGACACCGCGCTTGCCTCCAGACGTACACCCCACAGCCGCTCCAACAGCTCACCCACCTCACGGGTGCTCGCACCACCCAGAAACAACGACCGGATGTAGTTGTCCACCGACTTCCAGCGCCGCTGATAACGCGCAAACACCTTGGTCCGTAGACCACCCTTGCGTAGCCGCGGCACCCGTAGCTCCCGTACCATACCAAAGGCAGTCAGCAAATTCCGCTTGTAGTACCCGTTACGCTGGTCGGTCCGACGGCGAGACCGCTTATGCCTTCTGGCACCGACCTGCGCCGTCTGTTCAACCTGCATGAGACCCTGCAGGAATTTCTTCAACGTATCGCGCATCGGTCGCTGGACCACGTCGAGCTCATCATCCTGGAAGAAGTCCTTGAACTCCTGCCAGCGTTCCATATATTGTGTCTTCGACAGGTGCAGATAGTAGGGTTCGGGCATGGGTTTATCCTCCATGGTTTGATAGCTTTACAATCATTACTCGGTCGGGCCAGAAGGATACACCCTGCCCGACCCTTTTTCCAGCCAAGTTACACACAAATAAGGATACTACCCTAGCACGTTTCTAGATTTGACAGTCATTACAAGTTATTGTAGAAGTTAGTCAACAGGAGGAAAAGCTGTGAAGAATATTGTCTGGGTCATCTGCCTTATTTGGGTCTGCGGTTTCAGTCTTATCCCCGCTGCCGGATGTTCCAACAAATACTTTCGGCAAGCCATGGCCGCAGTAGGGGAAGAAGCTGCTTATGCGGCGCTGAAGACAACCCTGACAAAAGCTGGACTAAAAGGAGTAGACCATCTAGTAGATGCTGTGCGCCTGGTTGCCGAAAAAAATGATTACGGAGGGGCAATGGCCGCCTTTTCTCTTGCTCTGGAAGAACACAATGTAGATTTGGCAGACAAACTGACCTCAAGGCAGGTTTTATCTCTGCTGCGCCAAGCGGAACCGGTGGTGAAAAAGGCCAGTCCTGCCGTAGCTAAGGCTTTAGTCGGATTCTGCGATTACGCCCAAACTCACGAATAAGCCGGCCGCTTGTCCATAGTCCGGCTAAACCCGAAATTGCAGGCAGAAACTACTTACCAGCGCTCGGAATGAATCCGGGCCGGGTCAAACTGGGTGCGCGGCTCTTTCTTTTCGGCCGGACGACCAATAGCAATCAGACACAACAGCCCGATAGAATCCGGAATTTTTAGCAATTCCTTGAGGGCTGCTTCCCGCTCTTTGCGCGGGTGTACGCCCAGCCAGCAAGAACCAAGTCCCAGCATGGCTGCCGCCACCAGTATGTTCTCTGTCGCGGCCGAACAGTCCTGCACCCAGAAGTCCGGCGCCACAGCGGTGTCTCCGCACACTGCTATACAGCCCCCCGCACTGGTGAGCATTCTGGCGTGGGGGTGAATTTCTGCCAGCTGATTAAGACGCTCTCGGGCAGTAATCACCACAAAGTGCCACGGCTGCCTGTTATTAGCGCTGGGAGCGGCCATCGCCGCCTCCAAAAGGGCGTGCAAATCCTGCGCCGCAACTGGTTCGCCGGTAAACGCCCTGATACTTCTGCGGGAAAAGATTGCTTGCAGACGTCTGTCCATGGCTAGCTCCTTTGAGACTAATCTTTAGACGAAAGTTTAGCCGGCACGGACAGGCTGGAACGAATCGTAAGACCCAGCACCGCCGCACCTATCTGGGAACAATGGAAATTAGCCCTTTCCAGATCCGAGATGAAGTCCAGATGCACCGATGAAGTATCTATGGATTCCTTCCAGCCTTGGCTCAGCCGTTCCAGATGGCGGTTGTGCAAGACTCTTTTGCGTTCCACTCCCCAATCCTTGCAGGCAACGAGACGTTGGGCCAGGCCCATATCCCAAGTGGCGATGCAGGCAATAGCCGTTTTTAGGTTTTCCCCCACCTCGGCGTGAAATGCTTTTATTTCCTCCAGACCCGGCTCGGAAAATGCCAATCCCTGCTCTATTCGTTTGGCCGCGTGGGCCATCAGGCTCTTAGATACTATATCGGCGATGTGCTCCAGTTCGTCGGTGATATAGAACAGAGCCACCGTTTTCCGAGACAACTGATCGGAAAGTTCCTCTTGGGAAATGCGGGCCAGAAAACCAGTAATACTTTCCTCCAGCCGATCAACCTGATCGTCCAGCGCCACCACCTCCCGTCTGCCCTCCTTGTCGCGATGCAAGAACACTTCCAGAGAGCGATTAAACATCAACAGCACCCGGTCGGCCATACGGAGAACCTCGCGCGTAGCCTGAGCCACGGCCAATGCCGGGGCTTCCAGAGAGCTTGAGTCCAAATAACGCGGGCCGAATTTGTCGCGGCGTCCAGCGGCCACAAGCTGCTCCAGCAGACGCTTGTAAGGAGTAAGCAATGGCAGGAAAAGCAACGAGGCAAAAACGTTGATAAGAGTATGCGCATTGGCTACCTGACGCGGGGCGTCGCGCGCCGTGAGCGTAACCAACTTCACCAACCAAGGCAGAAAAGGTACGCAAATGCCCACGATTATCACCTTGAATAAAAGGTGCCCCACCGCAATACGTCGGGCCTCGACCGAACCGCGCAAAGCGGCCCAAAGGGCGGTGAATCCAGAGCCCACATTGGCGCCAAGTATGAATGGAATTGCGGCTGCCACGTCCACCAGGCCAGTAAAGGCGAGACTCACTACCATACCTATGGTAGCGGCAGAAGAACGGATAAGCGCCGTCAGCAGCAGGGCGGAAAAAAATCCCAGCCAAGGCAAATGGCTAAGCCGGGCAAGCACTGCGGTCACATCGGGCAGGTAACGGAGAGGACCCGCCGCGGTGAGAACCAGCTTCAAAGAATAGAAAACTAAGCCGAAGCCAAAAATCGCCTGCCCGAGATTGCGCAGACGACGCAAAGAATTCATAAGCAAAAAGCCCACCACAGCCACCAAAAGGGCGTAGTCGTACAAACGGAAAGCAAGCACCTGCACGGTTATGGTAGTGCCAATGTCTGCACCCAAAACCACGGCCAAAGCCCGGGAAAGCTCCAAAATACCGGCCGAAGTCAACCCCACAAGCAATACCGTCGTAGCGCTGGACGATTGAAAGATAACAGTGACCACCACCCCTACCAATGCTCCTACCCAGCGGTTGGCAGTCAGCGAGTACAGCGCCTGCCGCAAACGTTCGCCAGCCAAACGTCGCAGCCCCTTGGAACCATAGTAAAGGCCAAAAAGAAAAAGAACCAGACCACCCAGAAGTTCTATGGCGGAAATCACGTACCAACCGCGAGACAGAGCAATTGCAGAAAGTATTAAGTATTGTCCCTGACTGCGGGCCATCACACAGTACTCGCCCGGCGCCTTTCCCAGACGTAGGCGCGTACGCGCAATTCCTTGCAGGTCTGTAACTACCAGAGTATCAGTCAATTGCGCCCGGTCTTCAGGCCGCTGGTTTTCCCGAGGTTGAGATAGAATGCTGAATTCCACAGCTACGCCAGGTACTGGCCTACCGGCGCTGATAATTTGTACCGCAAAGGGCCGTGCCAAGTATAGCCCCGCTTCTCCTGCCTGTCCGGAACCGGAAAGGTCCTCCTCGCCGAACCGGGCCGGCGTTAGTTGGGGTCCGGCCAGTGACAAACTTATAAGAAGCAGGTAGATACTCGCTCTTGCCACAACTTCAACCTATCGCGGATAGTGACGATGTCAAGATTCGGTGAATTTTTATTAGAGGGACAACCCGGCAGCCACTAGTTGCTGCGGGGAATAAACTGAATTGCGGGCTGGTAACTTTCTTTGACCTGGTTCTGGTTTTTACTAAGTTTAGAGAGTGTTAACTTAAGGAGGAAAATATGTTCCCCAGTCGCTTTTTTGTGCTTCTTTTGGCATCCGCGGCTTTTGCGTGCGCACGGCCGCCAGCAAACAATGTCAGCGCTACTCAACCCTCAGAGGAGGTTTCGATCAACCGTTTAGCCGCCGCCCACAACAATTTCGGGTTTGAGCTGTTTCGGCAATTGCTGGAAAGGGAGCCGGGCGAAAATATTTTCATTTCCCCCACCAGCGTTACCTTAGCGTTGAGTATGACCTGGAATGGAGCCCGGGGGGAAACTAAGGAGGCGATGGCCCAGACGTTGAGCCTGTCCGGGTTGACTACAGAAGAAGTGAACAAAGCCAGCGCTTTCCTGCTTTCTTCGCTCCGTTCGGCGGACCCAAAAGTACAACTCGAAATAGCCAACTCGCTCTGGGCGCGTAAAGGCATTTCTTTTTCCTCGGAGTTTCTGAAACTGAACCATAACTTTTATGGCGCGGAAGTCAGAACGTTGGACTTTGCCAGCCCCGCGGCGATAAAAACCATCAACGCCTGGGTGGCTCAGAAGACGCATAACCGGATAAAATCTATCATTTCTCAACTCGTTTCCGAGGAAGTGCTGGTCCTCATCAATGCTGTTTATTTCAAAGGCAAGTGGGCCAGCCTGTTCGACAAGAAACTGACAAGGGAAAGGAATTTCTATCGCGCAGACGGCACAGCGAAGCTTCATCCTCTGATGCACCAGGAGGGGGAATACCAGTATTACGCTGGCGAAGGGTTTCAGCTGGTCCGCCTGCCCTATGGGAAAGGGCAAATTTCCCTGCTTGTATTTCTACCCGAGGTATGGGAGCCGGAAGAACCCGCTCCCCGACAGGAAGGGAAAAAGGCCATCGCCGGTCGCGGCCTGGCCGTACTCAACCTGGCCCGGCGTCTGACACAAGAAAACTGGAAGCGGTGGTTAGACAACCTGCAGGAAAAGAAGGGAGAGATTGCGCTTCCCAAATTCAGGCTGGAATACGAAAAGTCGTTGAACGAAGTGCTCAAGGAAATGGGGATGGCGCCCGCATTCGATTGGAGCAGGGCGAATTTCACCGGGATGATGTCGGCAGTAACGGATATGCAGTTTGCCATTAGCGACGTGCGCCATAAGAGCTTTGTGGAGGTAAACGAAGAAGGCACAGAGGCGGCAGCGGTAACTGCGGTGAAAATGATCGCAACCGCTGTACCTACGCAACCGGAAAAGTTTGTAATGATTGTGGACCGGCCGTTTCTTTATGCTATCCAGGATGAAAAAACCGGTGCCATTCTCTTTTTGGGAGCGGTTTTCGATCCGAAGGACTAGATGGTGATTTGCCCATTTTAACTTCATATGCCGCATATTTATGGCTGGATACGTGTCTAAATATATATGAAAACAAATAATTCTCTCCTACTTATCATCCTGCTGGTGGCGCTAATAACGGCAGTTTTTGCGCAACCAGCCTTTAAGCCGGGAGGTATCCCGCCTGCCGGTCAGGGCGTCATAACCGGGCAAGTGTACGATGAAGAGTTGGGCATGCCGGTGGAATATGCCAATGTGGTTCTACGTCGTCTCCGAGATTCTTCTCTTGTTGCCGGCACAGTTACTGACGCACAGGGAAAGTATCGTCTCAGTAATCTTCCTCCTGGCCGGTTTTTTCTGGAAATTTCCTTTATCGGTTATCAGACACGGCGCGTAGAGAACATTGAGCTTGCGCCTGCAGCTCAGGTGGACTTAGGGCGTATTCGGCTGCGTCAGACAGTTGTGGCGGTACCGGGCGCAGAAGTTACCGCCGAAAGGCCTACCCTTTCCTATCAGATTGATAAGAAAATCATTGATGTAAGCAAACTCGCAACCGCAGCGTCGGGTACGGCCGTGGACGTGCTGGAGAACGCCCCTTCAGTCAAGGTGGATGCAGAAGGTAACGTAAGTTTGCGCGGAAGCCAGAACTTCACCGTGCTTGTGGACGGCATGCCATCGCCTCTTCCCAGTCAGGATGCGCTGCAACAGATTCCGGCCGCCACCATTGACCGGATTGAGATTATTACCAACCCTTCAGCCCGTTACGACCCAGAGGGAGTTTCGGGAATCATCAATATCATTCTCAAGAAACGGCGTCAAAGCGGACTTTCTGGTGTGGTTTCAACAGATGGCGGTTGGCCGGTTCGCACCGGCGCAAACCTGCTTTTGAACTACCGGACAGATGCTGTTACCCTGTTCGGAGGTGGCAACTACAACTTGGGTCGTTTTCCCGGCACGCGGATGACAGACATCCGTACCTGGTCTGATACCTTGCCGGATACGCTGCGCAGTTATTCCGAAGGTAACAGCGCGCGGCAATATGATTTCTGGAGTTTGCGCGCAGGAGCTGAATATCGTTGGTCTGGAAACGACCGTACAAGCCTGAATATGAATTATGGCAGGCGGGGATTCGGCATGAATCAGAATGCTTATTATCAACGCTGGGTTGTCCCTGGGGCACGAGATACGGTCAAGCAGACAAGTCAGGATACGTCCAGCCGCGGAGGAAGTTTTCTTTCGGCCAATTTAGATCATGTGCACCGGTTTGCTGGTCGAGAGGGACACCAGCTTGTAGCCACGTTCGGCTACCGCCGGACGGGCGGGGAAGACCGTTCCGCCAATCTGCTGCAGGACGAAGGCACAGACAGCGTAATCAGTGGTCGCCGGGAACGACAGACAGGACCGCGGCAGCCGATTGACCTGAAATTGGACTATACTCTGCCGCTGCGCAAGGAAGACAAGTTTGAAGCAGGTGCGGCCTTTACCCGCCACAACGCTCTGTCCAAACTGGAAGTGTGGGAGTATTCGCATGCCACAGACAGTTTTGAGTTCAGGCCGGAATACGGTTTCTCCGTCAACTATACCGAGTTTCGCCAAGCTCTATATGTTCAGTATGCGGGCAAGCTTGGTGGTGTGGGGCTGCAACCTGCGCTGCGCACAGAATTCACTGACCGGATGGTAGACGCTGGTGATTCAGGCAGGTTTACTTTCCGACGCTGGGATTTGTTTCCAACTTTTCACACCTCCTATGATCTGCCGGCCGGCAGTCAGGTTATGGCTAGCTATACACGTCGTATCCAGCGCCAGCGCGGGTGGGAATTGTGGCCATTCCTTACGCGGATGGATGCGTATAACCTGCGGCGTGGCAATCCAGACCTGCGGCCTGAGCTGAGCGATGCTTTGGAATTAGGCTGGCAAAGGCCTTTTGGGGAAAGCCGCGTTTCCCTTGAGGGTTACTACCGCATCACCCACGACAAGGTGGAACACATAAGAGCTGTGTATGCTCCTGGAGTTATTTTGCACACCGCAGCCAATGTCGGCAATGACTATGCCTTGGGCATGGAGGGAGTAGCAGATCTAGTCCTGCGGAAATGGCTGAATCTGAATGTCAGCGGAGACGTTTACAAATACCGGGTGAAAGGGACTGTGGCTGGCACCGCTTTTGACACTTCCAGTTTTCGCTGGGAAGGCCGGGTATCCACTGAGTTCCGACTGCCGACCCAGACGCGTATTACCTTAAGTGCAAGATACGAAAGTCGAGAGGTTGCGGCCCAGGGAACTGAGCCAGGCAGGCTCTGGACAGACGCGGCCATCAGGCAGGCCTTTCTGAATCGCCAACTCCTGGTTACTTTGAGTGCACGTGACATTCTGGCTGCGGCAGCCTGGGAAACAGAATCACGCGGGCAGGGTTTCTACAACTACTTCAAGCTTAGAAATCAGTCTCCCTTTTTAAGCCTGAACATCACCTGGAACTTCAACAATTACCGTCCGGAGCGGCGTAGACAGAGCGACGGCGATGAAGACCTGATGCCGGACCAGGGCGAAATGCAGTGACCGCAGCTGCCATAGAAGTCTGCGAACTGTCCAAGCAGTTCAAGACTGTTCTTGCCGTTGATCGGGTCTCTTTTAAGGTGGGGACGGGAGAAATATTTGGTTTCTTGGGACCGAATGGGGCTGGTAAGACTACAACGGTCAGGATGTTGTGCACGCTTACCAGACCGACATCGGGCTCAGCCAGAGTGGCCGGGTATGACGTCTGCACACAATCTTCTGCGGTTCGCCGTTCCATCGGCATAATTTTCCAGGACCCCTCGCTCGACGACCGACTCACTGCCACCGAAAATCTACGTTTTCACGCCATGGTGTACAAGGTTCCCCGAAACGAAATCAAACGACGCATCACAGAAGCTTTGAGCTGGATGGGTCTTTCGGAGCGTAGCCACGACCTGGTGCGCAATTTTTCGGGCGGTATGAAGCGCCGGCTGGAAATCGCTCGCGGACTATTACACTCTCCCAAGGTCTTCTTTCTGGACGAGCCGACTTTGGGGCTTGATCCCCAAACCCGTTCGCGCATCTGGGAACGTCTGCTTGAACTCCGACGCCAGCAAAACATGACCCTTTTCCTTACCACTCACTACATGGATGAGGCGGAGAAGTGCCACCGCATAGCTATCATAGACCACGGTCGTATTATCGCCCTGGATACCCCGGCGGGCCTCAAGGCTCAGGTCCAAGGCGATTGCATAAAACTGACAACGGCCGACAACTCCAAAGCCGCCGAAGAGATAAAGTTACGCTACGGCATCTCTCCCACAATGGCGGATGGAGAGCTGACTTTTTCTGTTCCGGCAGGAGACGAATTTGTCCCCAGGTTGGTGCGGGAACTATCGGTACCGGTACGCTCCGTAACCCTGCGCCCCCCTACCCTGGAAGACGTATTCCTGAAACTTACCGGCCGGGAAATTCGGGACGAGGAAGCATCCAGTCGTGACCGACTTAGAAGCACAATTCAACGCATGGGCCGCGCGGCAAGATGATAGACTTCGCCTGCATACTTATGGTGTGGCAACGGGACATAATCCGCTATTTTCGCGAACGCAGTCAGCTCTACGGGTCTTTGGTCCGTCCTGTCCTCTGGCTTTTTATTCTGGGAAATGGTCTGCGCGGCTCCTTCGCCGGCCGGGCCGGACTGGCTGAAAACATAACTTATACCCAGTTCATATTTCCAGGCATTCTAGCCATGACCGCCATCTTCACCTCAATCCAATCGGCTATCTCTATTATCTGGGACAGAGAATTTGGCTTTCTGAAGGAAATTCTTGTAGCACCGGTGCCGCGTACCTCCATCACCATCGGCAAAGGTCTGGCCGGCACCACCCTTTCACTCATCCAGGGATGCATCGTAATGCTTCTGGCGCCGCTGGTGCGCGTCCGCCTGCCGCTAGGCAATATTCTACCGTTGATACTGGTTTTGGCTCTGCTGTCCTTTGCTTTGACCGGTATCGGCATAGTCATCGCCGCACGGATGACTTCGTTCCAGGGATTTGGCACGATTATGAACTTTGTCATAATGCCCTTGTGGTTTCTGTCCGGAGCTCTCTTCCCGATACAGGGACTACCCTGGTGGCTCAATATTCTTGTCCGTCTGAACCCGCTGAGTTACGGGGTGGACCTGATCCGGCGGCTGGTTCTGGGTTTTTCCTTTTACCCTGCCTGGCTGAACGCGGCTTTTCTGGTTGGATTCGGGTGTGTTACTACTGCCCTGGCGGTCTGGTTCTTCAATCGGGGAGAGTACTGAGGCCTACCTGTGTCTAAGTCCGCGCTAATTGAAGCAGCTTAAGGCCAGTTAGGCTGTCAATTCTGCGTTGGAGCTTACGACGACCCGGGAAAAGGCTGACCTCACAGGTTGCTGCAACCCGGGCAGAAAACAGGTGTCCGGCGTATGCGTTCATCTGCGGACCGGAAATGACTGCATGCAGGTGGCAAACGGGGACCTTGCCATCCCAGGCGACATTACCAACTATACTCGCTATTTCATAATCGCCCGCAAAGGTGCGTTGGCGGTATTTCCTGCTTTGCAGATGGAAATACCCCAGCACTATCGTCTCTGCTGCGCCCAAACCGATGAGCACGCCCGACTTGATGCCGTGTTTTGCCACGAAGCTGGCAAGGGCTGAGGGAATATCCTCTCCTCGCTCCAGTCGCAGCTGCCAGTAGCTACCATTTTTTGCCGCAGTCATACCTTCTCCCGCTTTGCTTCTTTTCTTATATATTTACACTGAGGGTAACCGGAACAGGCCACAAAGGCTCCGTATCTGCCCTGGCGTTCGAGCAGCGGCTTACCGCATTGCGGACATTGCTCGGCGAGCTGTTTGGGTTCCTGCCGCGGAGGTCTGACAGCAAACTTGCATTCCGGGTACCCGGAGCAAGCTAAAAACATACCCAGCCGCCCCCGCTTTTCTACCAGCGATTTGCCACATTGCGGGCAGGCGTCTCCGGCTTTCAACTCTACCTGTGGTTCTTTCTTTACATACTTGCACTCCGGGTAACCGGAGCAGGCCACAAACTTGCCAAAACGACTGGTGCGCTGCACCAGCGGCTTACCACACACAGGACAATTTTCTTCCAGCAGTAGGGGCGTTTCTTTTTTGATAAAGCGGCACTGCGGGTAATCAGAACAGACTACGAATTTGCCATAACGACCCCACCGCTCGGCCAGGGGCTTGCCACAGAGGGGACACTTTTCTTCCAGTTCCTTCTGCAGTCCCTGGCGGATACCGCCAAGGTCTTCCTGAATCTTGTCCAAGTCTTCCTTCAGGGGGCGATAGAAATGCTCCACAACTGTTTGCCATTGTTCCTTACCTTCTTCTACGAGGTCCAGTTCCTTTTCCATCTCGCGCGTGAAACCGACCTCAAATACGTTGGCAAACCGGGGAATCAGCACGTCATTAACTACCATACCCAGCTCGGTAGGAAAGAGTCGACGCTCCCGGCGCTCCACATACTTACGGTCAAAAAGTGTGGACACTATGGTTGCATACGTGGAAGGACGGCCGATGCCGTTGGATTCCAATTTTCTGATAAGCGTGGCCTCGGTGAAGCGCGGAGGTGGCTGCGTGAATTTCTGCTCGGGCAAGAATTCGCGCAGAGTAACTGCCGTGCCGGGAGCGAGTTGGGGCAAGTTGGTCTCTTTGTTGCGTTCGCCGTACACCTGCTCAAAGCCGGGAAAGATACATTTGACCGCTTCTGCCCAGAACTCATAAGGTCCGCCCGAGACTGTTAGTTCTGTCAACGAGTACTCGGCATCGGCCAGCTGACTGGCAAGGAAGCGCCGGTAGATGAGGTCGTACAGTCGGAATTGATCTCTGGTTAGAAACGGCTTCACCATTTCCGGCGTGCGGGACAGAAGGGTAGGTCGGATAGCCTCATGTGCACCCTGAGCTTCTTTGCGGTCCCGGTAGAGGCGGGGCTTTTCCGGTAAATACCGTGGTTCCATTGTTTGGCGGATGTACTCACGCGTCTGTTGCAGGAATTCATCCGCAGTACGTACGGAATCGGTCCGGGGATAGGTAATGAGGCCGGTGGTTTCGCCTTTATCCAGCTCGATACCTTCAAAGAGCTGCTGCGCTAGCTGCATTGTTCGGCGGGCGGGCAAGCCCAGCTTCTGAGCCGCATCCTGCTGCAGAGTAGCCGTAGTAAACGGTGGTAGAGGGGAACGGGTCTTGGTACGGGTGACTACTGACGTTACCCGGAAATCAACTCCGGCACACGCCTTTTCCAGCTCCTCTACATGCGTTTTGCTCGTCAGCTTGGCCGGCTTACCGGCTATGCGTACCAGTTGTGCCACGAAATCTCTGGTGTTAGCGGCAAAGCGTGCTTTGATGACCCAGTACTCTTCCGGTTTGAAAGCTTGTATTTCTCTTTCCCGCTCCACTATCATCCGCAACGCTACCGTCTGCACGCGTCCGGCAGAAAGCCCCACTTTTACAATTTTCCAGAGCACGGGTGAAACCAGATACCCGACCAGCCGGTCCAGCACCCGCCGGCCCCGGTGAGCGTAAACCTTGTTCAGGTCAATCTCGCCGGGTTCCTGGAAAGCCTTTTCCAGTCCCTGCCGGGTAATTTCATAAAGCAGTACTCGCTTCACTATCGGCCCGTTTGTCTGAGAACTTTCTTTCCTGCCATCTGCACGGATTTCCTTTGCTACCGAGTAGGCTATGGCTTCGCCTTCTCTGTCTGGGTCACAGCCTAGATAGACCACGGACGCTTCTTTTGCTGCCTTCTTGAGTTCATTGATCAGCTTTGCTTTGCCCCTGATTCTGATGTAGTGCGGCTCAAAACCGTTTTCTATGTCCACGCCGAGCCTGGACTTAGGTAGATCGGAAATATGCCCCAAGGTGTGCATCACCTTCATTCGTTGTCCGAGAAGACGATAGATGGTGTGCGCCTTGGTGGGCGATTCTACAATCAACAGCTCCTTTTTTCTACTCATGCCAGGCTGAAGCATATGACCGCAAAACCGATTGTCAACGGCTTACCAAGTTACAGGGTTACAGGTTATCAGTCTTCTATGATGACAATTGCGGCCGCGTATTCGGGCAGGTGGGTAATGCTCAGATGCACCCGGCGACCAGCAAGAAGTTGTGCGGCCCGGCCGGTGGCCACGATGCCGGGCCGGGAACGTTCGTTGTCCCGTATTTCTATTTCCTTCCAGCCGATAAGACCGCGCAAACCAGTGCCGAGCGCCTTGGAAAACGCCTCCTTGGCGGCAAAACGGCCTGCGTAGGAGAGACAGCCCTGAGCTACGCTTTCACAGAAGCTGATTTCCGCCGGGGTGAAAATGCGGTTGCGAAATCTGTCTCCGTAACGGAGAAGGGCTTGCTCAATTCGGGCGACCTTCACTAAGTCTATACCGACGCCGAAAACAGCCATCAGCAGAACCAGGGAAGAAAAAAGGTCATCGCCGACGTCTGGTGCGCCGGCCGGAGTTGAGTTTTTCGATGAATGGTATCAGCTCCAGAATATCACAGATATCCTTGTCTGCACCGGAATGTTTGGTGCCGAAGGAGTCTCCATAGCGGGCAAACACCGTGTACATACCAATTTCTTTTGCTCCCAGAATGTCTCTTTCGGCCCAGTCGCCTACCATAACCGCTTCTGTAGGTTCCACCCCCAGCAGTTCCAGCACCTTCTGGAACGGTTCCGGAGCAGGTTTGCGCTTGCCCGTATCGTCGAAGGTCACAACCGCCTCAAAGAAATTGTCTATGCCCAGAGAACAGAGACGCATCCAGGCCTGCAGCCGGGGTGCATCAGAAACTACCCCCAGCTTCAGCCCCATACGTACTAGCCGGGTAAGCGTCATGCGCACGTGCGGGTAAGCGACCATAACTCCCTCGCGTGCCCGCCGGTAAGCCAGAATCCCGTTCGCCAGAATCCTGTAATCCACATAACCCAGAATATCCACCAGAAACTCATCAAACACCTGCTGGAACTCAATGCCCTTCTCGTCGTAAATGGCAAATATCTTGCGGCTGGCTTGTTTGGGAGTAAGGTCCAGACCGGCGTCTATCATTGCATCCACTGCGGCATCCACTGCCGCCCGTTTCATCTTCATAAAGTCCACCAGCGTATTGTCCATGTCAAAAACCACGGCTTTTACCATTTCTGCTTACTCCTTTCCGCTCCGGGAATGGAAACGGCGCACCAGCCGTCTGTAGCTCTCTGTCAGGTATTCGCTGATTACCTTTGTCTCTCCCAAGAGGGGCATGAAGTTGGTATCGCCGTTCCAGCGCGGCACGATGTGAATATGCATATGTCTGGCTATTCCGGCTCCGGCTGCACGTCCCAGATTTGCTCCCAGGTTGAAGCCGTCTGGTTTATACTCCTGACGCAGAACGCGCAAGGAGCGTTGCACCAGATGCATCAGTTCCTGACCTTCCTCATCGGTCAGTTTCTCCGGACTGGCTACATGTCGGAGCGGAGCTACCATCAGGTGTCCGCTGTTATAGGGATACCGGTTCATTACCACCAGTCCCAGCTCTGTTCGTTCCAGCACCAGGTTCTCGGCCTGCTCTCTGGTACGGCCCAGACGACAGAAAAGGCATCCTTTTTCGGGTGTGCTGGCACTGGCTACATAAACCATACGCCATGGCGCCCACAGTCTTCGCATGGTGCTGTTAGAACAAACTGAGCTGGCCGTCTGCGTCTGCGGAAGGTTTGAACTCTGATGCCTCGCTGCGCGCAGAATCGGGCAGAACCCTGATTACGCCGAATACGCCGTCGTAGCCCGGCTGGGCCTCAACTTCTCCCCGGCGCATGCGCTCCACCCCCAGAGCCACCCTTTCCCCGGCATATTTTTCTATCTCGGAGACGGGGACTTCCATTAGTATCTCAAACTCAGAGCCAAGATTTTTCAGCATCTCATCATACAGCTGCTGCACCGCGCCAGTGTCCCGGCCGTGACCGGTCGCCTCGGCTATTATTTCCTCCAGCGGTACCAAATGCTTGTAAGGTATGACATCCAAAGGCACCTCTTCCGGTTTGCGGTCCGCAAGTTCCATTACCCGATGCAGTACGCCTACAGTTAGCTTCCGGCCGCAGACCGGACACAGGTCGTTGTTTGCCCGCGACTCGGCAGGCGAAAGGGATACGTTACAGGTGCGGTGGCCGTCGTAGTGGTATTTGCCTTCTTCGGGGAAAAACTCTATCGTGTAGAGGAGACGGTTTTTGTCTTTGCGGCGCAACACTTCTCTGATTGTCGAATAGGAAAGCTCGCAGTCAAACACGTTCGCTTCGCGTCCTAGCCGCGTGGGCGAATGGGCGTCGGAATTGGAAATGAGGGTGCGGGAATCCAGACTGGATAAGAGCCAGTTCATCGGCGGGTCGGAAGAAAGCCCGGTTTCCACCGCGAATATCTCGTTGCTCAATTCGCCAAAACACTCCTCTATTGTGTCGAATCCGGAATTGGAACCATACAGAGAGAACCAGGGGGTCCAGATGTGACTGGGAACCACAAACGACTGTTCGTCAATTTCCAGAATTCGCTGCAGCATTTCCAGGCTGGAAAGAGAAAGGGTAGGCCGGCCGTCTGCTTCCAGTCGGCCGTAGCGGCTGAGTATTTGGCTTACCTTCTCTGCGGTCTCCAGACTGGGAACGAAAATGAGATTGTGAATGCGGCGCATCCGGCCATGAGCCGAGTATATGTTGTTTACCTCCACATTGAGAATAAAGAAGGTATCTTCGTAGCTGTAAAGTCCATCCGCAGCCGGCTCTAAGTGCTTATGCAAGGACTGCATATATTGCGGATGGGTGAAGTCGCCCGTGGCGACAAGCTTGATACCCTTCTTCTTTGCCGCTTTGGCTATGGCTGGTATATCCATATCTTTGCTGGTGGCCCGCGAAAAGCGGGAATGAATGTGCAGGTCGGCAATGAACTTCATTTTTCTTCTGTGATTTTAGCCCTTACCGGTTATCAAGTCAAAGATTCGGGCAGGGTGCTTTTATTTGGCGGGCTGGGCCACAACCATCATTCTCACCGTTAGAACATTGACCGGGAGAAAAGTGCCGTGCGCAAAAAAACAGACCCGGGGGAAGCCGGCGCGCTCCAGACATCTGCGCACCTGTCTTATAGTATAGGCCCTTTCCCGGTGCACTTCTTCATAACGCACCGGCTCGGACCCAATAGCCGGGGCCTTTTCCTCTCGCTGCCCGCCATTCGCTGCCTGCGCTTCTTCCCAGAACGTCAGATGCAGAGTGGAAATCATCGTCTTCCAGTCAAAGGTGTTCTGCCACAGGGAAGCTATGCCTCCCACATTGCGGGACGAAGTGCGATTGCCCCAGAACCGGGAAAGGCTGTACACCGTGTTCATATCGAAGGCAAAAATTCCTTCTGGAGTCAGGGCCCTTCGCACGCAAAGAAAACACTTCGTCAAATCTGCCTCAGTAAGCAGATAGTTCATACTGTCATAAAGGCTGATAGCCGCATCTACCGGCTCCGGCAAGGTGAAATCGGTCATATCCGCCTGTATTGTCTCAATGGGCAGGTCGCCCTTTTTGCTTTCCAGAACCGCCAGCATCTCTGCCGACCGATCCACGCCGGTCAGTCGGTACCCGCGTCGGGCAAGAAGCACGGTGGGAATGCCGGTTCCGCAGGCCAAATCCAGAATGTGTCGGGGTTGAACCCTAAACTTCTTGAAGATACGTTCCAGATAGTCGACCCAGCCAGGATAGTCCACATAATACGACATGAACTTGTCATAATGGCGGGCAAACTGGCTAAAAGGCGGCGCAAGCAAGCAGGAAGGAATATAGGTATGAATTGCAAACGGTCAAGGCAACTCCGCTGCGTGCAGAAAAAAGAAACGGCCTGCAGGCCGTTTCTTTTTAGACCCTGACCTCTTTACACGCCGTATCTGGCGATTATTTCGTCCTTGGATTTGTGTAGAATGTCGTACTTTTTGCCCACCTTGATGAACGCTTCAATCGCCCGGTCAATATGCTCCTTTTCGTGCGCGGCCGAGAGCTGTACCCGTATTCTGGCCAGTCCCTTGCCCACCACCGGATAGAAGAAGCCGATGACATATATGCCTTCCTCGTACATATCGCGGGCAAAGTCCTGCGCCAGCTTGGCGTTGTAGAGCATGATGGGGACAATGGGATGGACTCCGGGCCGGATATCAAAACCGGCTTCGGTCATGGCCCGGCGGAAGTACATCGTGTTTTTCTCCAGCTTGTCTCGACGTTCTGTGGTGCGAGCCAGAAGGTCGATGATGGTGATGGCTGACGCCGCAATTACCGGCGGCAGGGTATTGGAGAACAGATACGGCCGCGAGCGCTGCCGGAGGATTTCCACAATTTCCTTTCTGGCTGCGGTAAAGCCGCCGGACGCTCCGCCCAGAGCCTTGCCCATGGTGGAGGTGATGATATCCACCCTGCCCATCACTCCGCAATGCTCATGCGTGCCCCGGCCGTGCTTGCCCAAAAAGCCGGTGGCGTGACTGTCGTCTATCATCACCAGCGCATCGTACTTCTCGCACAGGTCGCAGATTTCCTTCAGGGGCGCGATGTCGCCGTCCATCGAGAACGCGCCGTCGGTGGCAAACACGCGGAAGCGAGCCTTCTGCACTTCCTCAGACTTCAGCTTTTCTTCTAAGTCGGCAAGGTCCATATGCTTGATGATGTAGCGCTTGGCCTTGGACAGGCGAATGCCGTCTATTACCGAAGCGTGGTTCAGCTCGTCGGTGAGAATAGCGTCTTCCTGCTTGAACAGCACCTCAAACAGACCGCCATTGGCATCAAAGCAGGAGGAGTACAGAATTGCATCGTCCATACCCAAAAAATCGGCAATTTTCCGCTCCAGCTGGCGGTGGATGTCCTGCGTGCCGCAGATGAAGCGCACCGACGAAAGTCCGTAGCCCCATTCGTCCAGCGCTTTGTGCGCGGACTTGATGGTGTCCGGATGACTGGAGAGACCCAGATAGTTGTTGGCGCAGAAGTTCAGCACTTCCTTTACGGGTGCGCCTGTGGGAAACTCCACCTTAATCTCCGCTCCCTGCGGCCCAAAAATGTATCTTTCCTGTTTGTAGAGTCCTGCTTCTTTCACGGATGCAAGTTCCGCCTGCAGGAACTCCTTTATCTTACCATAAGCCATTAGTCCTCCTTTAGGACAAAGATGATATAGACTGCTCTCTTTCTTCGGTCACTATTTTTACACCTGCGCTGGTGCCTATTCGCGTAGCGCCGGCCGCGACCATAGCCCGGGCTGTGGCTAGGTCACGAATACCGCCCGAGGCCTTCACCCCTATCCGCCCTCCAGCCACCCTGGCCAGCAACGCTACGTCCTCCAAGGTGGCGCCGCCAGAAGAAAAGCCGGTAGAAGTCTTTACAAACTGGGCGCCCGCCTCCATCACTAGCCGGGTCGCTAACTCCTTTTCCTCCTCTGTCAGAAGGCAAGTTTCAATAATTACCTTTACCACCCTACCCTGAGCCGCGTGCACCACGGCGGAAATATCAGATATTACCATTTCCACCGCTCTTGCCTTCAGCCAGCCAATATTGGCTACCATATCCAGTTCGTCCGCACCGAGATTCACTGCCGCCGCGGCCTCGGCCGCTTTTGCTTCCCGCAACGCCGCACCTAGCGGAAAACCGACTACGGTGCAGACCCGTACCTGACTGCCGGCCAGTTGCCGGCGGCAAAGCGGCACATAACACGAATTTACGCACACAGCCGCAAACCCGTATTCCCGCGCTTCGGCACACAGGGCTTCCACCTGCGCCGGAGTTGCCTCTGGTCGCAAGAGGGTGTGGTCAATCAGACTGGCAATGCTCTGCATGCTGGGTTACCGACAGAGAAGGTCGCCGCAATTCTAGGATACCCTGTCCCTCTGTCAAGGATACAGAACTAACCCGGACAGCGCACCAGCCAGAATCAGCCACACGGGATCCAGGCGCAGCCGGAAAAGCAGCAGCACGCATACTACCGCCATCAGCGCAGGAACGGGTCCGGTCAGCGCCGTGCGGGCCATAGAAACAGCAGCCGAAAGCATAATACCGGTTACTGCCGGAAGCACGCCGCCCAGAAATCCCTGCACCAGCGGATTGTTCTCCAGCCGGCGGTGCACCTGCCGCAATCCCCACAAAAGGAAAAAGGACGGCAGAAATACTGCCAGCGTGGAAAGAAAAGCTCCTCCCAGGCCCAATACCTTGTAGCCGATAAAGGTGGCGGTGATAGCTACCGGACCCGGGGTCATCTGACCCAGAGCTACGCCATCAATGAATTCCCGCATGGTAAGCCAGTGCCGCACCTGCACCACTTCCTGCTGTAGAAAAGGTATGGAAGCAAAACCGCCGCCGAAAAGCAGAGCTCCTACCTTCAGAAATACCGCCAAGAGGTCCCGCGCTTGCGTCCAAACCGAAGGAAGCACAGGCAAGGCCTGTCCGGGAGAGAGGGGTAGGGAGTAGAGAAAAAGGGAAAGAGGACGCACTTGCGTCCTCTGAGACAGAATCAGGTTAGCCACGCCTGCGGCCAGCACCACCAGGACAACATCTACACGTAAGAGCAAAGCCAGAAACGCAATCAGACCGATAGCCAGTGCCCTTTTGCTTCTGATGTGCGTATGGCCAATCTGCCAGGTTGCCCAGACCAGAATGCTCACCACTACTGGCTGCACCCCGGAAAACATCCGGTTTACTACCGGCACCGTTCCATAGCGGAAATAGAAAAAGCTCAGCCCGCACATAAGAAGAAAACTGGGCGCAAGCAGAGCGGTCAGCGCCACAGTTGCTCCGCGCAAGCCCCGCAATTCATGCCCGATATAACTTGTGCAGTTGGAAATAAAGGGGCCAGGCAGGACCTGAGCCAGTGCCACGGCCACGCTCAGCTGGCTGTCGCTTACCCAGCGTCGGCGTTCGCCTATTTCCTGGCGCAACAGAGCCAGCATACCCAGCCCTCCGCCAAAACCGGTGGCGCCTACTTTCAGAAACGTCAGGGCTATGTCCTTTAGGGCTATGCTGGTGTTAACGGTCGGGTTGCCCGGACCGGTTTGCTCTTGCACGCTGTCGCATTCTACCCTGCCTGCCTCTGTCTTCAAGCGGAATGATTGACGATGTTTGGCCCTGCGTTACAATGTGTACGCAGGCACACATTTTAATTCTAAACCGTAAGGAGGTATGATGGCCCGCAGCGGTATCATAACCATACTCACAGCCGTCATTCTGGGCACCGCCTTTTCTGTAACTCCGGAAGCGATAACCGTACCCGGTCTTATTTACTATCAGGGGAGACTTACAGATGCGGTCGGCGCGCCCAAGAACGGAACCTTCTCTATGACCTTCCGCATTTACAATGCGGCCACAGGCGGAACCAAGTACTGGGAAGAAACCCAGCCCGCGGTAACAGTCACCAACGGCCTGTTCAATGTGCTGCTGGGCAGCGTGAATCTGCTCGACCCGGCCACAGAACTGCCAGATGGGCCCGAATGTTATCTGGAGATAGAGATAGAAGGCGAAGTCATAACCCCCAGAGTGCGGATAGTCAGCTCCGCTTATGCACTCAAAGCCGACGATGCGGACAAACTGGACGGTCAACACGCTGCCGCCTTTGCTGTAGCCGGTCATAACCACGACGACCGTTACTACACAGAAAGCGAACTCGCCAATTCAGGAGGCGGCGGACAGGTGCACTGGGACAATATCACAGCCAAGCCGACTCTGGGAGGCGGAGATATTACCGGCGTGGAATCAGGTCAAGGGCTCACCGGCGGAGGGCTGTCCGGTGATGTCACTCTCCATGTAGGACAAGGCACGGGCATTACCGTCTCGGCTGATCAGGTATCTTTTGACCAGAGCTGGGGTGACAGCCGTTATCTGAACGAAGGTCAGGCCGCGACCGGCGACCTGTCCGGAACCTATCCCGGGCCCACGGTGGCCAAATTGCAGGGCAGGGCGGTTGCCAGCACAGTGCCCAGCCCCGGCCAGGTGCTAGCCTGGAATGGAAGCGCCTGGACTCCAACTACGGCTACCGGCAGCGGAACAGTAACCAGCATAGCCCAGGGCACAGGAGTAACCTGCTCTCCTAATCCGATTACTACTACCGGTACTGTTTCCTTTGATCAGAGCTGGGGCAACCAGAACTATATAAGAAACAACAATACTTCTCCCCAGACCGGGGACTTCTGGATTACGGGCCGGGGCAAAGCCGAACAGATTGCCTGTTCTTCTGCTACCAGCGGGGTGCACGCGGTCTTTGGCGACGGTCGTTCGTATGCCAGCGGTGTTTCCGCCAACAATAACAGTTCCTCTTACGGCGCCCTGACCGCGTCAAACTACCACACCAGTGGTACCGCGGTTGTGGGTTGCGGCAACAATCAGTCGCCGTTTGCTCCCGCGGCTGGCGCCGGTGGTTCCTTTGTAGGTACTACGAACGGCGTATTCGGACTGGGCAAAAACTCAGCCGGTAGCACGGGCGTAGTCGGCGCCGGCAACAACCGTACGCAGTTTTATACACTCACCGACGGAAGCGGCGGTGCGTTCACAGGAACCTACTATGGCGTTTACGGTCGCGGCACATTTTATACATCAGGAAAAGCTGCGGCTGGCGGTTACTTCCTGCATGACGATGGTCTTTACTCCAGCTTTGCCTATGTGGCGGCCTGGACTCCAGCCGGAGGAGGGTTCCGTTGCATAGGCAATGGTAATTGTTCGCAATCCACACTCACCAAAGCCGGAGAAAAACTGCTGGTTTCGTTAGAATTGCCGGACCCGCGGGTGGAAGACATAGGCCGTGGCCAGCTTACTGCCGGGCATGCCCGCATTGAACTGGACCCACTCTTTCTGGACTGCATCGCTGCTACCGACGAATATCCCCTGGACGTATTTGTGCAGCTACAGGACGACTGCAACGGCGTGTATGTGCGCACTGACGCCACCGGCTTTGATGTGTATGAGCTGAACGGCGGCAAGAGCAACGCCAGATTCAGCTGGCGGGCCATCGGCCTGCGCAAAGGGCAGGAAAAGAACCGCTTTGTTGACGCTCCAGGCCGGCCCGAAGAAGTTGTTGCTGAGTAGCACATGCTTCTGCAGGGGGCGATAATGAAGATATACCGAATTTGTATTATGGCTTTGCTCCTAGCCGCGACTGCTCGGGCGCAGACTGCCGGTATAAGCTGGCAGTGTTTCAGCGCCGGGGGCGGACCGGGAAGCAGCGCAAGTTTCCTTTTGAACGGAACTTTAGGTCAGACCTTGCAGGGCACAGGTGCGGGCGCAAGTACCCAGGGAGTTTGGGGGTTTTGGGCTGCGGGTGAGGCGATGTCTCCGGTAACGGGGGGATGGCAGGAGGTAAGACAGATACCTGGAGCCAAGCCTCCCAAGGACGGCGCCTGGCTCGTGGTCGCTCCACAAGATCCCAACCCTGCGCACTTCGCTGCTCCGGTCATCTATGCCGCGAAAGGCAACAAGACATACGAGTTTTACAAATACATTCCCGGCGACAATCAATGGGTCTCCCTGCCTTCTATTCCTGACACCGAACCAACTCTGGGCAAGCCCAAACCTCTGTCCAAAGGCTCCTGCGCCGTCTCAGATGGCAAAGAATACCTTTATGTGCTGCGGGGAAACAACACCCAGGGCTTCTGGCGCTACCGCATAGAAGACGGAGCTTGGGATACCCTTGCCCGGGTGCCGGTGAAGATAAAAGGCGGCAATGATTTGGTCTATGTGGAAAACGGCGCGGGCGGCGAAATATACCTTCTGGCCGGCGGCAAAACCGCCTTCTATCGCTTCAGCTTGGCGTCGCAACAGTGGTCTGCCCTGGAAAGCGCTCCGTTTGGCAACAACAAGCGCAAATATGCCAAAGGTTCGTTCCTCGTGTACGACCAGAACAGATACATCTATGCGCATCAGGCAAATGTGGTGGGAGAAAATGCGCACCACTTTATGTATCGCTACGACCTGCAGAAAGACAGCTGGGATCAGACACCCCTGAAAGGCTTACCGCTCTATGGCACCGAAGGCGGTGCGCAGAACAAAAAGAAAAAGTCCAAAGACGGGGCTGCGGGTATATGGTATGACGGCTGTTTGTACGCTGTAAAAGGTGGAGGCAGCCAGGGGTTCTACAGATACGACCCCGTCACCGCCAGTTGGGCCGCGCTAGAAACAGTACCTCGCAATGGTACTGGAGGGAAAAAGGCGATAAAAGCCGGAGCCGACCTGGTGAACTGGAACAACCAGGCGCTCTTCTTGCTCAAGGGGAACAAGACCAATGAGTTCTGGCGCTATGGGCTGCAGACGCAACAGCGGACACAGCCAGAACCGCAGGCGCAGACTCAAACAGTGTTGCGCACCCCTCTGCTGCGGATCGTGCCCAACCCGATAGCGGACGGCGTTGGCACCCTCATCGTCAATGGTGCGGCTTTCGCCTGGTCAGCCGGACAGATACGTTTTTTTGACGCTGCCGGACGGGCACTGCTTTCGGTTCCTGTTAGCCGCGCGCGCGGACACGCAGGTCTTTCCTCCTTCCCGCTTGACCTGCGGGGATTGCCTGCGGGCATATACCTCGCTCGCCTTGAACTTGGCGAAGTGACTCTGAGCCAGAAACTGGTACTGCAGAAATAAACCAGACAGGCAGACAGAAATTCCTAAGCCGGGCCCGGTGTATGCCGGGCCCGCAATCTTTGCCCGCGGCCGGGTCCTTACAACGGTATCTGTCGTACTTTCAGAGAGAAAGCCCAACGAGACGGCCCAGAACTTCATATACTGCTAATCTGACGCCCGCACCGCCTCGGCTGGGGAGGGGGGAACGACTCCCCCAGTGACTCCCCAGATCAGGGGCGCAATGGCATAACCGCCTTATTGCCAGAAGGTTAGGCAATAATTACCCCTTCTGAATACTCTTAGGCTTATCTGGCAGGAATACTGCGTCTCTATCTGTGGTGTGTGCGGGACCATAACCGGCCCAGCTTACCGCTTAATCATTCCGGCAAACCGTCTTCTGTTTTATTGTGACTCTAGCTGGGGAAATGGCGAAGGAAACTGTCCTGTCCTTTATGGATTCATTTTCCGCCCAGCAGACAGGCAGGCCTCAGCTACCCTCAACCAATCCTTGACACAATTAGCGGCTTGGCATAATATAGCGGAAAGATGTGTAACTATCGGGCGAGAGAAGCGGTTTGTTGTCAGAGTAAAATATGGTGACTGGGAGGACGATTGGCCAAGCTGACCTTACCGCAGCTTGAACGACATCTGTTTGCCGCGGCCGACATCCTGCGCGGCAAGATGGATGCGTCCGAGTTCAAAGAGTACATCTTCGGGATGCTTTTCCTCAAACGCTGTTCGGACGTATTCGAACAGTCCCGCGAGCGAATCATCAAAGAAAACATCCGACGCGGCCGCAGCCAAGCCGAGGCAGAGAAGCGCGCCGACGACCCGACCCGATACGCAGGCTCGTTCTTCGTGCCGGAAAAGGCGCGTTGGCCATACCTGCGCGACGAACTACATCACGAAGTCGGCAACGGTCTGAACAAAGCCCTGGCTGCGCTGGAGGAAGCGAACCAGTCACTGGAGGGTGTGCTGCAGCACATTGACTTTACCCGCAGGGTCGGCAAGACAACGCTTTCCGACCAGAAGCTGCGCGACCTCATCCGGCACTTCTCCAAATACAGACTCACCAACGAAGACTTCGAGTTTCCGGACCTCCTGGGTGCAGCCTATGAGTACTTGATTGGCGAGTTCGCGGATTCGGCCGGCAAGAAGGGCGGCGAGTTCTACACCCCGCGCGATGTGGTCCGGCTAATGGTGCGTATCCTCAAGCCAGAGGAAGGGATGCGCGTTTATGACCCTTGCTGCGGCTCGGGCGGCATGCTCATCCTCTCCAAGCAGTACGTCGAGGAACACGGCGGCAACCCGCGCAACATCCACGTGTATGGTCAGGACAACAACGGCGGCGTCTGGGCCATCTGCAAAATGAATATGATTCTCCACGGCATCACTGATGCCGACATCGAGAACGAAGACACGCTCCTCCACCCCAAGCACCGGGAACGGGGTGAGCTGATGCACTTTGACCGGGTCATCACCAATCCGCCGTTCAGTCAGAACTACACCCGCGAGGGAATGGAATTCCCTGAGCGGTTTCAATACGGTTTCTGCCCGGAGACTGGCAAGAAAGCCGACCTGATGTTCGTGCAACACGACCTCGCCGTGTTGCGGCCCGGCGGTATGGTCGCAACCGTAATGCCGCACGGAGTTCTCTTCCGCGGCGGGGTCGAGAAAGAAATACGCCGGAAGATGATTGAGGCCGACGTGCTCGAGGCGGTGATTGGCCTGCCGCCGAACCTCTTCTACGGAACCGGCATTCCTGCCTGCATTCTGGTGATGCGCTACAAGGACTCAAAGCCGCCGGAGCGCAGGGGCAAGGTGCTGTTCATCAACGCCGATGCCGAGTTCCGGGCCGGCCGGGCGCAGAACTACCTGCGGCCCGAGGACGTCGAGAAGATTGTAACGACGTTTGAGGCGTTCAAGGACGTGCCCGGGTATGCCGCGGTGGTGAGCAAGGCCGACCTTGAGCAGAACGACTGGAACCTGAACATCCGGCGCTATGCCGACAACGCGCCGCCGCCTGAGCCGCACGACGTCCGCGCCCACCTCGTCGGCGGCGTGCCCAAGTCCGAGGTAGCGGACAAGCAGGCGCTCTTCGCCGCGCATGGGTTCGACCCGATGACCGTCTTCGTCGAACGCGATGCGAAGTACTATGACTTTGCGCCCGATATCAAGGACCCGGCCGAGCTCAGGCAGCGGGTTGAGACTGCGGACGGCGTGAAACGGCAGGAAACCAGGATGCGCTCGGCATTCGACAAGTGGTGGCGTAAGTGTGAGCCCCGGCTTGCCGGCCTGCCCCAGACCAAAGACCTGATGAATGTGCGGGCCGAACTGCTCGAATCATTCGGCAGGGCCATCCTGCCGATTGGCTTGCTCGACCGGTTCAAGACTTCGGGCGTGGTGGCGACGTGGTGGAACGATGCACAATTTGACCTCAAAGTCGTGGCGGCCCGCGGCTTTGACGGCCTGCTCGATAGCTGGGTTGAGACGATTCGCTCGGAACTGGAGCCGGATGACGAAAACAAGAAGGCCAAGACCAAACGGTTCGACGTCTTCGAACACAAACTGGTCCGCAAACTCCTGCCCGAGTACCTCGAACAGCTCGCCGACGCCGAGGCGAGGAAGGCCCAGCTATCGGCCCGACTCAAAGGCAACAAGGAAGAAGGCGACGAGGACGAGAACGCAGACGATGAAGAGGCCTTGAGCGAAGAAGAGACCAAGCGGGTCAAGAAGGAACTGACCGCGGTCGGCAAGCTCACCAAGAAGCTCAAGGCCGAACTCCTGTCCAAACTGATTGAAGCCCGCGCTAAGCTCTCGACTGCCGACTGCCAACGCCTCGCCCTCGACCTCTTCTACGCCGACTTCATCGCCACCCTCGACCGCTACATCGCCGAACACCGACGAGAAGTCGTAAAGGCGGTAGAAAGGTGGTGGGAGAAGTATGGGGTGCCGCTTTCCGTTACTCTGGTGGAAAGAAACTCCAGCGCAGAACGCTTGACTGCATATCTCAAAAGGCTTGGCTATGGAAACTAGAGACTGGGTCAAGGGTGTGCTTGCCGACCTAATCCAGGCGCCTGAGCCAGGCAGTCGACCGCCAGGGGGCGCGACCGCTGATTCCGGTGAAGTGCCGAGCATTGGCGGCGAGAACATCGACACTGCGGGGAGGATGAGCTTCAAAGAGCTCAAGCGTGTTCCTCGCGACTTCTACACCAGTATGCGACGAGGACACCTCCGGGCCTGTGATGTCCTTATCAACAAGGACGGCGCGCAGACAGGGAAAGTGGCTATGTACCGGGGAGAGTTCACCGAGGCCGCTGTGAACGAGCATGTGTTCATACTTCGAGGGCGACACGAGGTTCTAGACCAAGCATTTCTGTTCCACTGTTTGGTCTTTGAACCTACGCAGGAACAGATTGCGCGCACGATAACAGGCTCGGCGCAACCAGGGATAAACTCGCGTTTCGCATGTTATGTTAGAGTTAGCTATCCGCGCGCCCTTCCCGAGCAGCGCCGGATTGCCGAGATTCTGGACACGGTTGATGAGGTCATTCAGAAGACCGAGCAGGTGATTGCCAAGCTGAAGATGATGAAGCAGGGCCTGCTCTCTGACCTCCTCACCCGCGGCATAGACGAAAACGGCCAACTCAGAGACCCGGAGAGACGGCCGACTCAGCCCATCTCCGACTTGGCGGCGGTGAATCCTTCTCCAACGGTGCGATTACTGCACCCAAATACGTTGGTTTCGTTCATTCCTATGTCTGACGTCTCCGACGCGGGAGAGTGGATAGGGAAGCAGACAAGACGGTACTCGCAGGTCTCATTGGGTTACACGCAATTCGAGGAAGGCGATGTCTTGTTCGCCAAGATAACGCCGTGCATGGAGAACGGTAAGGGGTTGCACGCCGTCGGCCTTGTGAGTGGCCTCGGCTTTGGGTCAACTGAGTTTCACGTGCTACGAGCAAAGCCCGGCCATGAGCCGCGCTTCGTATTTCATTGGCTCCAGAATCCGGCCTTACGGCGTAGGGCAGAAGGATTCATGATTGGTTCTGCAGGGCAACAGCGGGTTCAGCCTGATTTCTTCGATTCGTATCGCGTACCCGTACTGCCAGTCGGTGACGAGCCCCGTGTCGCTCGTGTCCTCGACGCCCACGATGCTCGGATTCGGGCTGAGGAGGCGTATCTGGCGAAGATGAAGATGCTCAAGCAGGGCCTGATGCACGACCTGCTCACGGGAAAGGTGAGGGTGAGAACGGAAGAGCCGGCTCGAGATGGAGGGTCTGGCGTGAAGACCGGAGGTGCCAATGGGTGAAAAGTACAATATCTACTGCGACGAGAGCTGTCATCTGGAGCATGACCGGTGTGACTTCATGGGCCTTGGCGCGATCTGGTGTCGGTCAGCGGATGCCAGGATGCTGGCCAGCTTGATCTCAGGACTCGCGGCCAGGTACAACGCCAAGGGCGAGCTGAAGTGGAATAAGGTATCGAAGTCCCGCCAGGCCTACTACATCGAATTGGTTGACCTTTTTTTCAGGACGCCGGGGCTTCACTTTCGCTGTCTCGTGGTCGAGAACAAGTCGCGGCTCGAACACGAGCAGTTCAACCGGGGCAGCCACGATTCGTTCTACTACAAGATGTACTACTACCTGCTGCGCAACATTGTCGCCAAGGGCCGTGAATACAAGATCTATCTCGATGCCAAGGATACCAGGGGTAGCGAACAGGTGCGCACCTTACATGAAGTTCTCTGCCGGGGGATGTACGATTTCGAGTACAGGACTATTACGGAGATACCACTGGTCAGGTCGCACGACCTACGTTTGTTGCAACTGGCTGACTTTTTGACCGGTGCGGTGGTGTGCCACAACCGAGGGATCAAAGTGACGGAGGCAAAGCGTGCAGTTATCAAGCGGATTCTGGACTACCTGCCCACCGATCTTCGCCGCTCCACACCGCCGTGGGAAGAGAAGTTCAACCTGTTTGTGTTCACTCCTACCGAGGTGAAGGTTTGAGTGTCTTGCCCGGCTTCCTGCCGTCAAGGGTGGTTCTTACCCAGAACTGGGAACGGGATGTCGAGATTCCCTACCAGCAGTTCTCTGCCGATTTCAAGGTAAGTTGTCCCACGTATCGTGGCCGAAACGTTATTCATGACCGACGACAGAAGGACGGCAAGGAACTTGCGTTCTGGCACTTGGTGACTCGTGGCGACCACCGTAATTACGCTGGTACGCCGGACTATGATCGTGCCGAGCGGTTGCCGTGGGTGAAGGCACTGATTGAACATCCAGATGAGCCCGGGGTCAGGTGTTTTGAGCATCGCGAGGCTACCGGCGTGATACGTACGTATATCTGGTACGAGGCTGGGGATTTCGTTGTGGTGCTGGAGCCGCTGAGTCGCGGAGCCATGCGGTTGATTACGGCGTTCTATGTCCAGAGCGAGATGCGACGTCAGAAAATGAAGAACAAGTATGCCCGGCGAGTCTAAAATGGCAGCCACCGCAGAGCGGTGGCCGAGCTCCTTCTACCGTAGGTAGATGAGACAACTAATACTAGCAACTGTAACTGCTTTGTCAAGTATTGAGGGACGGCGGCACATTCCAGGGTGGTTTAGCTTGTTACAGTGTTTTATGACCGCATGGAACTGCCATCCACATAGTCTCGCATGCAAGGTCTGCTGACTGGGAAGCTGAGGGTGAAGTGAACTGGCACGAATCGGACGGAGCTGGCCGAACGGACGGACCGGCCGGCAAAGGGCGCTACCGGCGGCTCCGGCCGAGTGGCGGTTACCGCGAGTTGCGGTCGTTTCAGGTGGCGACCGCCATCTACGACGCCACCGTTGCCTTCTGCGACCGATTTGTTGACCCCAAGTCGCGTCTGCGCGACCAGATGGTACATGCGGCGCGCTCCGGGAAGCAGAATATCGCCGAGGGCAGCCGTGCCTCCGCTACCACAAGCCAGACCGAGCTTCGGCTGGTGAACGTAGCCCGTGCCAGCTTGGACGAGCTGCTGCTCGACTACGAGGATTTCCTGCGCCAGCGGGGGCTCAGGCAGTGGGCAAAGGGCGACCCCGAGGCGCGAGAGGTGAGGAATTGGCATCGGACGGATCAGACCGAGCAGACGGATCAGACGTATTACTCGCGCTGGCTTGGCTCACCTGACCCGGACGTGGTGGCCAATGCGGGTATCTGTCTGTTTCACCAGGCCAACTTTCTGCTCGACCAGCAGACCGCGGACTTGGAGCGCGGCTTCGTGAAGCAAGGCGGGTACAGCGAACAACTGGCTGCAGCGCGCATCGCGGAGCAGGAGCGGAGGATGACGGATCCGACCGATCGGTCGGATAGGACGGATCGGACGTTGCCCAACTGCCCGCTCTGCGGCAAGCCGATGACCCTGCGCACTGCCCGCAAAGGGCCACGCGCCGGCAAGATGTTCCTCGGCTGTACCGGCTTCCCCGCGTGCAAGGGCACGCGCTCATTGGACGGATCGGACGGATCAGGCCGACAGGACAGATGACCACCCGGCCTTCTGAATACACCCGCGTGGAGCTGCCGTTCATCGAGCAGTTGAAGAAGATGGGCTGGCAGCACATAGAGGGCGATACCGCTGTGCCGGGGTTGAGCCCGACCGGCAGGAGGTCTTTCCGCGAAGTGCTGCTGGCTGATCGGCTGAAGGCGGCGCTCAGGCGCATCAATCTGGATGACAACGGACAGGAGTGGCTGGACGAGGCGAGGATTGACCGGGCAGTAACCGCCTTGGAGCGGCTCGGGCCGACCAAGCTGATGGAGGCGAATCAGGCCGCGACCGAGCTCTTGCTCAAGGGTATTACAATGGAAACGGACGAGGGCAGCCGCGACGTGGTGATCCATTACATTGACTTCGACCATCCGGAGCGAAACGACTTTTTGGCGGTGAACCAGTTCCGGGTTGACCCGCCGTGGGCTGTGGGCCGGGACTTCATCGTGCCGGATATTGTGCTTTTTGTGAATGGCATTCCTTTGGTCGTGGTGGAGTGTAAGGCGCCGGATGAGACGAATCCGATGGAGCAGGGCATCACCCAACTGCTACGCTACGCCAACCAGCGTGAGGAGGTGGAGCAGGACGAGGGCGTAGAGAAGTTGTTCCACTATAACCAGATTATGGTCGCAACCTGTTTCTTTCAGGCACGCGCAGGCACTATCAGTTCGCAGTACGAGCACTATAAGGAGTGGAAGGACACCGCACCGGTGCTGATGGATGTGGTCAGAGCGGAATTGGGTCAGGACAGGTTGCACAGCCAGGAGAAGCTTGTCGCCGGGATGTTGCGACCCTCGCACTTGTTGGACATCGTGCGGAACTTCACCATTTTCAAGCAGGAGGAGGGTAGGACTATTAAGGTCGTGGCCCGCTATCATCAATTCCGGGCGGTTCACCGGGCCATTGAGAAGCTGCTCACGGGCAAGACGAAAAGAGAGCACGGCGAGACCGACCAGCGGGGAGGCATTGTCTGGCATACGCAAGGCTCGGGCAAGAGCCTGACGATGGTGTTTCTGGTGCGGAAGATGCGCACGTTGCCCAAGCTGCGGCGGTTCAAAGTCGTTGTGGTAACAGACCGGAAGGACTTGGAGGACCAGTTAAGTGCTACGGCCAGGTTGACCGGTGAGACCGTTCTGCGGCCAAGGTCCAGCCGCAAATTGCAGGAGGCGCTGCGCGAGAAGGGACCGAGTCTGGTGTTCGCCCTTATTCAGAAGTACCGCGAGCGCGACTGGGCGCGGGCACGTCGGCGCAGGGTTGAGTTGTTTCCGGAGCTGAATGATTCTGAGGAGATTCTTGTGCTGGTGGACGAGGCTCACCGATCCCATGCCAGCACACTGCACGCTAATCTGCTCCGGGCGCTGCCCAATAGTGCCCAGATTGGCTTCACCGGCACGCCGATAATGACCGATGCTAAGAAAGATACACGCAAGATATTCGGCGATTTTATTGACCGTTATCGGTTGCAGGAGTCAGAGGAGGACGAGTCAACAGTGCAGATTCTCTACGAGGGCCGCACCGCCGACGCAGCGGTGAAGGACGGCCGTACGCTGGATCGGTTGTTCGAGGACATGTTCAAGGACCGTACAAAGGAAGAGCTAGCCGCGATTCAAGCCCGTTACGCTACAACTGGCGATGTCTTGGAGGCCGAGAAGCTGATTCAGGAGAAGGCTGAGGACATGCTCCGGCACTACGTTCAGTATGTGCTGCCGAACGAGATGAAGGCGCAGGTTGTCGCGGTCAGCAGGTTGGCTGCGGTCCGCTATCAGAAGGCTCTGACCGAGGCCCGGGACAGGTTGGTGGAAAGGCTGGAGGCGCTGGACCCAGAATTGTTGCGGCTAAGTCAGGAGGTGCTTTCCCGTCAGCCGCCGGAGACGCAGTACCTAGTCAGCGCGCACGCACAACTGCCTCTTCTGCGACAGCTAGAGATCGCAGCGGTCATTTCCGGTGCGCATAATGACGATCCGGCGTGGGCCGAGTGGACCGACTCGGCGCGGCAGAGGACGAGAATTGCGCGCTTTAAGAAACCCCTGGTTCACCGCGACCCGCGCAAGGCCGACCCGTTGGCTATTCTGGTGGTGCAGAATATGTTGCTCGTGGGATTCGACGCCCCGGTTGAACAGGTGCTCTACTTGGATAGACCAATGCGGGGACACGAGCTGCTGCAGGCGATTGCCCGGGTGAATCGTCCGTACAAGAAGAAGAAGCGCGGCATCGTGGTGGATTATGTGGGTGTGACCCGGCACTTGAGCGAAGCTCTGGCAGTCTATGACGCCGAGGATGTGGAAGGCGTCTTGGTGAGCCTCATGGAAGAGCTGCCGCGACTTGCCGACCGACACAAGCGCGTGCTGGCAGTGTTCCGGAATCGGGGTATTGCCGACATCAGCAACGACGTGGCCTGCGTAGACTTGCTGCGGGACCTGAAGGTCCGGGCTGAGTTCTGCGCTGCGTTCCGGCAGTTTCTTGATAGTGTGGATACCGTGATGCCGAGGCCAGAGGTGTTACCGTATCTACCCGACGCCCGGCAGCTCGGGTACATTGCCAAGAGCGCGGCCAATCTTTACCGCGATCACTCGCTGAACATCGCCGGAGCCGGCAACAAGGTACGGCAGCTGATTGACGAGTTCATCATCTCGAAGGGTGTGGACCCGAAGATACCGCCGGTGCTGGTCTTGGACCCGAAATTTGACGAGGTTGTAGAAAAACACGTATCTCCGCGGGCAAAGGCTTCCGAAATGGAGCATGCGCTTCGGCATCATATTACGGTTCACCTGAACGAAGACCCGGTGTACTATCGTAAGCTCAGCGAGAAGCTGGAAGAGATACTTGCTTCGTTCAAGGACAACTGGGAGCAGCTACTTGTCGAGTTGCGTGGTCTGATTAGCAGTGTTCGCAGCGCAACCGCCGTACAGCATCAAGGGCTAAATCCTACAACTGAAGTGCCGTTTTACAGGTTGCTGGATGAGGCAGCACGGCCAGCAGGCAGTTCACGTGAGGTGCCGTGGGGAGAGATTGCGGAGCTGACAGCCGAGATGGTCAGGCATATCCGCGAGGAACTGAAAATAGTGGATTTTTGGCGGCGGCAAGATGCGCAGAGTCAGCTCAGGGCTTGGGTCGTCCGGTTTTTGGACGACCACGATCTGGTTCCTTTCGAGGAGCAGCAAAGGGTGGCCGACCAGGTGATGGAAGTGGCCAGGGCTTTGCATACCCGGCTTGCCGTATGAGCGCATTATTGAGAGTCGGTGATTTGACCTTTGAGGTTGCACGTAGTCCTCGCCGGCGGTCGGTCGAGATTACCGTTGACCGAGACTGTAGTTTGAAGCTCAAAGCCCCTACTAACTTGGCTGATGCCGAGCTTGCCAAGGTTGTCGCCCGTCAGCGTGCCTGGGTGTACAAGACGCTTGCCGAGAAGAAGCTACTGGTTCGGCCTTACGTGCCGAAGGAGTATGTATCTGGCGAAGGTTTCTATTACCTGGGACGGTCTTATCGTCTAAAGCTGGCTGACGATGTTGACCGGCTGATTCTGCGTAGCGGGCGGTTCGTGCTCCCGCGTTCGGCAGCGGCGAAGGGACGTGAGATTTTTGTCGCCTGGTACACGGCCCGCGCGGTCGAGTGTGTTGCTGGTGTGGTGGAGCGTCTGGCTTTCCAAGTTGGAGCGAAGCCAAAGAGAGTCGTTGTAAGGGATGTAGGTTGCAGGTGGGCGTCGTGCGGTAAGAATGGAACGCTCTATTTCCATTGGCGCGTCGTGTTGTTGCCGAAGCGCGCCGTGGAGTATGTTGTGCTTCACGAGCTTGCGCACCTGAAAGAACCTCTCCACACTGCTGAGTTCTGGCGAATTCTAGCCCGCGCCATGCCCGACTGGGCAGAACGTAAGAACTGGCTGGCCCAGAACGGTTCCCGATTTGACCTCTAGCCAGCAGACAAGGCGACGGACTGGAAGTAAAAGCTGATAGCAGAAGAGTATACCTGGCTATGAGGAAGGCGCTGGCGGGGGGGGGGTGTGCTGGCGGTGTTGGCGGGTTGCCGACCGCCACAGCCGGCAGAGGAAGCGCTGCAGATGAATGTGGAGCTGGTAACAGAGGGAAAGCTGAATCGCATTAATCTGCACGCCTACCGGGTGGCGATGATGCTGATAGATGAGCCGGTGTGGACAGGCGCAGCGCCGGGGTTTGACCGAGAGCAGATTCTGGAGCAGAAGCAGTACTATTGCGGCCAGTTTCGCTGGAGTCTGATTCGCGACTGGCTGGCGTCGCACTATGAGCGCGGTTCAGATTTAGCCATAGTGCGGGTTTATGAGTTTGCCACGCTGGCCGAAATGCGGCGGTTTCTTGGTTGCGACCCGGAGGAAGAGGGCATACCGGTGGTGGAGGAGGTCAGGCAGGAGCGGCCGGATTATGAGCCGGTAGTGTGGCCGGCGGAAAGGGTGCAGTACATATCCGGGCAGATGCCCAGCCACTTTTCTGCCGCCATCTGGCCACTTATTGTCCAGCGGGAAAAGGAAGAGAAGGACTGGACCGGTCTGGAGCTGGCCGAAGAGGCAGGAGTGGTGAGTCGCTGGGCGATAGGGTATCTAACTTCCCGGGGACTGTTGTACGGCACTCTGCTGTTGCGCGTGCGCGGTTTGTGGGCGTTGTGGCCCCTGGTGCGCTGAGCGGAGACGCAGAGGAAAGCCGTTATTCCTTGTTACGGTTCTTTTTGTCGAAAAGGTCCAAAAACCGGTCTTCGTAGAGGTGGAATAGTCCCAGCCGGTCCAGTTCGGCTTTGAGTGCCGCGGCCTTGGATTTGTCGCGCTGCACCATTTCAAACATTCTTTCAATCCGCTCCATTACTTCGTGGGGTTCGGGAGTCTCCTCTTCTTCCGGTTGTTCCTCGCTTTGGCCTTCGAACTGACGTTTGAGCGCCTGCAGCGCTTCGTTCACGCGGGATTCAAACTCGCTCAGTACGCGGTCAGATTCGCCAATGGCGGTGTCTATTTCGGTCATATCCACCGAGGTGTTGAGCAGGCGCTGTATCACCTGCACGACAGCCTTGGACGCCTTGGGATAAGGAGTCTGGACCGCGTAGTGAGGCATAGTGGCCAAAAAGCAGGCGGCAGGAAGACCGCGGGAACCGGCCAGTCCCAAAAGCAGACCGTTGAGGCCAGAGATTCTGCCTTCCGGCAGAGGCTCCACCCCTAGAGAGGGGAAGATTTTTTTCAGCTTTTCGTCGGTGGCGACGCCGAAAACCCGCGCCGGCTCCCGGGCGCTTATAGGCGTGGCAAAGGCGGCGCCGGTGTATACCGTCTTGACGCCATGCGCCACGGCAAAGTCCAGAAGCTCTTGAGCAATAGAAATTCCCGCCTCGCCGCCAAACTGCACTTCGCCTTCGAAAATAAAGAGGGGTGGTTCAGAAACAAGATAGATGATGTGAGCGGGAGGCTCGGGTATGCGGCCAATGCCTGCTTCTACTTCGATTGATTCAGGAAAACAGTAACGGGTGACATCAATGCGGGCGCATTCCACGCCTTTCAGTTTGCGGCGGAGATAGTCAGCCGCACCTATGCCCACATTTCCCATACCTGGCCATCCGGCCAGAAGCACCGGTATGTTCTTGGGTATATTTTTTTGTGTTTCAACTGTTGGCATATTCCTTACTACTTAGACTCAAAAGAAACAGGGGAAGAATCCGGTCGGGGCGTCTGCCGGGTAAGTTGCGTAAGAGCGTCGGTTACTTCCCGGGAGCGGAGAAGGCGGGCGCTGAAGTAGAAGACAACCAGTCCGCAGGAGCCGGCGAGGAGCAGTTGAGCGGCTTCCAGCCAGATGTTTTTGGCGGGCAACAGCAGTTGCCAGATACGGGACACAAGCAGGGCGGCGACGCCACCCAAAAGAGAGGCAGCGAAGATTTTGAGAAGAGGGCGAACCATCTGGCGGCCGCCGAGTCCGCCAGTTTTTCGGCGCAGGAGAAAAAAGAGCAAAAGGAAATTCAGAGTTTGTACGAGCGAGGTGACCAAAGGAAAGGAGCGAAAGCCAATGAAGCGCATCAGTATCAGATTGAGACAGATGCCGCAGGCTACCACAAATGCGGCGACCAGCGCCGGCGTGCGGGTATCGCCCAGGGCGTAGAATCCGGCCGCGCAGTTGCGGGTGACGGCCGCGGGCCAGATACCTAAGGCGTAAAGAGCGAGCGCCTGCGCGGTGCAGACAGTATCAGCCGGAGTGAAGCGTCCGTGCTCATACACCAGCCGCACTACCGGCACAGCCAGAAAGAGCAGAAGGAAAAAAGCGGGCAGGGTAAAGGCGGAGGCAAGACCCATGGCGTGCTGAAAGCCGGGCCGGATATTTTCCGGTCCGGCGTGCGAGTATTCGGCTAAAGCGACGGAACCGATAGCCACGCCAAACAGTCCGGCCGGCAAATGTTGCAGGCGGTAGGCATAGCTGACCCAGGTTACAGAGCCTTGGGGAAGAAAGGTGAGGAGGAAGGTGTTGACCAGAAAACTTATCTGCCAGGTGGAAAGGCCCAGCACTACCAGCAACCAACGTCTGCCCACCTGGCGCAGCGCCGGGTCAGAGAAATCCAGCACCGGCCGGTAGCGAAAACCGTGCTGGCGCAGATGGGGATACTGCAGGAGAAACTGGGCGACAGCGCCGAGAGAAACGCCCACAGCCATTCCGACAATTGGTTCTACCCCGCGGCTGCGCAGCCAACCATAGGCGGCAAGAGGCACGGCGACGGAAAAGACATTGAAAGCGGCCGGAGCCAGAGCCGGAATAAAAAAGACGCCGGAGGCGTTAAGGATGCCCATCGCCCAGGCGGCCAGCGCCACAAAAAGCAGGAAGGGAAACATAAGCCGGGTAAGGTGCGCGGTCAGATGCAGTTTGGCGGCGTCGGCTGTAAAGCCCATAGCCACCAGACGGGTAATCTGCGGCGCAAGGATGATACCGAGAAGAACCAGAAGACCGACAGCGAGGAGTATGAAGTTAAACATATTTGCCGCAAAGCGCCAGGCTTTCTCTTTGTCCTGCTTCAATTGCTGTACAAAGGTGGGCACAAAGGCGGCAGACAAAGCGCTTTCGGCAAAAAGGTCGCGCAGGAAGTTGGGTATGCGAAAAGCCACATTGAAAGCGTCGGTGGCCAGACCCGCACCGAACAGATAGGCGAATACAGATTCGCGCACCACGCCTAAAAGACGGGAGATGAGCGTGCCAAGCGTAAACAGACCTACCCGGCGGGTGAAACGGGTTTGCGGGTCGTGCGGCTGGGACATCTGCGCCAAGTATAGGCAAGAAACTGCGGACAGGGAAGCGAGGGCAGGGGCTTGATTTTTTTGCGCGGCGCAGTAGTTTAGTCTGGTGAAACCTAAACCGGAAGTGGTGGAAGTATTGGGGCGGCGGATCCGTCGCATCTGGATAAAAACCGGCCTGATAACCGAAAAAGACAATCTGGCTGACATTTTGCGCCGGTTTGTGGTGCCACTGGCGCAGCCGGGCGACATAGTCACCTTTGCCGAAAGTCCGGTGGCGATAATGCAGGGTCGGGCCATTCCGGTGAGCCAGATAAAACCCGGATTCTGGGCCAATGTGCTGTGGCGGTTTGTGAAAAAGGTGCCTTATGGCATAGGTCTGCGTAGTCCCTGGTCTATGCAATGCGCTATTGACGAGGTGGGAGCGGCGCGCATTCTGCGGGCCGCACTCGCCGGCGCCTGGGGTAAGTTGCGCGGAAGGTCCGGAGACTTCTACCGGGTGGCCGGGCCGCAGGCGGCAATGATTGATGCGGCGCATACCTCGGGAGTGAAGGAATACTACGAGTATGTGATAAAGGGACCGCGCGATCCGGATGAAGTCGCACGCCAGATGAAGGAAATTATCGGCTGCGAAGCGGCGGTGGTGGACGCCAATGATATTTTCGGTTGTCAGGTGGTGGGCGCCAGCGACGGTCTCGACCGACAACTTGTCCAACTGGCGATGAAAGACAATCCGGCAGGACAGGGTGATGAAATGACACCGATTATCATACTCAGGGAAGAAAAGGTGTGAGGCAGGGAGGGAGTATGGTCGATTTGTATTCTGTGACGTTGCCCGGAGAGGGCAAGCTCGGTTTTTGCGTGGGGGCCCGGGGAGTGTTACTGGTGACAGAAGACGGCGGCAACACCTGGCAAAAGACAGAAGTGCCCACACAGGAAGACCTGCTGGCGGTGTGGTTCAGTCAGGATTTGTCGCTCGGATTCATAACCGGAAGAAAAGGAACGTTGTTGCGTTCGCGAGACGGGGGCCGAGGCTGGGAACGGATTAGTCTGGGTATCGGCCAAGATCTGTACGCGGTGCGATTCCCCCTGCCCAGTCTGGGCTATGTGGCGGGCGCCTGCGGCCTGCTCCTGTGTACCGAAGACCAGGGAGAAACCTGGCGCCAGATCCCCGTGCCCACCAACGCAGACCTGCGGGCGCTGGACTTTCCGGTGGACGAAGAAACCGGATTCATCGTCGGCGCAGATTCCACGATTCTCAAAAAGACACCGGGCAGTGAACGTTGGTTTCTTCCGGCAGAAGTGGAAATGGTGGGCAGAGTGACTTTGTGTTCTGTGTGCTTTCCCGCAGATGACCTGCTGGGTTTTGCCTGCGGGGAAAAAGGCACGATTCTGCGCACCGAAGACGGCGGCAGTGACTGGCGCCGTCTGGAAACGCCGGCCGCGTACGCCGATTTCAGTGCCATCTGCTTCCTGCAGGGGACAGAACAAGGCGTCTGCGTGGGTAGCGCCGGGACAGTACTTTACACCATGGACGGCGGCAACAGCTGGATACAAGCCTGCTGCAACACGGGCGAGGACCTATTGGGACTCAGCTTCCGTCCCGATGGAGAACTGGGTTGCGCCTGCGGTCGCAATGGCACCATCGTGTTGACGACTGATTCGGGCCTCTCCTGGGTAGCGGCAGAAGTGGAACAGAAATAAAGACGGCAGGAACATCAGGGGAGTTTGACCCGGCCGAGAGTAGGGCTATACTCTATATTGACTATGGCTCTGGCAGTGGTTTATAGACCGGCAGATGAGTTTATGGCGCAGAGTTTGAAGGACCTTCTGGAGCAGAACGGAATACCGGCGATGGTGCACTCCTATCAGATTCCGGCTTACGACGGCATCGCCCAGATGATGCGGCCGGCGTGGGGCGAAGTGCTGGTAGAAGAGGATAATCTGCAAGCGGCGAAAGAACTGGTCGAAGGTTTTCTGAGCCAGGAACAGGAAGGCGCCGACGAAGACAAAGAGTTATGAACAGCCTGATACCGCTGGGCCGGACGCTCATTTTTCTGGGACTGGCGCTCATACTTCTGGGCATAGGCATCATCGCTGCTGCCCGTTTCGGCCTGCCCAGATTGCCGGGCGACATACTCATTCAGAAACCCGGACTGACCGTTTATGTGCCGCTGGCATCCGCTTTGCTCCTTTCGTTGGTCTTGACCCTGCTGTTGAACCTATTCCTGCGACGCTAGCGTAGCATACGCACGCACAAGAAGCAAAAATAGAAGAGGTAACAGGGGAAGAATAACGACAGGCGGGTATAGAACAGGAGAGATATGAAGTACGTTTACCGTTTTGGCAATGGCCGGGCCGAAGGCTCGGCGCAGATGAAAGACATTCTCGGCGGCAAGGGTGCAAATCTGGCCGAGATGACCAATCTGGGCCTGCCCGTTCCGCCGGGCTTTACCATCACAACCGCGGCCTGCGTTTATTACCTGCAGCGGGGAGAAATGCCTCCGCGGTTGCGGTCCGAGGTGGAACAGGGCATCCGCTATGTGGAAGGAATAATGGGTCGCAAATTCGGGGACCCGCACCAACCGCTGCTCTTCTCGGTGCGCTCCGGCGCCCGCGCTTCCATGCCGGGCATGATGGATACGGTACTGAATCTGGGATTGAATGATCGCACGGTACAAGGCCTGGCCGAGAGCAGTAACAATCCCCGTTTTGCCTGGGATTCCTATCGCCGGTTCATACAAACTTATGGCGATGTGGTGCTGGGTTTGAAGCCGGCGAGCGAGGAAGAGCGAGACCCGTTCGAAGTGGAAATAGAGCGGATCAAACGCAAGCGGGGGTTGAAATTTGATTACGAGTTGAGCGTGGAGGAGTTGCAAGAATTGGTGCAGAGTTTCAAGCGACTGGTCCGGCGGCGCACCGGCAAGATGTTTCCCGCCGACCCGCAGGAACAATTGTGGGAAGCCATTGCGGCGGTATTCCGTTCCTGGAACAACGAGCGGGCGCGGGTGTACCGCCGTTTGAACAATATTCCCGACGACTGGGGAACAGCGGTAAATGTGCAGGCTATGGTATTCGGGAATATGGGCGATGATTCCGGCACCGGCGTGGCTTTTACCCGCGACCCGGCCACGGGCAGAAACTGGTTCTACGGCGAATTTCTGCTAAACGCTCAGGGCGAAGATGTAGTGGCGGGCATCCGCACGCCGCAGCAACTGGAAGAGCTGCGCCGGATGATGCCGGCGGTGTACGCCGAATTGGTGACTATTCGCAAGAAACTGGAGTCGCACTACCGCGACCTGCAGGACATAGAATTCACCATTGAACGGGGAAAATTGTATATACTCCAGACGCGGGCGGGAAAACGCACCGGCTTCGCTTCCGTGCGCATTGCGCTGGATATGGTGAGGGAGGGACTGCTGAGCATGGATGAGGCGATGATGCGCATCGACCCGGGCGCCATAGCGCATCTATTGCAACCGACCTTTGATCCGCAGGAGAAGAAGAAAGCCACAGAAGAGCGCCGGCTTCTGGCGAAAGGCCTGGCTGCGGGGCCGGGCGCGGCGGCAGGACGAATTTACTTCACGGCCGACACTCTGGAAGCCGCCTACGAGAAGTCCCGGCAGGAAAGCGCCGGAAAACGGCACGCCGAGCCGGAACACTTCATACTGGTGCGGGAAGAGACCAGTCCGGAAGACATAAGGGGAATGAGAGTGGCGAGCGGCATCCTTACGGCCCGGGGCGGTCTAACCAGCCACGCGGCCCTGGTTGCCCGGCAGATGGGAAAGGTGTGCGTGGTAGGTTGCGCAGATGCGCACATCGATTATCGCCGCAAAACCGTGACCATAGGCCGGCGCACACTGCGTGAGGGAGACTTTCTTTCGCTGGACGGATTTATGGGCGAAGTGTACGAGGGGAAAATAAAGACGATTCCTTCGGAAGTAATCCGCGTACTGGTGGACAAAAGCCTGAGACCCGCGCAGGCGCCGGTTTACCGTCGTTTTGCCCGGGTGATGCGCTGGGCAGACAGGGTGCGGCGGTTGCGGGTGCGGGCGAATGCCGACCGGCCGGATCAGGCGCGGGTGGCAGTGGCGCTGGGCGCCGAAGGCATCGGCCTGTGCCGTACCGAGCATATGTTCTTTGATGGGGACCGCATAAACAAATTCCGGGCCATGATTCTGGCTGACACCAAAGAGGAGCGCAAGCGGGCGTTGGCTGCGTTATTGCCTTTGCAACGCCAGGACTTTGTCGGCATCTTCCAGGAGATGGCGGGAAAGCCGGTGACCATCAGGACTTTGGATCCGCCGCTACACGAATTCCTGCCGCAGGAAGAAAAGGACATCCGTGCCGCGGCGCGGGCGCTGGGCGTGCCGCCAGCGCGCTTACGGAAACGGGCGCAGGAGTTGCGCGAGGCGAACCCTATGCTGGGCAATCGCGGCTGCCGGCTGGGCATCATCATGCCTGAGATTACGGAAATGCAGGCGCGGGCCATTTTCGAAGCCGCCTGCGAGGTAAAACGGTCGGGTCTGGATGTGCGGCCGGAGATTATGATTCCTCTGGTAAGCGATGTGAACGAACTGGCGCGCCAGCGCGCCGTGGTGGAAAAAGTGGCGGAAGAGGTTTTCCGCGAGAAAAAGGCGAAAGTTGCCTATCAGATAGGTACCATGATAGAAGTGCCCAGAGCGGCTGTCACCGCGGACCAGGTGGCGCGCGAGGCAGACTTCTTCTCTTTTGGCACCAACGACCTCACCCAGATGACTTACGGCTTTTCGCGCGACGATGTGGGTGGTTTTCTGCCGGAGTATCTGGCGCGCGGTATACTACGCCAGGACCCGTTTGAAACTCTGGATCAGGACGGAGTGGGCACCCTGGTGCAGGAAGCCATAACCCGAGGTCGGCGCACCAAACCGGGCCTGAAAATAGGCATCTGCGGCGAACACGGCGGAGACCCGGAATCGGTGAAATTCTGCCACCGCGTTGGGATGGACTATGTGAGTTGTTCTCCCTACCGCATTCCGGTTGCGCGCCTGGCCGCGGCGCAGGCGGCGGTGCGGGAAGGGGGAGTAGGGAGTAGGGGATAGGGAGTGGGGAGTAGGGTGAAGCCGGATCTGCGCTGTGAGATAGAGGAGCTGGTGCGAACGCATCCGCAGGTGCGGATGAATCCGGAGCGCAGAGAAATGATTGCGGAGGCGGTGGAGAGGCGCGAAGCGCTGGTGGCGGCGTGTGGTTGTCTGGCCACTTGGACGCCGCCCGACTCTACCGGCCGCAGTCCGCAGGACACGGTCATTGTGCGGCGGCCGGAGTCAGAGGGAGAGATTGACTGGAGTTCGCCCAACAACATACCGCTGGCACCGGATACTTTTGCCATGGTGGTGGAAGATGCGCTGCGGGCGCTGGCGGCAAAACCCCGGCTCTATGTCACCGATCGGGCGCTGGGTGCGGACCCGAGTTACACTTTACCATTACGTACCGTGACGGATCGGGCGCTCACCGCGCTTTTTACCGACAACATGTTTCGGCCGGCGCCAAATAATCAAGGGCAGAAGTCGGTGCTGGGCGAAAAGCCGTTTGTCTTACTGGCGCTTCCCTATGACCGGCTGGACCCGGCGCGCTACGAAGGCAGGTTGCGCCGACTGCCGCAAAGCGGACGCACTTCTACCATGGTGATAGCAATGGATTTTGACAACCGGCTGGGCGTGGTATTTGGCTCGGCTTATATGGGAAGCGTCAAGAAACTGGCTTTTACGGTAATGAACTTTCTGCTTCCGGCGCAGGGGATCCTGCCCTTGCACTGCTCGGCAAACGAAGGGCAGGCGGGCGATGTCACGCTATTTTTGGGGCTTTCCGGTACGGGAAAGACTGCGCTATCGGCCGACCCCAGACGCAGACTCTTAGGAGACGACGAGCATGGCTGGTCGGAGTGGGGCATTGCCAATTTCGAGAACGGCTGTTATGCTAAATTGATAAATTTGGACCCGAAGAAGGAGCCGGAAATATATCACGCCTGTTTCCACGAGACGCCTTATCTGGAGCACGGCGCTATCGTCGAGAATGCCATGGTGTATCCGGACGGGAGGTTTGACCTGAGCGACGACCGGTTTACGCCGAATTCGCGGGGGTCGTATCCCTTGTCATTTCTTGCCCGCACGAAGTCCCCGCCGGTTGCCGGACACCCGCGGACGATTATTTTTCTTACCGCAGATGCGAATGGCGTACTGCCGCCGGTGGCCCGGCTTTCTCGCGACCAGGCTATGCTGTGGTTTCTTCTGGGTTACACTTCAAAGCTTGCCGGAACCGAGACCGGGATTGTGGAGCCCAAAAGCACCTTTTCCCGTTTTTTTGGTGCGCCGTTTATGCCCCGTCACCCGGAGGTTTATGCCCGCCTTTTGGGAGAGAAACTGGCGAGGCACGGGACAAGGGTATATCTCGTGAATACGGGTTGGACAGGGGGGCCGTATGGAGTGGGCAGGCGGATAGATATAAACCTTACCCGCCAGATAGTAGAAGCGGCCGCGTCCGGCGTTCTGGAGGCGGTGGAATATGAGGAGGACGAGTTGTTTCATCTGGGTATTCCGAAGGCGTGTCCGGGCATAGGGGGTCCGGTTGCGCTTAATCCGCGCCATACCTGGCAGGACAAGGGGGCTTACGAGGCGAGAGCGAGGAAGCTTGCCGCGGATTTTTGTGCGGCCTTTGAGAAGTCGTACCGGGGAAAGAATATACCGGCGAGCGTGGCGCGCGAGTGTCCGGGGAGATAGGGGTGAAGGCAATAAGAGCAATACTGTTGTTGGCACTTGTTCCTTTTGTCTTGTTGGCCGGCAGTGTCGTGCGCACGGTGGAGTTTGACCGGCGAGAGTTTGTTTTTGCTAGGGCCGATAGTTATGATGTGGTTTTCTTACCCGGTGGAGTGAGTCGCGGGGAGCCGGGTGAGCCCCTGTTGCCGGCGGTGGTTTTGCATTTTGTCATTCCGGCGACAGCGACGGCTACGGAGGTAAGGGTGGTGCCGCTGGACACGGTAGATTTGCCGGGCGTTTATCGTCTGCCCCCGGCGCAGATGCCGATGCCGATTTTAGGGAGTAGGGAGCGGGGAGTAGAGAGTAGGGAGCAGGGAATGGTTAGGACTCTCAGGCTACTCCCTGAGGTAGAGAGTAGGGAGTGGCCGGAGAAGCTGGCGGATTGTGTGCATACTGGGACAAAGTCGGAGTTCAGATTGTGCAGTTTTGTGTTGTATCCCTTGTCTTATGCGCCGGCGACGGGCAGGCTGAGGTTGTATCAGAGGTTACGGGTGGAGGTGGGGTATGAAGAGGGGAGGGTGGTTCCGTTTGCTCTGACGCCCAGTCAGGTGGCGTTGTTTGGCGAAGATGTGGCGCAGTTGGTGATTAATCCCGAGGACGTGTCTGTCTTTGCGCCGCCAACGCATTTTGCCGACGGGGCTGAGCTGGATTATGCGCTTATCACGCCGCGGGCGCAGGCGGGCTGGTTTGATTCTCTATTGGCCTGGCGGGCGCAGAAGGGTTACCGGGCGCAGGTGTTTACCACCGAGGAGATTGCGGCGAGTTATCCGGGGGGCAGGGACCTGCAGGAGAAAATACGGCTTTTTCTGATTGACTCTTACAGGTACCGGGGGCTGAAGTGGGCGCTCTTGGCCGGAGACCACGAGCAGATTCCCAGCCGGCGGTGTCGGTCGGTGGCGACGAATCGGACTGGCGATATTCCGGCAGATGTGTATTACGCGGACCTGCAGTGGTCTTATGATGGCAATCGGAACAACATCTTCGGCGAGATGGCGGACACCGTGGACCTTTATTACGACATTTATGTGGGACGGGTGGCGGTGGACCGCGAGACAGAGGCAAAGGCGGTGGTGAACAAGATTTTGCGGTACGAGAGGAATCCGGAGCTGGACTATCTGCAAAAGGTACTCTTGCCTTATGTGATGTTGAGCACTTTTCCGAGTTACTCGGGCAAGGTGGTATCTGATTCTATTGCCAATCAGACCCCGGCAGGCTGGACCGACCAGTATCTGGCGAACCCGAATTCTACGACGCCGATGCGCGATGCGATTAATCAGGGGTATCACTTATGTCATGTGGCATCGCACGGAGAGGCGACGAAATTCTGTACGCAGAATGGCACGGCAATCTGGAATACCACCACCGCCGCGGGGCAGACGAATGCGACCCGGCCCACGGTAATGAATTCTATCGCCTGTTTGGCGGGCAACTTTGAGGTGGCGGACTGCCTGGCCGAGGCGGCGATGCACAATCCTAACGGAGGGACTGTGGCGTGTATGATGAACTCGCGGGAAGGTTGGGCCATGCCGCCGAGTATGGGGCCGTCGGAATTGTTCTGCAACAGGTTTTACACCGTTTTGTTTGGTCACCCGATTACGGAAATCGGGGTTTTACACGCCCGGGCAAAGGACTTTTATGTTCCTCTGGTGATGTATGACGAGGTGTGGCGCTGGTGTTACTGGGATTTGAATCTGTTTGGGGACCCGAATCTACAGGTATGGCGGGGCAGGCCGGATTCGGCGGAGCTGGTTTGTAGCGACAGCGTGCGGGTTGGGGCGCAGACTTTTGCAGTGCGGGTTATGGCGAAGGGGCAGCCAGTGGCAAATGCGCTGGTGGCGTGCTACAAAGCGGGAGAGGTGCAGACGAATGCGCGAACGGATAAGACAGGTCTGGCGGTTTTGCGCATTGCGCCCTTTCGGCCGGGGACGATGGAAGTCAGGGCAAGTCATTCTTCGTATTTTGTGGCAGAGCGGAAGGTGGAGGTCGCAGAAGGAGAAACTCGCGCGCAACTAGCTCTGGGAGGCTGCTTTGTGGACGATGGCGGCAACAATCGTTTGGACCCGGGCGAAAGCGTCAGAGTGTATGTGACTCTGAGAAATATGGGCAATGCCCCGGCGGTGGGAGTGGCGGGCAGGCTGGAGTCCAATTCGGAATTTGTGAGCGTGCAGGACTCTGCGGTTTCCTATGGAGACATTTTGCCGCAGGACAGCGCGCGGGGAGGGGGTTGGCGGGTGAGAGTATCTTCTGCGGCGCCGCCGGCCGCGCGGGCAGGATTTGTATTGCGGGTGGCGAGCGCAGGGGATACCTGGAATTTTGCTTTTGCGCTGGCTGTAGGCGAGGACGCCGGGCCTGGAGCGCTGGTGCTCCATCATGATACGGGTTATTGCAAGTTATCTGTGACCTGCGTGGGTTCGGTGGGTTATGAGTTGCCGCCAGGAAATCAGGTGGCGGGACAGGGATTCTGCTATCCGCACCAGAGTCCCAGTCAGTTGTATTATGCGAGTCTGGCTGTGGGTTATGGGCCTTTTTATGTGGCGGACCGGTACTTTGGCAACCTGGCCCAGGGACGGGTGGACACAGACTTTGCGCTTGAAGAGAGTCTGCGTCGGGGAACGTCTGGCCGGCCGGACCAGCAGTATTTCTTCTGTCGCTTCCGGGACAAGGCGGGCGGCCTAGAGGTGACGCAACATTCCTACCAGTCGCCGGATACCCGGTATGACGACTTTGTGATACTGGCTTACGACATCCGTAACCGGAGCAGTGCGGCGCTCAGCGGGATTTATGCCGGCGTTTTTGCGGATGTGGATGTGGGGCGCGAGCCGACGCAGAACATATGCTCCACCGATGTGGCGCGCAGACTGGTGTTTATCCGCAGCGCCACCAGCGCCAATCCCTCTATCGGCGTTAGACTACTCGCCCCGACGCAGGCGGCGAACCTGGTCGCCATTGACAACGGCCGCTGGCTATATCCTGACTCCTGCCTCACCGACAGTCAGAAGTGGCGCTTCCTTTCCGGCGCCATCACCCAGCCCCATGCTGCGCGCGTTTATGACTGGTCTTTGTGTGTGGCAGCCGGGCCCTTCCGCCTGCAACCGGGCGAGCAGTTCCGGTTGGCTGTGGCCTTTGTGGGCGGCAACAGCGGCGCCAACCTGCGCGCCAATGCGGACTCGGCGCAGGCGTGGTATGATACCCGTACCGGTGCGGCGGACGAGCGGCAAGAGACGGCCCAGATGCCACAGATTATCCTCTGGCCGAACCCTGCCACCCGGGAAGTGCGTATCCGGTGGCAGATACCGGCGCCGGAATGCGTAAGACTGCAACTCAGCGATATAGCCGGCCGGATAGTGGCAGACCGAAAAGTAGAAAGAACCACTGCGGGCAAACTGGAAACCAACTGGAAACTTCCTACCGAACTCCCTGCGGGGGTATATCTGGTCAGGGTGATATTACCGGACAGGAACTTCACGAAAAAGCTTGTGTTAGGAATAGGGAGTAGGGAGTAGGGAGTGGTTATGAGGGCAGGTATTGCGGGTGCTACCGGACTGGTTGGCGAGACGGTCCTCCGGCTACTGGAGTCGGGGCCGTATGAAATAGAAGAACTAAGACTATTTGCGTCCGCGCGCAGCGCAGGGGCGGAGGTTTCCTTCCGCGACCGCAAGTACAAAATAGAGGAGGTGAAGCCGGAGCGTTTCTCCGGGCTGGACGTGGCTTTTTTCTGTCTGGAAGCCGAGCTGGCCAAGAAATTTGTGCCGGAGGTGGCGCGCTTTTGTCCGGTGATAGATAAGTCCAGCGTTTTCCGGCTGGAGAAGGATGTGCCGCTGGTGGTGCCGGAGGTGAATGCTGCGGCGCTTGCCGGGCATAAGAATATCATCGCCAATCCCAATTGCACGACCATACCGTTGACTGTGGCGCTGGCGCCACTGCATGCGAAGTTCGGGCTGAGGGCTCTGTATGTGGCTACCTATCAGTCGGTTTCTGGCGCGGGGAAGGCGGCTCTGGAGCAGTACCGCTATGAGACGGAGTTTGTGGCGCTCGGGCGGCCGGTGGACACACACGGCAGCCCCCTCCCGCAGCAAATTGCCGACAATGTCATACCGCAGATAGACGCCTTTGACCGGCAGGGGCATACCGGCGAGGAGCTGAAGTTGATGCGGGAAACGGCGAAGATTTTATCTCTGCCCGAGCTGCGGGTGAACGTTACCTGCGTGCGGGTGCCGGTCTGCATTGGCCACTGCTTGGCGGTCACAGCAAAATTCAAAGAGAAGGTATCTCGCAAGGAAGCTCTCCGTCTGCTCAAACAGGCACCGGGCGTGGCGCTTTCTCCGGACAATGAGTATGCCACACCTATTATCTGCCGTTACCGCGATGCGGTGTATGTGAGTCGGGTGCGGCCCGGAGCAGAAGAAGATGAGTTACAGTTGTGGATCGCCACCGATAACCTGCGCAAGGGGGCGGCTCTCAACGCTATTCAGATAGCCCAGCGGTTGTTAGGGAGTGGGGAGTAGGGAATGGTTAGGACTCTCAGGCTACTCCCTTTCTGGCTACTCCCTCTCCGGCCATTCCCTTTCCGTCCACTCCCCAACGTAGGAAGTAAGGAGTAGAGATGGGGAAGCTGGTAGGGATGGCGCTGCTGGCTCTACTGGGGAGCGCTGGCTTCTTTCCGCTTCTGGCGCGGATGCCGCAGGAGAGCGGGACCGACTTCCTGTTCCCGGCTCCGGGCAAGCAGTTCAGAGGGTCAGGCATGGCCTTGGCCGCAGATTCTTTTCATTCTTACGATGTGCGTCATTACCGCTTGGACTTTCAGCTGCCTATGACCCATGCCGGATATACCTGTCACGAGCAACTGTCCTTTATCAGCCGGGTGCCGAGCCTGGACACGGTGGAGCTGGACTTTGACAATCTGGTCTGCGATTCGGTAAAGCGCAACGGTGCGCACCTCCGTTATTTCACGCCATCGGGCAAGCTGGTCGTTTTACTGGATCAGCCCCTACCGCAGGGCGACTCTGCGGTCCTGCATCTGTTCTTTCATCGGGAAAGCACGGCCCGGGAAGTGGGCTACTATTTCTGCCGCCCGCCCACTCGCATCTATGCGCACGCTATGACCTGCGGCTGTCCCCGGGAAAATCACTACTGGTTTGCCTGTTACGACCACCCTGCAGACAAAGCGGAGCGGGGTTGTATGATAAACCTCACCGTACCAGACAGCTTTCAGACTTCGGCCAACGGACTATGCGACTCGGTCACGGTGGACACAGGTAAGCAGACGCGTACCTACTGGTGGCGTCACCCTTATCCCATCTGCACCTATCTGATGACTTTTTCCGCCTCGCGGTTTGCTTCGTGGAGCGTGCCTTTTGTGAACTCTAATGGCGAGACTATTCCCGTTATTCATTATATGTGGCCGCAGGACTCTGCGGCGACTCAGCAGGGCTATGCCAATCTCTTGGATATGATGCAGTATTATGCGGATACGACCCGTTTTGGTCCTTATCCCTTTGAGCGCTTCGGATTCATTCCGGGATACTACGGGTTTCCCTGGGGCGGCATGGAACACCAGACCACAGTCATGTTACATCCTTCTTATATCGGCGGCGGCAGCGATATTGTGCAGGCGCACGAGCTTTCTCATATGTGGTGGGGAGATATGGTGACGCATGTTGGCTATGCGGATGTGTGGTTGAACGAGGGCTTTGCCACTTGGGCCGAAGTGTTGTATATGGGGCACAAAGTAGGACGGCAGTATTTTGCCGGGCTGATGCGTGGTCGCGCCGGCTCCTATTTCAATCGCGACCGCAGTTATCGTTTTCCCCTGTACAACCCGCCGTGGAATTACATTTACGATTACGGCACGATTTACTGCAAAGGCGCCTGGGTGCAGCATATGTTGCGGTATGTGGTAGGCGACACGGCCTGGGAGCAACCGGGCGCATTCTTTCGCGCTCTGCGCGCCTACCGGGATTCGTTTGCCTATGGCACCGTTTCTACCGAAGATTACCAGCGGGTGCTGGAACAGGTCACCGGCCTGGAACTCGACTGGTTTTTTGCCGACTGGGTGTATCAGGCAGGTTATCCGAAATACAACTTCTTCTGGTCGTGTGATACTACCCCAAGCGGCCCGGTGCGCGTAGTTACCCGGCTGGCGCAGAACAACGGACCGCTGGCGCCCGCGGTGTTCCGCATCCCGGTGCCGGTGCGGTTTTGGAATCAGGTGCGAGATACGCTGGTTACCATCAGGCCCCGGACCAGTCTGCAGGTTGATACCTTTTTGTTTTCGTTCTATCCCGAGTCGGTGGCGCTTGATCCGGATAACTGGATTCTGGATTCCTGTTATACTGCCGGCGTGGCAGAGGAAAGGGCGGTTGAGGAGAGAAAAGGTGGTGCGGGCTTTTCCGGCCCTTGCCCCAATCCGGCCAGAGACGAAGTGGGATTCTTGGTTTGGGGCGCGGGCGAGGGCGCAAAGTTGCTTATCACAGATGTGACCGGCAGGCAGGTCCGACATTTGCCTGTCGCCAAGGAGCGCTCGGGCAAAAGAGTGGTCTGGGACCGTACTGACGAGAGAGGGAGAAGGGTTCCGGCCGGGGTGTATTTCTGTCGGATAGAGCTGGGCAAAGGGACAGCCCGGCAAGAGAGCGCGCGGCTGCGGCTGGTGCTTCTGGATTAGGTCGGCGTTAGCGGCGTAGTAGCACCAGTTTTGTCCGGTGCACGGTGGTACCGGCCAGATTCAGCTCGGCCAGATACACGCCTGCCGGCAACTCGGGCAGGCAAAAAGAGTAGTCACCCGGTGCAAGCGGGCCGGAAAGAATGTGCGCTGCCGCCCGGCCAGAGCGGTCATATATCCGCAGTTGGCAATTCGCCGCAGTAGCCAGCGAGAACAGCAGGCGGGCCGGTCCGGACGCAGGATTGGGAACAGCCGCAAAGGGACGGAGCAGGAGCGGATAAGGGGTATCTTCTATGGCTACGCCGTTGACAGTGGTTACCAGCATGGAGTCGGTGGTTGTGTTGCCGGCAATGTCGGAAGCGCGCACCAGTACCCAGTAGTTTGCGTCTCCGACAGAGGCGGTGGCCCAATTGCCCTGAGTGTCGGTGGATTCGATGATGGAGTCGCCGTCGGTGTTGGTGACGATGTAGTAGTAATCACGGTAGTTGTAGTCGCCGCGGGAGTCGCAGGTGTTGTCGTTTTTGTAAACCACATGTATGTTGGAGGCGTCGAGCCGGTTGGAGAATTGCACGCTTATCGTCCAAGGTTGCACAATGAGGCCGTCCTGGCGGCGAATCATATATTCTATCTGAAAGGGCGCCAGTTTGTCCCAGGTGGAGTTGCCGGTGGAGAATCCGGTCTTGTCGTGGATTTTGGCGATAATGTCCACATTTCCGCTGAGCGAGGTGGGGTTCAGGTAAGAGTTGTTCGTGTTGTCCCGGCAGAAGGCGAATTTCTGGCCGCTGCGGGCGTTTTCAAATACGGGCGGAATCAGGTCCTGGCGAGGCTCCAGTACAGTGAGCGGATTCTGGATGAAGTGCCAGGTGACATTGGGAAAGCGCATCCAGGTGGCGCCCGTGTCAGATATACGGGCAAAGTGCAGATGGTCAAAGCCGGTCACAGGCCACGCTACCAGATAGCCGATGGTGTCGCCGGCTCTTACCTGGTCCCCCAGCCGTTTGTGCGGACGGGCAGTGTCTATGTGGGCATACAGCCAGCCCGGGGCCCGGCCGGTGTAGGTGAGAGGCGAATCGCAGACAGCCAGACGGTAGTGCAGTTCTGCTTGGATGGTGCCCCAGCCTTTTACCCAGCCGTCAGCCACCGCCACTACGGGCCGGTTGCGCCGGCCGACAGTGATAAGGTCTATGCCGTTGTGGAAATAAGCGCCGCCGCCATAGTCCTGATAGTTGCCCCAGTTATTCCCTAGAGGATGTACCGAATCGGTGGGCGGAAGCGGCCAGCCGGTTGCCAGAACACTGCTGGTGGAAATAAAGAGGCTCAGGAAGAGTGATAGATGATACTTCATCCGCGCTTCGGGCTAAGTGTAGAACCGAGACCGCAGGGTGTCAAATTGGCTGAAGTCAGGTCAGGACCCTCTTGGCAAGCAGGGCTTTTGCGCTATACTGACCCGAAACAGCCACAAACCGGAGGATTTTATGCAGACTGGCACGGTGATGATTGATTATGCTTTTCCGCATCCGCGCACGGCAGGCGTCGCTTTGTTGCGGGATGTGCTTATCATAGGCGCGGCCGCGGCTTTTGTGGCGCTCGCGGCGCAGATACGAATTCCCCTGCCGTTTACGCCTGTGCCACTGACCGCCCAGACATTTGCCGTGCTTCTGGCCGGAGCGGCTCTGGGCGCCCGGCGGGCAAGCGCGGCCATGTTTTTGTACCTTCTTGCTGGCGGGGTGGGGCTACCGGTGTTTACAGGTTTTGGCTATGGCGCGGCGCATCTGAGCGGACCTACCGGCGGGTATCTGTGGGGTTTTGTTCCGGCTGCCTGGCTATGCGGCTTTCTGGCCCGGCGGGGATGGGACCGCGGTTTATTTACCAACCTTGCCGCTATGGCTCTGGGAAGCATGGTCATCTATCTGGCAGGTGTAATCTGGCTGGGCAGGTTTGTGGGTTATGAACGGGTGTTCAGCTTGGGGATATTGCCCTTTCTGCCCGGCGACCTCCTGAAAATACTGGTGGCTGGCGTATTATTGCCCGGACTGTGGCGAGTGGTAGGGAGTAGGGAGTAGAGAGTAGAGGGTAGAGAGTAGAGGGGGACTTCCCGCCTACTCCCTCTCCGTCTACTTCCTCTCCGTCTACTCCCTCTCCGGCCACTCCCTCTCCGTCTACTCCCTTTCCGCCTACTCCCTCTCTGGCTACTTTCTTTCTGGCCACTCCCTTCCGCCTACGCCAGCGCCTGAGCCAAATCGGCGATAATATCTTCTGGGTTTTCTATACCCACTGAGAGACGTACCAGACCGTCAGTAACCCCCGCGCGCCGTTTTTCCTCTTCCGGCACGCCAGCATGAGTCATAGAGGCGGGATGCTCAATCAGGGTTTCCACTCCGCCCAGACTGACCGCAAGTCCGCAGAGCCGGACTGAATCCATAACCCGACGCCCGGCTTCCAGACCGCCCTTCAACTCAAAGCTTATCATTCCGCCTGGGCCTTTCATCTGGCGCTGCGCTAGTTTATACTGCGGATGGCTGGGAAGCCCGGGATAAGATACCGCCGCCACTTTGAGGTGACTTTCCAGGAACTTGGCAACTTGCAGGGCATTCTCGCAGTGCCGCTGCATCCGAAGGTGCAGGGTCTTGATCCCCCGGTGCACCAAAAACGCCTCAAAAGGCCCCAATACCCCGCCCAGATGATTCAGAATTTTGCGAAAATGCTGGTAGGTGGCTTCGTTACGCACCACGATGATGCCGCCCACCACGTCCGCATGTCCGTTCAGAAACTTGGTCAGAGAGTGGACCACCACATCTGCGCCCCAATCCAGGGGTCTTTGCAGAATCGGGGTCATGAAGGTATTATCCACCACCAGCTTGATACCGTGCCTCTGGCAAAGCGCAGCCAGAGCCGCCAGGTCAGATATGACCAGCGTCGGGTTGCCGGGGGTTTCCACAAACAGGACTTTGGTGTGGGGTCGCAGAGCAGCGGTCACCTGTTCTACATCAGTCGTATCTACTGCGGAATACTCCACGCCCAGCCGGGCCATTATATTGTGCAGCAGGGCCAGAGTGGGGCCATATACCGTGCGGGAGCAGATTACATGGTCGCCAGCAGAGCAGAGCGCGGTTAGGGTAGTATGAATGGCGGCCATGCCGGAGCTGGTGGCCAGAGCAAAGGCGCCGCCCTCAAGACTGGCGACGCAATTTTCCAGCCCCTTTACTGTCGGATTGAGCATACGGGTGTAGATGTACCCCTGCTCCCTGCCGGCAAAAAGGTCCGCGCCGTGCTGGGCAGAACGGAAACGGAAAGTGGAAGTGGCGTATATGGGCGTAACCACCGGACCCGGGCCGGTCTCTGGTTGGCCAGAGTGAACGCACAAGGTATCAGGGTGATGCATAATAGCTCCTTTCAGACGAGTTGGAGCTGATAATGCCTTAGCGGTTGCATATGTCAAATCCTAGCCCGCTTGACTTGAAGCTGATGTTTGCCTAGATTGGCTTGTGCAATTGAACTTTGACCGCAACGGTCGCTCATCTCAGGAGGAACCGTGATGAACAAACCTGCGCCCTCGCCAGACGAGGGCATGAAACGATATCTGGAAAGGGCCAGGGTGATTAGCGAGAAGCGCCGGCAAGCCTGGCAACAAGCCAAGCGCCGGCGTTTTGACACTCTGGCAGTGCATGGGCTCTACACGGTAGAAGAAGCGCTGAATAATAATCAGGGCGCCACGATGGAGCCTTTGTTTTTGTCTGCGGCGCAGGCCTACCGGGACGCAGATGAGATGGAGGCCGCCCTCTCCTATCAGATTCCTACCTGGTGCTACACCCGCATTCACAACCCAACCCTGCAATATCTGGAAGATGTGCTGGCGCTCCTTGAGGGATACGGCTATGACGGAGAAACAAGCTGCGTTGTCTATTCGTCCGGCATGGCCGCCATTGCGGGCGTAACTGATGCGTTGCTGGTAAGGCAGGACGGTGCGCCTTTGAACTTTGTCGCCACCTGCCAGGTGTACGGCGGAACCTTTCAGCAGTTCAATGTCCGCAAGATGCAGGAGCGGGGCATCGAAGTGCGCTGGGTGCGTAATTCAAACGACCTGGGTGAATGGGCAAAGCTGATAGACAAGAATACCCGTTTTCTTTATGGCGAGATGCCATCTAACCCGGGACTGGCGTTCTTTGACCTGAAGCAGGTGGTGGATCTGGCGCACGCGCATGGGTTGCCCTTTGTCTGCGATTCCACGATTGCTTCTCCCGCTTTGTTGCGGCCCATATGTTATGGCGCCGATATTGTGATTCAGTCTGTTACCAAGGTGATGAGCAGTTCGGGTACGGGTATTGCCGGCGCTGTAATCTGCCGCAAGCCGATTATTTCCAATGTCAATAACGAAGAGATGAAAGCCGATTTCTGTCAGTATCTCAAGCTCTGGCCCCAGCGGGATACCGGCGGTTGTCTGCATCCTTTCCAGGCCGCAATGACTCTGAACGACCTGCGCACCCTGCGGACAAGAGTGGATGTATGGAGTCAGACTGCCCTCACCGTGGCGAAGTTCCTGGAGCGGCACAAGAATGTTCTGGCAGTGAACTATCTGGGTCTAGAATCAAACCCGCTGCACGAGGTGGCAAGGAAATACCTCTGGCTGGTAGATGCGGAATATGACGAACGGTACAGAAAACCCGTGAACCGCTATTCCCATCTGCTTTCCTTCCGGGTGAGAGGCGGAGCCCAGGCGTGCCGGGATGTGTTCAACCGGCTGCAGATGATATGGCGGGCAACCGACCTGGGCCGGGTAAAGTCGGTTGCCACTATTCCGGCGATTTCTACCCACTGGCAGCAAGGAGAAGAAGGTAGACAAATGGCCGCCATTCCTCCGGACCTGATTCGGCTGTCGGTCGGAGCAGAACATCCGGACGACATAATTGCGGACCTTGATCAGGCGCTGGAAGGGAAAAAGGGATAGTGGGATAAGAGGCAATAATGCTTTATTTTTACTCTACGAATTTGCGTTCCCCGGACGTTGACCTGAAGGGAGCGCTTTTGACCGGTCAGGCTCCAGATAAGGGTCTTTATATGCCACGGGAGATTCCTTCCATACCGCAGGAGGAGATTCTTGCCTATAACGACAAGAGTTATCCGGAAATAGCATTTGCGGTGCTGAAGCGCTACACCGCCGGTCTGATTCCGGACGAAGAGCTGATGCGACTGTGTGTGGAGTGTTACAACTACGATGTGCCGCTGGAGCGCGTGTATGACAATAACTGGATCATGCGGCTAGACCAGGGGCCGACCGCTTCTTTTAAGGATTTTGCGGCCCGGATGATGGCGCGAATGATGCGCTATTTTCTGACGCAGGAAAGGGGCGAGCTTGTCATTCTTACTGCTACTTCGGGTGACACCGGTTCTGCGGTCGCACACGCATTTCACAATGTGGACCGTATCTCGATGGTGGTATTGTTTCCGATAAAGGAAGTTTCGGACCGGCAGCGCAAGCAGATGACAACCCTGGGCGGCAATGTGCGGGTTACCGGGATTGAAGGGAAGTTCGACGATTGTCAGGCTTTGGTCAAGCAGGCGTTCGCTGACCCGGAGCTTGCTCACATCCGTTTTTCCTCGGCTAACTCCATAAACATCGGCCGGCTTCTGCCGCAAGCGGTGTACTATTTCTACGCCTATGCCCGGTTGCAGAAGAACGGCGAGAAAGCGGTGTTTTCCGTGCCGTCCGGGAATTTCGGGGATATGTGCGGCGGCATGATTGCCTGGCGGATGGGATTGCCGGCAGAGCGGTTTGTTATCGCCACCAATGCCAACGACGAGTTTCCCAAGTTTCTGGCCACGGGTAAGTACCAGAAGATTGAACCGTCTCGGGTGTGTATTTCCAATGCGATGAATGTGGGCCATCCGTCGAATCTGCCCCGGCTGGTGGCGCTGTACGGGGGGGTGATGGACGAAAAGGGCAATGTTACCAGGCAGCCTGATTTTGCGGCTATGCGCCGGGATATGTACGCGGTGAGCATTGACGACGCCGCTACCCGAGAGACGATTGTCAACACCTGGAATAAGTATCGGGTGATGCTGGAGCCGCACGGCGCGGTGGGCTGGGCCGGGCTGGAAAAATTCCTGCGGGAGAGCAAGCCTTCCCTTTGTATTTCCATTGAGACTGCGCATCCGGCTAAGTTCCCTGAGGAGATTCAGCGGCTGCTGGGCATTGACCCGGCGCTGCCGCGAGCGCTGGAAGGCCTGGACGAGAGGCCGGAGTATTACGACAAGGGACCGAACGAGTACGGCTGGTTCCGGGAGTATCTGCGGCAGATGTTTGGAAAGCGATAGGGGATTATGAAGTTTGTCGTCTTTCTTGGCGACGGGATGGCTGATTTTCCCCTGCCCGAGCTGGGCAACAGAACTCCGCTGCAGGTTGCCAGAAAGCCGGCAATGGACAAGATAGCCCGGCTGGGCCGGTGCGGCCAATTCATCACGGTGGACGAGGATATGCCGCCGGGTAGTGAAGTGGCGAACTTGACTGTGCTGGGCTATGACCCGCGGGAGTGCTATCAGGGTCGCGGTGTAATTGAGGCGGCGGCGATGGGCGTGGAGCTCAGCGAGACTGATGTTGCGCTGCGCTGCAACCTGATATGCATCAAGGACGGCCGGATAAAGAATCATTCTGCGGGTCACATCTCCAGCGAAGAGGCGCGGCCGCTTATCGAGGCGATGAATAGAGAAAGCAGTCAGGTTACAGGTTGTAAGCAGGAATTCAATTCCGGGTTTCCGGCAGGAGACCCGGCGCAACGGCCTGACTGCCAGTTTGGCGTCCGGTTTTTTCCGGGTATCAGTTATCGGCATCTGTGCGTGCTTAGCGCAGGGCGGGAGGGCGCTTCTCTTCCCTCGTCTGATCTGGAGTGTTTTCCGCCGCATGATTATGTTGGCGAGCGGGCTCTGGACCTGTTGGTAAGGCCGAAGAACGAAGCGGCGCGGCCAACAGCAGAACTTCTGAACAGTCTGATACGGTTGTCGTGGGAGGTTCTGCCCGGGCACGGCGTCAATGTGGCGCGCACTCTGGCAGGCAAGGACCCGGCTAATTCGGTCTGGTTCTGGTCTCCGGGCCGCAAGCCAAAGATGAAAACTTACCGGGAAATGTTCGGCATCACCGGTGCGGTCATATCAGCTGTGGACCTGATTCGGGGGCTGGGAGTATATGCCGGTCTGGATGTTATCTATGTTGAGGGCGCTACCGGGCTCATTGACACGAACTATGAGGGGAAGGCAGACGCATGTCTTGCGGCTCTGACCGACCACGACTTTGTGTATGTCCATGTCGAGGCGACGGACGAAGCCGGGCACTCGCGGGACGTGCAGCAGAAAATTCTGGGTATTGAGTATCTTGATCAGCGGCTTATCGCCAGAGTAATGAAGGGCATAGAAGAGCGCGGTATCCAGGCCAGAGTAGCGGTGCTTCCTGACCATGCTACGCCGGTGACCAAGGGTAATCATGTGCACGGCCCGGTGCCGGTGGCGATTGCCGGCTCAGGTGTTGAGCCGGACCAGGTTCAGACCTACGACGAGGAAACGGTCAAAACCGGCGCACTGGGCATGCTGCGCGGGGATGAGTTTATCCGCACGCTCTTGGGCCGCTGACACTTCGGCTACAGCTTCACAAGAATACCCCGGCGGCGGAGAAACCAGGCGCAGAGAAAGCAGATAAGGTATATCAAACTGGCCAGGGCCAGGGCGGGCAGAAGCTCGGGTTCCGGCACAAGCTGGTGAAGACCCTCGGCCAGAACACCGGCAAGCATGTAGCATACGAGCGGATTTGCGCCAAACAGCGCAAAGTGAGCAAGTCTGATGCCGAGAAGGTCCAGCCCGAGCACCACGGCAAAACCGGCCGCAGCCAGACCGGCACACACGAACGTGTAGGAAACTGTAACGAGCGGTTTGGTTACCGGCACAAGATAGTGGAGTGCGAATCCAGTCAGGCCTAGGCCAAGCGCGAGACCTGAGCTTCTGACTAAGGCCCGACGCGGGTTAGAAAGACACGGGCCGAGAAAGGAACCGAGCAGCATGACACCGGCCCAGGCAATACCGCCGGCGATTCCACCCAGTTCGCCCTGCTCATACATAAGAAGCCAGTCCGAATAGCCAAGACCGAGTACTAGCTGAAAGGCCGCGAGCAGAATAAGCCCTGCGGCAAGACGCAGACCTGGCCGCAGTCGGGCAAAAGGCAGGGCCACAAGCCCGGCCAGACCGAAGGCCTGTAACACTCCCCAGTCGCGCAGCGGATGGCCGCGCAGAAG
>CBFGJV010000014.1:0-62152 GCA_965649205.1 Caldifarciminota bacterium | reverse complement strand
GCTTCCCGGCTTCCGTCCCGTACAACGGCAGTCCGCGCAATGCAGTCGTCTGCCAGCTGTCACCCTGCAAGTCATACCGGAACATGTAGTGGAACGAGTCACCTACCACATTCGCCTGATGCGCATATAGGTAACGATCCCTGTCATACACCAGGAAGGAACCGGCTCCGTATTTCCTCTTGTTCCCACCATATGGCGCGCTGTCCAGCATCATCCATTCGCCACGCTCCACATCAAACCGGTAGAACGCTGTCTTGCCGCCCGCCAACAGATACAAATACTCCTTGCCACCACGCTTCACATACGCCATGTCGTTGCCGCCCTTTATCTTCACCGGCGCCCGCGTCAAAGTGTCCCACTGTCCATCTTCCACCCGATAACGCCAGAACCCCTGCGTGCCATTTCCCTTGAGTACATACAGGTAGTCTTTTCCATCTGTCACTGCCCGGCTGCCCTTGGACACCGCCTTACTCTTGCCTGTCGCAGGCTCCACATCCGGTATCGGAGAAAGTATCGCCCAACTGTCCTTCTCCGGATAGTACTTGTAAAAGTCGCTTGTCTTATTGCCCTTGGCCGCATAGATTACTTTGCCAGTGCCAGCATTGTCCGGACCTGTGACCAGCCACGCTCCGGCCTTCGGCGCCTTGGTAGTAGTCGGCTCCTGCGGCATAGACTTCACCGCTTCCCACTTCCGCGGCCAGGAAGGAAACTCTCCCTGAGCAGTCGTGAAACTCCACGGTCCGTTTACCGACCATTTGCCGCTAGCCAATATCGCTCTCACATTCCACTGGTAGGTGCTACCGTAGGCGAGCGGAGCAAGGTCATACGTCCAGTTGGGCTCGGTCAAACCCTCCTTTACTTTCACCAGATTACCAGGCAGACCCAGCCACACCTCATAGCTCACCGCATCTACTGGGTTCGCATCTTCCCAGACAAACTCAATTCCTGTAATCGGCTGGTCAGTCGCTCCATTCGCCGGCGCAGTCAAATTGAAGTCGCGCGGAACTTCGTCTTCGGTAGCCGTGGTAAAAGTGCGTGGGCCGTTCACAGACCACTTCTCCGCATCGTTTTCCAGTCTAGCCTTCACATCCCAGTTATAGGCAGTGCCGAAATCCAAAGGTTCCAGGTTATACACCCAGCGAGGTTCTGTAACGGTCGCCACCGGGTCTTCTGCGGTCCGTGGGTCTTCCGGAGCCTTGACCAGGTACAGCTCGTAGGAAATCGCATCGGCCGGCTCCGCGTTCTCCCACTCGAACGAAACTCCAGTCACAGGCTGGCCGATAGCGCCCGCAACCGGCGCGGTCAGGTAGAAGTCTCTGGGCTCCTGCTCCGGTATGGTCGTGAAGGTGCGCGGCCCGTTCGCGGCCCACTTCTCACCGTCGTCAGGCAGTATCGCCTTCACATTCCACTCATAGGTGGTGCTGTAAGCCAAAGGGGTAAGGTCATAAGTCCAGGTCGGGCTGGTAAGTCCGTCCTTCACCTTGACCATATTGCCGGGCACACCCAGCCACACTTCATAGCTCACCGCGTCGGTCGGATTCGCATCTTCCCAAGTGAACACGATGCCTGTTACAGGCTGGTCAGTCGCGCCCGGGTCAGGCGCGGTCAGGTTGAAGTTCTTCGGCGCAGGGCTGGTCCCCACAATCACGTCGTCTATGTACCAGCCGTCGTACTGCACGTCGTCATCAGAACTGAACACAAACCTCAGCCGCACGTCTGACTGCCCGGCAAACTGCGCCAGGCTGATGCGGGTCGTGTCCCAGCGCGGCCATTTGGCGCTCGTGCCTGATACCCTTCTCACCAGGCTCCAACTGCTTCCGCCCGTCGTGCTTGCCAGTATGTCCGCGTAGTCTGCGTCCGCCTCGGTCTGATACTTCTCGCTGAACACGAGGAAGGGGTCCACGTGCCCGGACAAGTCAAAGGAGCCATCGTACTCCAGCCAGGTATTGGCGCTGGGTGAATAGTCGCCTGACTTGCTCTCCGTAGCAACGTGCGTCTCGCTGAACTGCACGGCCTGAGGCGGCGGCGTCAACGGATTCTGCTGTGGATAAGACAGCCAGTGTTTGGTTGTATCCCATTGCGGGCTGGTGCCGCCCGATACCCAGTTGGCCCGTCCCGCGCTGAAGTTCTCGTTCACCAGAAGCTGGGTCGTTGCCGGGTAGAAGTGAACAAGAACCGTAGCCTGATTGTTTGTAACTGGGTCTTCCGGAGCTGCGGCCGCTACGATGTTGAAGGTGAACTCAATCGGCCCAGGCCGGGGATTCTGCGGCGTGAACGCAGAAAGGTTGAACGTCGCCTTGCCCCCGCGGGGTATGTCGGAACTGGGCGTTACCACGGTGGTCGCCTGAGGATACGCGGTCGGCCTGGTTTCCCTGACTCCCAGGGTAATGTTGCTTCCCGCCGGGTAATCCACGTCGCCGATGTTCCTGATGGTAACCGCAAACTGCAAGGTGCCGGTAACTGAGTTTGAGGCTGGGCCTACGCCCGCCACCTTGTCAATCACCAAATCCGACGTGTTGCCCCACCGAATCAGACCGTAGGGGTCGTTCTCATAGTCCGAGCCCCACAGGCCGCCTGAGCCGGAAATAACTCTTATCGCACCGGCCGTTGCCACTGTCTTCTGAATGTTCCACGGCGGAGACGGCGGCTCGGTATTCGTCCCGTTGAAGTTTGTGTTAGTCATCTCTATGTTCTGCTCGTTCTCGATACGCAGCAGCGGGCCGGACGAACTGCCCTGGTCAAAGGTGCAGGAAGAGAAGTTGTTGGCCGGGTCAACCGTAGCTCCGCCCCCCACGTAGATGCCGTCCGCATCCATCAGCTCAAACCAGGCGTCGCGGGCCGAGATTGTCCCGCCATTCACCTTGAAGCTGTAACGCGGGCCTATGGCAGTCACCTTGGCTACCGCGTCAGTAGGAGTACCAATGAGCGAGAGCCTGCCGCCGTTCACCACCACACTGCCCGGAGTCAGAAGCGTGCCCAGCGACAGCGTGCGCGGGCCAAGTGTGAACGTTCCATTCGTAATCGTAAGCCTGCCCGCAACAGTGGCCGGGTCGTCATTGAACCTGGCGCCCTGCGCGTCGTCCAACTCCAGATTGCCGAACGGCCCGGTACCCAACAAGACGTGCTCGGCAGAACCGCCGGAGAGCAGTAGCTTGCCCGTGCCTGAATGAACACCGGAATTGACCACGTGGCCCTTGGCCGTCACCGTATTGCCGCCGTCGTTCAACGTGCCGGCGGTCAGGGTCAGAGTGTCGTTCACCACCAGGTCGCAGTTGGCTGTAAGTGTGCCGCCGGTCTTGTTCAGAGTCATCTTCGAGAACGTAAGCGGCGCTGTACTGCTCACCTCGGCGTTGGTGGCATCGCCGGCAAAGGTCACCATCCCGGTGCCGAAGTCCGGCCCGGGCGCGGGCTGTTCGTTACTGAGATTGCCGTTGACCGTGAGTGCGCACGCCCCGCTCGCCTTGAACTCCTCTGCCGTGGGCTTGTTCTGGACATCTGCCTGGAAGGTGACATTATGGATTGCCGCACCCGTTTTCAGGTTGAACTTGCCGTAGTTCGTAAGCAGTCCAGGGCACGTCGTAGTGACTATGGCAGTCGGTTCTGTTGAATTGTTCTCGACCGTAAAAGTTCCGTAGTTAGTGAATGTGCCCAGGGTGAGAGTGACTTCGTGATTAGCCCCGGTCGCGGCGTGCGTGTAGGTGTAGGAGCCACGATTGATGAACGTCTGCCCTGCTGGAACCACAAGTCGGACAAATGGAACTCCTGCCCCCCAGGAACTGGTTGAGGAGACGTTTGCCGAGAGACTTCCACCCTCTTCAATGAGGAATCCTCCGTTGGCATTCAGCCCGCCTGTACTGCTCTGGGTGTGCTTGCCTGTGCTGCTGACCGTGTACAGACCGCTGTTGACTACCACACGCCCGCTGGAAGTCTGCGTGTGCGTGCCATTGTTGGTGTAGGGACCGTTGACTGTCAGGGAACCAGTGGAACTCTGCGTATGCGTGCCGTTGTTGGTGTAACTGCCCCAGACCGTCATCGCGCCCGTGCCCTGGGTGATGGTCTTGTCGTGAGTCAGGCTGGTCGGGTTTCCCGAACTGCCTATGGTCAAAGCATAGGAGCCGAGGGCAAGCGTGCCGGCAGTAATGGTCAGTGTGCGGTTCACCGTTGTGGCCGCGGCCAGACTGCCGCCGTTCTGCACCGTAAGGTTATGATAGGTAGCCGCCCTTATGGTCGGGTTGGACCCAGTGTAGATAACCTCATTCGGGTCTGCGGATGCATTCAGAGCAGGAGTAACCGAAGCCGCGGCAATGCGCAACGTTGCGTTAGCCGCGTTAGCCAGCGTACCGGTGCCGCTGCCAAACCCATTCACGGTCAGGTCATTCTCGTTCGTGAAGGTCCCGCTCACAGCCAGCGTGTTAACGGTCAAGACGATCTTGTTTTTCACCGTGCCAGACACTGTGAGACTCGGTATTGTCAGAGGCACAGCGGAGGTTATCTCTTTGCTGCTTCCATTCATCGTGATGACGCCCGAACCGGCGTTGAAAGTTGCCGAATTGACGAGATTGCCGCCAATCGTGAGCGCATAGGTACCGTTACCGAAGGTACCGGTGGTTATGGTAAGATTACCGCTGATGGCAAAAGCCGCACCCATGGTAACACCGTTCGCGTCGTCCAGTTCCACGTTGCCCAGACTGCCCGCGCCCGAAATCGTGCGCGGACCGCTACTGCCGGTCAAGAGCAGTTTGCCTGAGCCGGTGCTGGCGTGCGCGCCGGTATTGGTCACCGTGCCCTTGGCCGTGATAACGAATCCGTTGTCGCTGAACGTGCCGGCAGAGATGGTCAGCGTGTTGTTCACCGTAACGTTGCCGTCCGCGGTCTTGGTAGAAGCGCCGCTCAAGGTCAGATTGTGATACTCCCGACCCGCCACTGTCTGGGCCGCGGTCGAGGCGTAGGTGACTGTGCTGCCTGTGAGGACCACAGGCGCAAAGTTGGTCGGGAAGGTTGTTGCGTTCGTACCAGAACCCAAAGTCAGGCCTGCGCCGGACGCAACGGTCAGAGCGCCGGCATCATACGCGCCTCCGGTTATCTGGTACCCGCCGTCGGCCAGGGTTCCGGCGCTGACTGTCAGGTTGCCGTTGACTGTGGTCGCCGCACCCAGCGTGCCGGTCTGGCCGCTCTTGTTCACAGTCAGGTGGTGATACGTCGTTCCCTTGATGGTCTGCGCCGCGGTGGTGCTGTTGTAGACCACCGTGTTCGGGTCCGCGCTCGCGGTCAAGGTACTGATGCCGCAGGTGCCTCCGAGGTAGAGAAACGAACTTGCGGCCTGCGTCAGTCCGCCGGTACCGGAGAGCGCGGTAGTCACTCTGAGCGTCCCGTTGTTCGTCACTGTCACGCCGGTGATGGTGAATGTTCCGGAAAGCGTCAGGTCGGTTGAAGCGGCCACCGTCCTTGCGTTGGTCGTGACCGTGACCGGACAGGCGACAGTGCCGCCGATTCCGCCAATCGCTGTCCCGTTGGCACCGGTGAGTGTGATGGTGCCTGTTCCCGTCACCGCACCGCTCACGGAAAAGTCGCCCTGCACTGTGAGCGCATTGACCCCGACGCCGAAGGTACCCGCGGAAACAGTGAGCGCACCGGTCATCGTGGTGGCGCCGAGCAGAGAGGCAGTGCCGGCGCTCTTGTTGATGGTTACATTGTTGTAGGTCGTGTACACGCCCATATTCTGCGTGCCCGTGCCGTTGAACACGATTGTGCCGGTGTTGGATGTGGTCAGCGTGCCCCCGCTACCGAAATTGCCGCCAACATAGACCGTGCTGTTGCCCGATGAGTTGAAGAACGCCTGTGTGCTGGTGAACGTTATCCCGCCGGAAACGGTAATGGTGCCGTTTGCCACAGCAAGGGAGCACTTCGCATAGCTGGTGCTCGTACTGTAACATCTCAAGGCAATGCTTGCCGCCTGAAGTTCACCGTCGCCAACCCGCAACAGCGCGGTTCCTCTCGGTTCTGACGTGGTGGTCTGACCCACAGTCACTGCACGCGACACTGTCAGCTTGCGACCAGCCCCGATAGTAAGGCCGCTGATGTTCGCAGACCCGGTAGCATTGACAACATACAGGGCTCCAGCTTCCGCATCTTCATCAGAAATGATGATGTTGTGGCCAGTCAGAATCGTGACTGTGTCGTCGCTGGTTGGCACCTGGGTCGGACTCCACGAATTGGGGTCTTTCCATGCGCCATTTGTCGTGTTACTGTTGATTGTCGCTCCCAGCACCGGCATCATTGCGCCGGCGGCAAGGATACTGACTACTACTACGACGGCTCTCAGACTGCCTCTGGACATACAACCTCCTGGTTTTCGGACATGCTGTGCCTTCTGTTCGATGGCTCGAGCCCCGCGACCAATGCCGCAAGACCGAACTCCGTATCACTGATTGTACTCGGGTGTAGCCTACACATATAATCATACGCTCCCCCCCCACACACACATTGTCAATAACCCTCCACTTCATACCGCTGTACTATCAGCTTCTGCCAGACCGACAATCCTTCTACCTCGACCCTGACCGCATAGACGCCAGCCGGCAATCTGCTCAGGTCAAGCACCATTGGCGATTGGCTGTTGGCCACTGCCTGGACGAGGACGCACCGGCCGGCCGCGTCAAACACGCGCAGATGCGCGCCTTCAACCCTTGAACCCTGGAACCCTTGCAACCTGAGCGTAGCGAATCCGTTCGCTATCGGGTTCGGCGCTATGGAGAACTGCCAGCGGCCTATCGGCAGTCCTGCTTCCTCCCTGATTGCGCCTACCGCATTCACGATCACCGAATCCAACACCCGGTCGTTCGCCGGATTCCCGTCTCCTGTAAGCATCGTGGAGCAGGAAACGGCCAGCATCCCGACCGGCCCGGCAACCCAGGCCGCAAAGTCAACCGTGTCCGCGGCCCCTCTGCCAATGGTTACCTGTTGAGTGTCGCTGTAAGTCGAACCAATAGCCAGCCTGACGCGGAATGTCTCTGGGACCGTGCCCCGATTCTGCACCACTGCCCGCGGCACAACCACCGTGCCCGAGTCCATCTGCCCGGTCGGCGCTAGAATCTGAATCGCGGCCACATCGTGCACCCGCTTGCTCACGACAACCTGACCTCGCATCGTATCATTGGCCGGCACCATATCGCCGGCCAGAGTGGTGAATGCCGCCAGGCGATAGGTGTCCGGTGTCTCGGCCCTCCACTGTCTGAACTGCACCAGGGCCGAATCGCCCGCACCCACGGCCACCTGTACTGAATCAAGGTAGGACTGCCAGACCATCGCCACCGGCAGGTCCGGGGCAAACAGACCATAACCGCCCGGCCCCTCGTCTGTCCCGTGTTCGATGCGGAACCATACAGTGAACGATGCTGATTCGGTTCCCCGGTTGCGCACAACCGCACTGGGCGTCACGGCCGCACCCGAATCAATCACACCTGACGGCGCCAGTATCCTGACCGCAGCCGCATCCAGCACGCGTATGCTCACCGTACCTGTCTTCCGGTTGTTTGCCGGCCTGCGGTCACCAACCAGCCGGGTGGAACAGGACACCGCCTGACTGCCCCGGCGCAGAGCTGTCCAGGCAGGGAAGTTGAGGACCAGAGATGCGCCCGGTGCGTGGTCGGTGACATTGACAACTTCGTCGTACGCAGTACCAATTCTCATCCGCACCGTGTAGGTTCCCGGCACCGTACCGTAGTTATAGACAGTGCAGGCCGGCACGACGGTAGTACCCGAATCAACCGTTCCGGCAGGCGCAGCCAGCGCAGACACGCCCACGTCTGCAAGGAACACCGTGCACGAGCCGCGGCAGGTATCGTTCCCCGGATTCTGGTCCCCGGCCAGAATCGTATGGGCCAGTACCGAGTAAGCGCCGACCGGAGCCGCACGCCAGGTCTTTGTGAATGTACGTTGTGTGCTGTCTCCCGCGGCAAGAAAAATGCCCTGCTCGGTCGTATCGTACACCACTGCACCACCGCTGTCCGCAATCAGACAACGCAGGGCTACGGTCACATCCTGAGTGCCGTAGTTTCTCGCCCTCACCCAGGGCGCTACGTTCGCGCTCTCGGGCAGACTGCCTGCCGGTGCAAGCACGACTGAGGCTCCAGCATCGCGCACCACCACGCGAACCGCGACCCTTGCCGTGTCGTTCCCGGGCCACAGGTCTCCTTCAAGCAACGTATAGGCCAATACACCGTATCTGCCTAAGGAAGTAGCCGGCCAGACACGGGTGAAAGTATGATTCCGTGTCGCGCCAGCCGGAAGCGCAATGTCCTGTCCCACAGTGTCATATACCACTGCGCCCGCGCTGTCTGAAATGACCAGCCGCACGTCCAATGTCACATCCTCGGTTCCGAAGCTCTTGAGAGTGACCTGGGGCAGAACGTCCGTTCCGACCAATACCTCTCTGGACGGCGAAAGAATAGCCGTGATGCCTGCGTCCTTGCCATAGTACTCGTCCGCGCCGATGCAGGGCCGTACCGTGTCCCGCGGCTGGCTGTCCAGGTCAAAGCCTATGCCGGGAATCCGTGTACCCTTGAACCGACAGGGCGAATCCGGCCTGATGTGTGGGTCGCCCGCAACGATGAACTGCGGGTCTTCGGAAATGCTGTTGGAATCCGGCCCGCCGGCAGTGCCGCGCCAGGCATCCAGAGTCGCGTAGGAAGTGGAGCCTATACGGCCGACTACGCCGGCAGGACTGAGCAAGTCATTGTAGTCTGACCGGGCAAACGAGGAGCCGCCCTGTATGCTGTAACAGCAGGAAGTGCCCGTGCCGGTATTCCAGATAATATTGTTCAGCGCTGTCAGTCCGGTTACAGCCGAATATAGATGAACGCCTATCTTTCCCGTGGCAGACGGCGTCGGCCCGATTACAGTGTTGTAGTACAGCCCTGTGCCGCTCTGCCGGTAGAGTCTGATACCGTTCTCGGTCCAGCCTCTGACATAGTTGTTCGCCACAACCGTGCCCACACCGGGTGAACTTGGCGTGTATCCTTCCAGAAAGATGCCGTAATCACGTGTGGTGAGTACCTGATTGCCGATTATGGAGTCTCTGTCACTGTACACACCCACCTTTATGCCGCAGTCCGGCTCCCCGCGCACGATACAACCCCGCACGATGCTGGAATCAGCATCATCTAGGAGAATACCGGCAGTCACCGTTCCTGCCGTGGAGCGCACGCTGGTATTCTCCACTCTTGCGCCAGGCGCCTTTTCCAGCCAGATTCCGTACTTGGAATCAGTATTGGTGGAACAATTCACCACTCGCGCTCCTCGCATACTACTGAGGTAGATAGCGGCCGAAACCGTACCCGATGCGGCTGTCACGGTCGTGCCCTCTATAACCAGGCTGTCGGAGTTCACCGCCTGTATACCGTAGTCAGGCGCTCCCCCTGTAGTACAATTCCTGACCCGGCAGCCTCGCGCCGCATTGAAGTACAAGGCCGCAGCCAGCGTGGAGCGTACCCCGGTCACACTAGTGGTCAGGACTTCTACGCTGTCCGACTCGCTGACCCAGACACCCCATTTGGTATTGGTCGAACCGCCCACGACGCAATCCTTCACCCTGCCGCCGCTGGAGCGGTAGAAGCGAATCGTAGCCGAGTTTGTACCCGAGGCGCCCCGCACCCGCAGACCCTCGATGGTCACGTTCCTGGTCGTATCCACCCGAAAAGCGTACAGCGCTCCAGCTTCTATGGTCACGCTCTCGCCCGGGGCCGCGCAGAACACGATGCTGAAGGAACCCACAGCAATGTTGCGCAGTACCACACTGCCCGTATAGGTTCCGGAATACGCTACAAACCGGCAGTCTCCACCTACTCCCTGTGACTTCAGCGCCGCGGCCGCGGCAACAAAAGAAGGAAAGTCGCCTCCAGTCGGCTTTATGGTATAGGTGCCGGACATCTGCCCCAACGCCACGACCCAGCATGCCCCAACTAGCAGCAAAGACTTTTTCCCTATCACTATCTCACTCATCGATCCCTTTCTCCTTTTTGAGTCTTTTTTCTTGACGCTGGAGGTAGCGAGTTACATCTTCTCCCAATTGCCAGTAGTACTCGAAGGCACTGGCCAATACTTCGCAAAGAACTGAATCGTTGACCTTGTAGGTGACACCTCTCTCTTTTACACTTCCTGGCCTGAACCAGGCCCAGCGTCGGTCAATGACCACCATGTTCATTGGTAAGCTCTCTACCACTCTAGCCTGCTCGCCCGCCTTCACCAGAACCCTCTCCCTCTCCCGCTCCCAAGGGTCGTTCAAGTAATCTGCCTGAAATACACATCGACAGATAACCCCCCGCCTCATAGCAGCAATCTCGGCCCGGTCCATCCGCCCCAGCAACTTGCGATCAGTTTCAAGCGGAATCTCCGGCAGATGCATCTTGGTCAAGAATAGTATTTCACGCTCAGCCCGTTTGACACATTCCAGTCGGTCCTCGAATCCTGCGCTCGTACGGCCGGGTGGGGTTCTTAAAACCTCTATGGCTGCGGCAGTACCAACCGGGCCCATTCGCAATCTGTAGGCCCGACTCAGTTCCCGCAACATCTCTGTTTGTTCCCGTAGCTCAATTCGTTTACGACGTAACGTCTCAGAAAACGCCACCTCGGGCGCTATGGCAGAAAACACCCCCACCTTGCCCTTGCCGTGCGAAATCAACCCTTTGTCCAGCAGACGCCGCAAGGTCACATACACATGGGGCCGCTGGATACCAGTCATAGCCGCAATCTCCGCCGCCTTCGCTTCTCGCACCGTCAGAAGCGCTCTATACACTCTCGCCTCGTGCTTGGTGAGCCCAAACGTCACCAGCTGCTCCAACAGCTTCATGCCGGATTATTTTAGTCCTTCACCTCCCCACTGTCAAGTAAGATGTAAATACATTATGTACATACAGCCTGATTTTTTCGACTTACCGAAACGAAGGAGCAGAACTCCGCACATATTTTCGCACTGCTCATGTCTCCAGAAAACCCGCTGTCCGCGTGAATTGTCACATACGATCCACCTCAAAGAACTTAAAATCGACGGTGTCGTGTATCGCCTCCGTCTCGGCATCCCAAGCCGTCTTGGGTATCTCCAGGGTCCTGCTGCCGACTTCATCGCCGAGACCAGAAGCCACCCCCTTCGACAGTGGTCTGCCCCCTTTCTTACTCAGTAAACAGCATAAGGTAGTAATAAATCACAAAAACGACAGGACACAATAATACTCATAAGTATTATCGACGACTTATGCAATTTTCAACCTAACCCTTTGCCATACAGCCAGTTATACCGTTTCTCCCCGTCCCCCCTCCCCAGCTCCCCGAGCCGTTCCCCGGGCTACTCGGCCACAGGCCCAGCAGATTCCTGTCTCAGCACACTGCTGGGTCTTTGTCCTGTGAGCTCAATCTGCCTTCCCTAAGGCCTTCTTCCCTGTTATCCACCCAGCGCTCTCAACAGCTCCTACCCAGACCATCTGGCAGCAGTACCGCTCTACTGTTTGCGAAGTCAACAGCCCTCCGCTCAACCAGGCCCCTGCCCTCTTCCATCTGCCTGCAACTGCAGAAATCTCCCGGATAACCGCCCCCGCACCTCATCTGCACCCAGCAAGACAGTCGCGGCACCATTCAACACTGACATTTTCCCTGTGCCATCACTATATGAGATTAACCTTGTGGTTTCACAGAAATACGCACTCAGGCTTGACCAGAAACGGTAAGCATCTAGAATGCAGAAATATGCCGACTCGCATCCAAAGGTTACGCAAACTGATAGCTCAGAAGAAACTAAACGGCCTGCTTGTTACCAGTCCATCTAATATCCGGTATCTGTGCGGATACACCGGTTCCAACGGCATGGTGCTAATAAGCCGTCATAGCGCCTATTTCTTCACAGACTTTCGCTACCAAGAGCAGGCAAAGCGCCAGGTCCATGGTTGCCGCATTCATATACACAAAAGAGACCTGTTCGCGGATTTCCCGACGAAATATCTTCGGGACATAGACCGGTTGGGATTCGAGAAAAGCTACCTGACCGTAGCCAGACTTCAGACGCTCCGTCGTCAAACAAGAAAAACAAGGCTGATAGGCATCGATGACCTTGTGCTAGGTCTGCGCCGGACCAAAGAGAATGCAGAAGTGGAATTGATTCTCCAGGCCCAGCGATTTACCGAAAAGGCATTCAACCACATTCTTGGCTGCGTCAAACCCGGTGTGCGGGAACTAGACTTAGCCGCAGAAATTGAATTCATATTCCGCCGTCACGGCGAGCGAGCTTTCCCTTCTATCGTAGCATCAGGCCCGAATGCGGCTTTTCCGCACGCTGAACCGTCCGACCGCCGCCTGCGCAAAGGCGACGTAGTTACTTTTGACCTCGGGTGTCGGTATCAGGGATACTGCTCGGATATGACCAGAACCGTTTTTCTCGGTCGCCCTGACCCGACTCTCGCCGAAGTCTATCACATTGTACTGGAAGCCCAGAGGCGGGCACTGGCGGCTATCGGGCCAGGAGCGAAGTGCGCGGAAGTCGACGCCGCGGCCCGGGACTATATAAGAGATATGGGATATGCCGACCAATTCGGTCACGGGTTGGGACATGGAGTAGGGCTGGAAGTGCACGAACTGCCCGGACTTTCTTTTGCCAGCCGGGACGCATTGGCGCCGGGCGATGTGGCGACGGTGGAACCAGGTATTTATCTGCCCGGTCTGGGCGGAGTAAGGATTGAAGACATGGTACTGATAACCGAAAGCGGTTATGAGAATCTGACCCAAAGCCCTAAACAGCTGACGGTATTATGAAGTTAGTAACGTAAGGAGCATCTGCATGATAACACCCAATGAATTTCGTAACGGCAGTCTGATAAGATACAATGGAGAGGTCTATGTTGTCCTGAGTTACTCCCGTACGCGCACAGCCCAGAGACGAGCAAGAGTACTGGCCAGAATAAAGAATGTCCGTACCGGTGCAGTCATCGAGGAGAGTTTTGAATCGGAGATGAAGCTGGAAGAGGCCGAGCGGGAAGAACGCAAATGCCAGTACATGTACCGAGACGAGCTAGGCTACCATTTCATGGACTTGCAGACTTACGATCAGTTCACACTGAGCCCGGAGATAGTCTCAGAGCGAAGTTTGCTCCTGACCGAAAACGAAGAAGTGACGATCATCTACGTGGACGGCCAGCCTGTGGATGTACAGCCGCCGATGTTCGTTACACTGGAAGTAGTAGACACACCACCAGAATATCGCGGGGACACTGCAACTGGCGGTGGCAAGCCAGCCAAATTATCCACTGGTCTGGTAGTAGATGTTCCGTTCTTCATAAAAGTCGGGGACAAAATAAAAGTGGATACGAGGACAAACACCTATGTGGAAAGAGCTTGAGCAAGCCGGTCTTGCCCTAAGATTGCGTTTTTGCCGGTACAAAGTAGCAACCCACCCTCACCAGTCAGTTTGCCTCTATGTTTAAGAAGGTATTGATCGCCAATCGGGGTGAAATCGCCCTGCGCATCATCCGGGCCTGTCGGGATATGGGCATTCATTCGGTACTTGTGTACTCTGAAGCAGACCGCACTTCTCTGCCAGTATTTCTGGCAGACGAAGCAATATGTATCGGCCCACCCCCTGCCCCGGACAGCTATCTGAACGTTTCCCGCATTCTCTCGGCTGCGGAAATTGCGGGTTGCGACGCCCTCCATCCCGGCTACGGTTTCCTGTCAGAAAGCCCGGAATTCTGTGAAGCCACGGAATCTTGCAAACTGGTCTTTATCGGTCCATCTGCTCAAACCTTGCGTCTGCTTGGAGACAAAATAGAGGCACGAAGGACTGCGGCCAGCGCCGGTGTACCGATAGTTCCTGGCTCGGAAGGCGAAGTACGGGAGGCAAAGGACGCTGCCCATATTGCCAAAAAACTCGGCTATCCCATATTGGTCAAGGCTGCCTCGGGTGGCGGTGGTAAGGGAATGCGCGTCATCCGCAGCGAAAAAGACCTGGAGACGGGCTTTCGTATGTGCCAGGCAGAGGCTAAAGCCTCCTTTGGTGATCCACGGGTATATGTGGAGAAGTACATTTCCGATGCTCACCACATAGAAGTACAGATTCTGGCCGACGCTCATGGTACGATACGACATCTGGGCGAACGAGACTGTTCTGCCCAGCGTCGGCACCAGAAAGTACTGGAGGAATCTCCTTCGCTTCTCGTAGACGAAACTATGCGCCGCCAGCTGGGTGACTGGGCGGTAGCCGTGGCATACGCAGCCGGTTACCGCAATGCCGGCACGGTGGAATTCGTAGTAGACAAAGAACGTAATTGCTATTTTATGGAGATGAATGCCCGGCTGCAGGTGGAACATCCTGTAACCGAAATGGTGACGGGCGTCGACATAGTCTGTCAGCAGTTGCTCATAGCTGCAGGCGAAAAACTGGACTTGCCTGCTGATGTCAGTCAACCACGGGGACACGCCATCGAATGCCGCATCTGTGCGGAGGACCCCGATGCTGACTTTGAACCCTCGCCGGGATTGGTTACTGATCTACGTTTACCTGGGGGACCGGGCGTGCGCGTTGATACCTACCTGCAACCTGGTTATCGTATTCCCCATTATTATGATCCTCTTGTTGCCAAGATTATCACTTGGGGATGGGACCGGGCCACAGCTATCAAACGCATGGAACGGGCACTGGCCGAGACGGAAATTGCCGGTCCGACTAACACCATAGCTTTTCACCGTCGCCTGCTGAAATCCAGTCGCTTCCTGCGCGGCAGGGTAACAACAGCCATGCTGGACGAAGGGTAAGCTTTGCATTGTGCGTCGCCGAACTTCTATCTTCAATCCGTTTCTGATTGGCTATAGGCATTAGAATGGACGAAACGTGGCTTTCCTGAACTCAGTTGCAGACTTCTTCCGACGTGCCTTCGGCCGCAAAGAACCGCCCTTCGTTTGGCGTCCCGGCCGCATAGGCCCCAGATTTGAATGGTTAGACCACACGCATATACGCATCCTGGATGGTCCCCTGCAGGGAAAGCAGATGGAAATCATTACGGATATAAGGGAACGTACAGCCAGTGTATTCGCCTCCATAGACGGGAAACGCGTAGGCCGCACTTACATAGACCGCAACCCGCCCGGATTTGGTGTTGACCTGTGGGATATCGCGGTAATGGAAGGGTATCGTCGCAAAGGTATAGCCTCCATCATGACCTACGTTGGCTTCAGGGAACTGCTCACCATTCAACAGAAAGCCGCTTTCAAGATACGAATGATGCGGCTGATGAAACCCTCGGATAAAAATATTGAGCTGCAAAACGTGGGCATCGGCGTTATCGGCAACCGGTTGGGATTCACGCCCGAGTTTGACCTGGAGAAAATCCTCCGTCCTTCTAACATAGTGGGGCTGTCGATACTGCCGGCCAAAGGCGATTTCCCTCCCAGCTTCAAGATTGTCATAAAAACCTTCCCCCTTGTGCTCATCGCCTTCATACTGGACACCGATACCCTAAAACCGGTGGAAGACTTCCGTACCTATGTGCAACTGACCAAGGACGAGACGGTCATATATGACTGGGTGCGCCGAGGATTGATAGTTATCGGCAACGGCAACTACCGACTGGGTAAGAGTGGACTGGACCAGTTTGCCAACCATCTGGCCACAGATGAATACGAGGCTCGGATCTTCAGACGTCGCCTGCGACCGTTATAGCTGTCAATGTGGAAGTTATCCCGGCCCAGAATCGACTTCTCTCCCTTAACTCTTGGCCCGGCATATGAAGCGAAAAACAACCTGATAAGCGTAAAAACCGGCCCGCTCGCCGGAAAGCAGCTCCAGCTCTCTGCGGAGGTGAGCTCCACCCGTGCGGACTTTTTTCTCACTCCTTTTTCTTCGCAAGTTTCGCCTGACCCGATTCTCGCCGCCTGCGGACATTGTCATTTCGACCGCAATCATAAGAGCGGTCTGGAAACCCTCTACGACATATTTGTGCGACCCGATTTCCGCCGCAGCGGAATAGCGACGCTTCTGCTCAGACTGAGTTTCCGTCGTCTGCTCACCCGCTCGCGGCAATGCTGGTTCGCAATACGCAAACTCATGAAGGTTGACACCAGACGTCGCGAACTGCACAATATCGGCATCGGTCTGCTCGCGGTCAAACTGGGCTTTCGCCCGGAACCCGACTTGGAAAGAATACTCCGCGCAGAACGCGTGCAGGCATGCGAAATCCTGCCCGCAACCACAGAATCTCCTCCCGGCCTTCTATTGCATCTACGGGACCTGCCGGGTGTAGTGGTGGCTGCCGAGTTGTTCAGCGACCCGGAAGGCAAGGTGCGACCCGTTGTTGAAACTGACCATTACCGCCGTTTCTTCAATCCCGAACTCCTGGCCAAGAAGGCCAGGGAAGGCAGCTGGATAGTCGGTAACATAGACTACCTGCTGTCGCACGACACCACAGAACACTTCGCCCGTCATCTTGCTGACAGCCCAGAAGAGTACAGGCTTTTCCTGCGCAGTCTTGCGGCAGGGGCGAAACATCAAAAAAGCTAGGGAAATGGCTGGCAAACTGCGACTTGACCTGGAACGTTCTATGGAAATATCTGTGGCCCGGCTGTCTCCCCGCTATGGGTGCGGACTCATGCTGCGCCGGCTGCCCCGTTTCGATGAATCAGACGCACTTCTAAACATAATGGAGCACTACGGCTACAAGTTCATCTACGCAGACAAGCCAGCTGCACGTATTATCTGCGATTCCCAACTTCTTAAGAAGTTCTATGAGAATGCGTTTGAAAACAAGACCCCCATACGACGAAACTTCTACCAAGTATTCGGCTCCCGCGAGGTATTCCTAGCCCTAGACCAAAAACAGAAAAGCGCCTGGTTTATTTCCGACCCACTCAACAAGATGGAGCTGCTAAACTACTATCGCGACTCTGTCTCTTTGGAGGTCAAAGCCCTTGGCATCATGCTGACTGGTTCTACGCCTCGCCTTACTCCCCTTGGCTGGCAGAATCTGTACGACTTACTTACAGACGAATTCTTTCTGCGCCATCCGGACGTGAAGCAGGTTGAGATTCTCAGCACTATTGCCGGCGTTCGCTGGCGCAAACCCTTTTTGGGACTGGGCGTCACTCTGTTGAACATGAAAGATGCCCTAGGTGTAAAAATAGCCGTTGACGCCGCCTTTGCCGGGCAGAATCGGGAAAATGGTTGAACGTATGCTGAAAGTTTTTCCTAAGACTGCAGAGACCGGACGATGCAAATCCTGTTGCGGTTTGCCTATCCCGCCCGAAAAGCCTAGAATTGCTTGATTATGTATCCCGAATTGCACAGATTTCTCACTGGCCAACTGTGGGTGAAATTGAAAGAAGACGTGACCGGTCTGCGAGTATTCAATTCTACTGACCTGGCTCACGTTGCTTATTTCCACATCCGGCGCTATCTCCTTATTCAACCCGGCTGGTACTGCCGTTCTGACTCCACAAATCCTCATATACTCACCTTGGCGAAAGACCCTGCTTTTCAGAGCGTTCTCTATTTCGTCTGCCTGCTTAAACCCGGAGTTAGCAACTTTTTTCCAGCCGAGTTGTTGGACGAAAAGATGCGACTTCTACGCCAACTATGCTCGTCTGCAGCTGACAAGGTTACAAGAAAAGCCTATCTTTGGGGAGTTTTCGACACAAAAGAACCCTGGTTCTTTCCCTCCGAACCCCACCCCTCCTACACAAACACGGCCGACCGGGAAAATCAGGCATGCTTTTGGATGCCAATAAATTGTGGCGACTTTCCCGGCTACGACGAATGGCGGCGCAAATGGGAAGAACAGGCGGAGAAATGAACTTTCCACTGGAGCTTTACCAAACGCCCCAACGCGCGTCTTCGTCCCGGCTAAGATACTGTCTCTGCCACCTCTGGTTCTTGTTGACCGGTATCCTCATTGCAGCCACGCCGATTATACCTTCCGACAGTATCAGGCCAGGAATGAAAGGCTATGGTCTCTCAGTATTTTCCGGATACAAAATAGAAAAGTTCGATGTAGAAGTAATCGATGTCATGCCCAAAGTGTTTCCGATTGGAGATTTAATCTTGGCCCGACTCTCAGGACAAGGGTTGGAACAGACCGGTATCATTGCAGGTATGTCTGGAAGCCCTGTTTACCTAGAAGGCAAGCTGGCCGGGGCAGTCGCGTACGGCTGGAATTTCTCCAAGGAACCCATAGCGGGCATCACTCCTGTGCAAATGATGCTGGACATATGGAATAATCCACCCGGCAAAACCGGCAGCGGTCTGGAACTGCGTTCCTCCCCTAGTCCAGACGGAATTACGCCTCTAGTTGTGCCTTTAGCGCTTTCTGGCTACACTCCAGCATTAGGCGAACTGGTAAAACCGACGTTAACCAGTCTAGGTTTTCTACCAGTTGCCGCAGCAGGAACCGCACCTGACGCAGAACTGGAAAACCCCGACTCTCTACTCGTACCTGGGGCTGCCGTAGGCGTCGCCCTAGTAGACGGAGATGTACGACTGTCTGGCATAGGCACTCTGACATGGAGACAAGGAAATCGCATTCTCGCCTTTGGCCATCCCATGCTTCAGGCCGGCTCTGTAGAAATGCCGATGATCGCGGGCAAGATCCACGCTGTTATGCCCTCTCTTGTTTCATCCTTCAAATTATTCTCCCCTTCCCGTCCGATTGGAACCATTACTGAAGACCGGCTGGCCGCTATCGGCGGCATCATCGGCCCAGTGCCAGCCATGATACCGGTTTCCGTGCAGATTACCTCGCCAGCAATCAACCAGAACTACAACTACACGGTAGTACGCCACCCCGCTCTGGCTGGAGAGCTGACGGCCATCGGTTTAGCTGATATTCTCCTTTCAACCGAAGGGTTGTACGAAGAGATGACGCTTTTTTCCGAAATGAAGTTGACCATTGAGGATACCACTTTCCTCACTATTAGACACTGTTTCGCCGGCGCCGGCCCAGTTGCTGAACTGTACCGCCGTGCGAGCCAGGAATTGACACAGATATTCCGTAACCGCTTTCGGGAAGTATCTGTTAGTCGTATAGACTTTAAACTCAAACTCACACGCGGCCAAAACCGCCTGCAACTAATATCTTGTCGACCCAGCCGGGCCGTGGTGCGCCCAGGAGAAGAAATAAAACTTACAGTCGTAAGGCGAGATATATCAAGTAGTTATGACACTAAGGAATATACTATTACTATACCTGCCTCCGCTCCGACAGGAACGCTGACGTTAGTAGTGGCCTCGCGAGAATCTCTTAACTACTGGGAACGATACAGTTCGCCAAGTCAAGAGCCGCAGTCTTTGTCTGCATTATGGCGGTATCTGGAATCAACCGGCCAGGAAAATGAACTGCTTATCGCCGCCTACACAACTGCTCCCGGCTTGGCAATCGCGGACAGCAAGCTGCCCGCTCCGCCTCCCACCGTGCGCCAGCTCCTCGAAAACACTTCCACAGATGAAACAGTTGTAAGAACCGGCCGCAGCAAACTCTTAGAAAAAAGCTTTCTTCTTGACCACCAGATTCTGGGACTATGTGAGTTAACTCTAGAGGTGAGAAGATGAAACAAATAGGGCCTACACTGCCTCATTTCCGGCGTATCTATCTTCTGTCTTCCTTGCTGGGCAGTTGTCTATCTCTTTGGGCAGGAGTGTGGAGCACCTCCGGCTTTGACGGATTTGCCTCACCAAAAAACGAGGTGGAAAACGTCTCCATAGATCCAGAAGGCAATGTTACGCTTGCGCCCCGGCTCCGCGAGCTGTTCTCTCTCAGAGACGCCGTGCTTTGGTCACTGGTTGCGGCAACCAACCATCGGCTGTATGCGGCCACTGGCCCTGACGGCCGCGTATACGTATGGAACAAAAAGGACGGATTACGTACCGTCTTTGAATCTGAAGCCCTGCAAGTGTTGTGCCTTGCTGCTGACAAGAAAGGTAATATCTACTTCGCCACTTCTCCCGGAGGCGATATTTATCGCTTGGCAAGCGGATCTTCTGCACCCCGCAAGATGTGTTCTACGGGTACAGAATACGTTTTCGCCCTTCTACCCGGCACCAAAGGAGAATTGTACTGCGCCACTGGCCAGCAGGGAAAACTGTACCGAGTTTCTCCTGCCGGCCAGATACAGGAACTGTTTGGTGCCATACAGCCTCATCTTACCTGCTTGGCTTGGTTAGTAGAAGGAAAGGAATTACTGGTCGGCACCTCGCCTGACGGTGTCGTGTATCGGTTAAGCCTCTCGCCAACCTCTTCGGCAATTTCTTCAGTTTCTGTGCTTTACGACGCCTCACAAGAAGAAATCCGGGCCTTGGTAGCGCACAATCCCCAGAACGGTATTTCCCAGCCACTCGTTTTTCTCGCAACCAACCCGGGGGAAAACCGCACCGGCCAGAATCCGGCTGTACTGTGCTGTGATACCGCCGGCATTGTGCGCTGGCAATGGGACAGTCCGGAGTCCACCATCTTTGATATACTGACTTATTCTCCTGCTTCTGCTCCGCGCGGCACTGAGCGATTCCCTTCCCTGCTTGTTTCCACCGGTAACAACGGACTTCTATTCCTTCTGGACAGCTTGGGCCGAGCCAAACTCCTACAAAAAGCAGAGGACCTGCGTCTGGTAAAACTAACCCGAGGAACTGACCGCATATGGATAGGCAGCACAAGCACCACCAAGATATACTCACTAGAACCGGAATTGGCCGCAAACGGGAGCATAACCGCCGAACCTTTTGACTGCGCCGGCCCGGCTCAGTTTGGCAGACTTGCCTTCCGGGGTGAGGTACCTAACGGTAGTAATCTGACATTCGAGACCCGTTCGGGAAATTCCGCACAACCCGATTCCACCTGGAGCAACTGGCAGCCTGCCAACGGCAACATCCGTTCTCCCCGCGGCCGCTTTCTCCAGTGGAGAGCGCAACTGACCAGCACCTTTCCTCGTATCACACCCAGGCTGGAACAAGTAGACATACATTACCGCATACCCAATCGACCACCCATACTGAAAAAGTTGGAGGTTTCCGGAGTGTCCCTGGACGATGCGCGGCAAGGCAAATCCAGCCCGATTCGCAACATCACTTGGGAAGCGCAGGATCCAGACTCTGACTCGCTCTCCTGCGAACTTCAATACTTGGGCGCAGACCTGCCTCCGACTCGCTGGCGCACACTAATATCAAACATTTCCGGGTCAAGTCAAGAACTAGATACCAGAACTTTGCCCGATGGCTGGGGCCGCTTCAAACTCATAGTTTCGGACCACCCATCTGCGCCAGCAGGCGAAGCCATCCGCACAGAAACAGTCTCTCGCCCTGTCCTGATAGATAACACTCCCCCGCGCGTCATTGACCTAAATCTAGGTAAGAACAGCTTAACTTTTACGGTCCGGGACGAAACCTCACCCTTGGTCGCCTGCCGCTACAGTATTAATTCAGAATCATGGAAAACCTTGTTACCCACTGACGGAATCTTTGACTCTCCTACCGAAAGTTTTCGCATAACCCTGCCAGCTCTTACCGCCCCCTTCATTGTGTCTGTCTGGGCTGCCGACGCTGCCGGCAATACGACCGTTTCTGCCGTATCCGCACCATAAATCTTGTAGCCACCACACGCCTGCGCCCCTTCTTTTCTATCACTTGGCAACGCGAGAAAAGTCGCTGCTGATTGTGCAACATGTACCGGAAGAGGCACTCAAAACCGTGTGTTTCGTTCCCTGTTCCTCGGAACTGCGTCGGCCGCGACCCTGCTGGTCACTCTATTCCCAATATTCTTCCCTACGATTTTTCTGCTTCTAAGCTTTTGCACCGCAAGATCTGCCACAAAACCCGCATACATCCATTCTCCCTCCTTGAAATCCGGCCAGTTCCGCTCTTCAGCCACGTAGCTGCAACTGTCTAACATTGACATAACTTTGAACGGAAGCTAACATCATTTGTGCTCCAGACTGCCCTCCCTGCCAGATTTCTGGTACAGCCTGACACCGAACCCACCGGTTGGCAGCCGTTACAACCAACCCCTGCTCAGTTTGACGTAGACGCCCGCGAACTGCTGCTGGAGTTTCCTGAAATACTCACGCCGCAAGTAACAGGGCCGGTTTTTCGATTAACATTCCCCTGCGATAGCGACTTCGTCCTTGCCGCGTTGGATGAAACAGGACAAATTGCCCTAGTGGGAGTGAAAACACCCCTTCCTTCAGCTGAATCTCCATCAAACGCCAACCTTTCCTCCCAGATTGGCTCCCGTGTAGTGGCAGATTTACTATGGACCGGCGCTATGCTCTGGCGCAGACCTTATGATAGTTTTGCCCGCGAGTTCAGGGAAAAAACAGGCGCTGCCCTGGAAGTGCGCATGGCGCAGAAGGTCGGTGAGAACTGGTCGTTGGAACGCTTCCGTTCGCAACTGACGGCCAACCTGAACCAGGGCCGCTTTCCTGTATTCCTGGTATCCACCCTGCCTAACTCGACAGACCCGGACGCTGCCTACTTGCAGTCTTTGAACATACAAGTCAGCTGTTGTCTGCTCAACGCCTGTCTTCTGGGTAACACAAAAGTCCTGCTGCCCACGATAACAACCACTAGGCCCGCTTATATCACGTCACCAGAGATACACTCTGAACCGAGTTTGATTGAATCTCCGCCCCCACCTTCTCGGGTCTCGCCTAGCCAGGCGGAACAACAAAAACCAGAACCTTCACCTTCCCCCGCCAAGTCCGTGTCAGAACCCGAAGAAACTGCTCCGCGAGACTTTCCATGGGCGCGCGCCGGTACTAAGCCAGGCGTAATGGCCGGCAAGCGGCCGCCACCACCAGAAAGTCAGCGTCGTCATCCCGGCCGCAAGTAAAACAAAGATGCCTGCCTATATCCGCATCAAAGCAAGAAGCAAAAAATGGCAGCTGGTTATGCCCCAGTCTGCAGATACTCAAATCGATACGCTTCAGCTGATTATGCAAGCTCCCGCATTCCTCGCCTCGGCCTCTGATACAGAAGAAACCGCAATTGCAACCACTAAGGCCCCTGATTCCAGCACCGGAAGAGTATTAGTAGCCGTGGACACGGAAGGCAAAGTGCGAATTGTCGCCTGTCCGCGTCAAGCAGAGGAAGCTGAACTGTCAACTCTGGCCGCGGAAGCACTTGCCACCTCGGCTAAATTGTGGCACAAGTCGTACGATACCTTCGCCGCGCTGTTTGAGGCGTCTCTGGGCCAATCATTGGCCGAATGGGCGGAAAGACGTGCGAGCAAGAACTGGACCGTCGATACGTTTCGCTCTGCCGTAGAAGCAAGCCTGCAGCAAGGCAGATTCCCCGTTATCATAGTCGCCCGAGAGCGAAATCCGGCAGTCGCAGAGACTCTGACCTATCTGGAAAATATGAATCTACCCGTGCGGTTTGTCGGGTACACCTGTAGTGCAAGCGAGGGAGTTGATGTTGTGCAACCAGTATTGCTCACCCCCGCTCCAAGCGCTCAACCTCGGACTCCCCCACCAGAAGTTCAATCCCAACCGACATCGTCTCCTTCTTCGCGGCCGAGCGAAACTAGAAGTCAGCCCGCGGACAAGCTTGAAATAACACCTCGCCAGAAGGAGTTGCTGACAATCCTCACCGGCCTAGACGAACTGAAGCTCCCTCGCCAAGAACTGGAGTACTTTCTACCTACAACCCTTGGCCGTCCCGGAGCCGAGGGCACCATCGTTCTTGCCGTATCTCCTCATCGCTGGCCTTTTCCCAAACCTGATGAAGTTATCGTAGTCGTAAACATCTCTTCCGAACACCTGGCCGGCTACCTGAGGGTAACCCCAGAAGAGATCGCCGATTTTCTCAGCTCTCTGCCTCGCGAAGAACGGAGAGAACACAAAGGCTGTATCCTATTGCGTGCCAGCAACGTAGGAGAGGCCCACCAGATAGTCAACGAACTCAAGGCCCTCAAAGAAGTTGCCTCCGGCGGTATAAACTGAACCAGCTCAAACCCCGTCTTCTTCTTCACATATGTTGTGCGCCCTGCGCGACAGAAGTCGTCCGACGACTACGGTCCGCATACGAGGTAACCGGTTTCTTCTACAATCCCAATATAGCTCCGGAAGAAGAATATCTTCGTCGTCTGACCGCAACGCAGCAACTCAGCGCCTTCTGGCATCAGCCTGTAGATTACGGCCCCTATGACCACGAAACATTTCTGCGAACCGTGAAGGGATTGGAAGATGAGCCAGAGGGAGGCCTCAGATGCGAACTGTGCTTTCGTTTGCGTCTCGCCGCAACCGCAGAAAGGGCGCAGTCTGTAGGATATGAACTGATCGCTACTACACTCACCATCGGCCGTAACAAGCAGGCAGTAACAGTGAACCGTATCGGTCAGGAGGTATGCGCAGCCTACGGAATCCGCTTTCTCGACGCGGACTGGAAGAAGCAGGACGGATTCCGCCAGGCAGTCCAACTCTCCCGTCAACTGGGGCTTTATCGCCAGCACTACTGCGGCTGTGAATTCTCTATCCCCCGGAGATAGCGTCTATTGTATGCAATCAGCAGCACCGCTCTTGCGTACCCTTTGACTTATTCATCATTTCTTGACTTGACCGGGCTGCGTATCTCGTATAGCCTTGTTTCATAATAATGTCTAAACTGATCGCAGTCATAGACGACGAACCAGACATACTGGAACTTGTAAGCTTACATCTGCGCAAAGCTGGTTTCCGCGTGGAAGCATTTCTGAACGCAGACGGCTTCTACCGGTCACTTGCCGCGAAAACCCCTGACCTTGTAGTCCTGGACCTAATGCTTCCCGACGCAGATGGTCTAGACGTATGCCGCTATCTGCGCAGCGAACCCCGACTGGCAGCTATCCCAATTATCATGCTAACTGCCCGAAGCGAGGAAACCGACCGCATCGTCGGACTAGAAACTGGGGCTGACGACTACGTAGTCAAGCCATTCAGTCCCAAAGAGCTGGTAGCGCGAATTCGGGCCGTACTACGTCGTCGTGATGCCAGGTCCGTACCCGGCGCGATTGCCATCGGCCCACTTATTATCGACCCAGAACACTTTCAGGTAACTGTGGCCGGCAAACCGGTGGAGCTTACCGCCACCGAGTTCCGCATCTTGGAGGTTTTGGCTCGACAGCCAGGTCGGGTTTTCTCCCGGGATCAGCTGATAGAGGGCGTATGGGGTTATGATAAGCCGGTGATAGACCGGGTTATAGACACTCACATCCGCAACCTACGCGAGAAACTAGGGGAGGCCGGCAGTGCTATCCGCACGGTGCGGGGTGTCGGGTACCGACTCGCGGCCGATTAGTCCCGGCTCCCGCTAGCAACTTAACATTAACGCAAAATTCGCACTGCTTATATCAAGCATTCAATCTTCTCACGATACTTTTTGCCAAACAAAGGAGTCATATGAGAAAAATGCCCGTGCTCGTTGCCCTCGCGGTGATTGGAACCGGACTGTATGCTCAGGACCCCGGTCAGGCAGTAATTGAGCATAACGGCTGGTTCCGTTACACCAACATATGTGAGTCGTTTAAACTGACCGACCCCGCGGTCAACCGGTTCAGCCTGGAACGAGGCTACCTTAGAGCTTCGTACCGCTGGACAGAACAGCTTTTCACCAAGCTGACCGTGGACTTCTTCTCTTCCGACAAGTATCCAGACGGCGCCACAGTGAGACTTAAGGAAGCCTATATGGATTTTGCTCTGCCCCTTCGAGACTTCACCTTCACCGCCGGCCTGCAGAAACACTATTTCGGGGCTATCTACTCCTGGCCGTATCTGCATCCGGACAAGTCTCTGGCGGACGCCCAGGAGATTGCGGCCAGTGCAGACTATGGCCTGATCCTCAACGGTTTCTTGCCTTCCGGCTTGGGCGAACTGCAGTTGGGAATCTACAATGGTGAAGGTTACAAGTATGTAGGCAAGTATCTGAATACCAAACCAGAGTATCTTGCCAATTTGCGTCTAACCCCAATAGCCGGTGTAATGGCAGGCATATCTGTGCTATCTCTTGCCGAAGACATGAAGAATTACAAAAACGACAAGAAGGGACGCACCACCGATGGCAGGTTTCACCTCAATAACGACACACTCAACGCTGGCATCTTCGGCCTGGCGCCGGTCTTCAGGCTTGCCTATGGACCTGTCGCGTTAGAAGGAGAGTTGCTCACCTACAACTATACCCGCAAATTCACCTACTACGTGCTAAACCGGGATTCGGCCAACAACATCGTGGATTCCACGCTGGTAGAGAAAACAAAGAAGTACGCCCACTCCGGCCTCGACTTACTACCAATCGCTACATTGCTTAAACGTAAACTTGAACTATTCGCTCGTCTTAGCTTGTGGGAACGAAAAGAGGAGAATGCAGACGGTGCTATGGAAGTAAACCTTGCCAAAAGCCTGACCCGCTATGGCGGCGGCTTCAACTGGCACTTCTACCGGCGGGAACGCGGTCGACCTGGTTCCGTATTTCAGTTCGCCTGGATCCGGGAACAGGCACGGGCCGAAGGTTCCAAACCTAAGGACACTTTCCTGGCTCAGTTCAGGTTTGAATGGTCCGCCACCATTGCACCGCTTGAGCACTAACCAAACAGGAGGAAAAAATGAAAAACATTCTGAAACATCTATTGTGTCTGGTACTTATGGCCTCTGCCAGCCTTCAGGCCGCGGAGATACTAGTCAAGGGGTCCGATACCATGCTCAATCTGACTCAACGTCTGGCCGAAGCGTTCGCTGCGGTCCAGCCCGATGTCTCGGTTTCCATCACGGGCGGTGGCTCAGGGGTAGGTATCAACGCCATCACCAATCGTGAATGCGACATTGCCAATGCCTCGCGGGAAATAAAATCCAAGGAGATATCGACTGCGCGGGCCAATGGCGTAAACCCGGTGGGCATCGTCATAGCTATTGACGGACTGTCGGTCATTGTGAACGAAAAAAACCCGGTAGAGAAACTTACGCCCGAACAGATCGGTGCCATCTACCGCGGAGAAATCAAGAACTGGAACCAGGTAGGCGGACCGAACAAGAAAGTAAGCCTGTACGGACGCCAACCCAGCTCCGGCACCTTCGTGTTCTTCCGCGAGGCGGTGGTCAAGGGTGAGTACTCACCGACCATGCGGCAGATGAATGGCAACGCGCAGATTATCGAAGCTCTGAAGTCGGATGAAGGCGGCATTGGTTATGTGGGCGTAGGATACCTGCGGGAAACCGTCGGAGTAAAGGTCATATCCGTAAGAAATGCTAAAGGTGAATACTTATCTCCGCTCGACGAGAAAAAGGTCGAAGCCGGCCTCTACCCGCTCACCCGACCACTGTATCAATACACCGCGGGGAAACCGAAAGGAAATGTCCGCAAGTTCATTGAATTTGAACTCAGCCCCAAGGGCCAGGAAATCGTCAAACAGGAAGGTTTCTTCCCCGTCACAAGCGCATATCAGGAAGCCAACAAATCAGCACTAGGAAAGTAGGGCCTCCTCGTAGTATCCCGGCCGGGTTTGACGCCCGGCCGGGATACGGCATAATCAAGAAGTGAAACTTCGCAAGGTCACTGACAGACTGGCGCGGGTTGTATTCCTGCTCAATGCTATCTTGGCCGCGCTCGTTCTCTTCGGAATCCTCACCTATCTTCTACTCTTCGGCGCGCGCACTTTTGCTGGCACATCACTGATCGGCTTCCTTTTCGGTACTCGCTGGAACCCGGACGCGTATGGAGAACCTTCCTACGGACTTGTACCGCTGCTAGCCGGCAGCTTCTTCACCACCCTTCTGGCGCTTATCATATCTATTCCTTTCGGAATTGCCGGTGCCGTTTTCATTGCCGAACGTCTGAAAGGCAGAACCCGCACCCTAATCAAAACCGTAGTAGAGTTGTTTGCCGGCTTCCCGTCTGTTGTTATCGGTTTCTTCGGCTTGGTCGTAGTGGCACCATTCATAGCCCGGCTGTTCAACGTCCCTTCGGGTTTAAACCTGCTCAATGCCGGTGTACTGCTTGCCTTCATGGCCCTGCCCACGATCATTTCGGTCTCAGACGACGCTTTACGGGTAGTACCCCAATCGTATCGCGAAGCAGCCTACGCCCTCGGTGCCACGCCCTGGACTACGGCCATGCGTGTTACTCTTCCCGCGGCCAAGTCTGGAATCCTGGCCGCAGTAATGCTCGGATTTGGCCGGGCCATCGGCGAAACAATGGCTGTCCTGATGGTCGCAGGCAATGCGCCTGTTATCCCCAGATCGCTATTTGACCCAGTGCGCACCATCACGGCTACGATTGCGGTAGAACTGGGCGAGACCCCCTTTCATACTACTCACTTCTACGCACTCTTTGCCCTGGGGCTGGTACTTTTCCTGATTGCTCTGACCACCAACCTGCTCGCCGAATCGCTCATTCGACGAGAGAAAAGAAGCTTCACATTATGACATCGGAAGCAGGTAAAGGACAGAGTCCGGCGGCAACTGGGACGATACCAAGAAAAAGATTTGCCAGCAACATTGGATTTGTATTTCTGTCCATTCCCCTCTTTCTTTTCGTCGCCTTCATACTTCTGCTAGTCTTCTATCTCGTGCGCAATGGAGCACCGGTACTTAGCTGGAGATTCTTGTCGCAGGCGCCCACTGCTGGTATGACCGAAGGCGGCATATTACCGTGCATCGTAGGTACCGCGCTCGTAACTTTCATCTCGCTTGTTTTCTCGGTACCAATAGGCGTCTGTTCCGGCGTATACCTTGCTGAGTACGCTCCGAACAATTTCGTGACGCGGATAATTCGGAGTTCCGTACGCAGTCTGGCCGGCGTACCCTCCATAGTCTATGGTCTATTTGGAGTGGCACTTTTCGTAAATGCCATGCGCCTAGGAATGTCAGTTCTTGCCTCGGGACTTACATTGGGACTGGTTAACCTGCCCTGGATAATAGCCACCTGCGAGGAAGCCGTCGCTGCCATCCCTGGCTCTTTTCGGGAGGGAGCACTGGCTTTAGGCTCAACCAAATGGGAAGCTATAAGGCGCAACGTACTTCCCTATGCTTTTCCCGGTATTCTCACCGGCGTGCTGCTCGCGGTGGCCAGGACAGTAGGAGAAACTGCTCCGATACTCTTCACAGGCGTAACTTACTACACCAAACAGCTACCTACAGCTCTGTCGCACAAATTTATGGCTCTTCCCTACCACCTGTTTGCCCTTGCCACCCAGCATGACCAGATTGCAAAAGTGCGACCCATTGCTTTTGGGACCGCTCTAGTTCTGCTCATATTCGTGCTCAGCTTCGACACACTGGCGTTCATCATCAGGCTGCGCATCAGCAAAACAAACACTTGGCAGGTATGACTACACAAGCAGCATCCGCATGAACCGTATTATCGTCAAGTTGGAGTCTCTAGGAAAATGAACAGAGAAACACGCATCTCCGTTGAAAACCTGAACCTGTGGTTTGGTACGAATCATGTCCTGAAGGACGTAACCTTCCACATTCCCAGCAATGCCGTTACCGCCATCATGGGACCATCCGGATGCGGCAAATCTACGCTTCTACGCTGCATAAACCGCATGAACGACTTGATTCTTTCCACCCGCATAACTGGCCGCGTTGTAATCGACGGCGAGGATATCTACTCACCCAGAACAGATGTAATCGATCTGCGCCGACGCGTGGGAATGGTTTTTCAAAAACCCAACCCCTTTCCCAAATCTATCTTCGAGAACATTGCCTTCGGCCTGCGTATTCACCGCCTGGGCGGACCTTCTGAAATACGCAAACGGGTGGAGCAGGCACTTATCCAGGCAAATTTGTGGGACGAGGTCAAAGACAGACTCCAGGACAATGCGTTCAGCTTGTCTGGAGGACAACAACAGAGACTATGCTTGGCCCGGGCCTTGGCGGTAGGTCCAGAGATAGTACTTCTGGATGAACCGGCCTCTGCTCTTGACCCTGCTTCTACAGCAAAGTTGGAACAACTGATAGTGGAGCTCAAACGCAACTATACCATAGTCATTGTCACTCACAACATGCAGCAGGCAGCCCGGGTTTCAGACTACTGCGCCTTTCTCATGCTCGGAGAACTGGTAGAATGGGGTCGGACCGAACAGGTATTCACCAGCCCCAAAGACAAACGCACCGAAGATTTTCTCACCGGTAAGTTCGGATGAGCCGTTTTGGGTTTTGTATAATTTCTATGAGGTGTAAATGACAGTACTAGAAACAAAACTGAACGACTTAAAGGGACGCATATTTGAAATGGCCTCTCTGGTGGAAGAGATGCTCGCCTCCGGCGTACGCGCCCTAGTCAGTCGCGAGCCCGCTCTTTGCCATAAAGTGATGGCCGAGCTGGAAACACGGGTGAACAAACTGGAAGTAGAAAACGAGGATGCGGCCATCGCTCTCATAGCTCTGCATCAACCTGAGGCCTCCAATCTGCGCACTATCATCTCCTGTATCAAACTGGCTAGCGACCTGGAAAGAATTGGGGACCATGCCGTTAATATCTGTGAAGCTGCGCTGTACCTTGTAGACCGGCCTGAGGTCAAACCTCTTATCGACCTTCCCAAGATGGCAGACCAGGCGGTAGCGATGCTACACGACAGCCTGGATGCATTCGTTCACGCCCGACCAGATCAGGCCCGTGATGTGTGCCGCCGCGACTCCTCGGTTGACGAACTGAAAAACCTCATAATTCAGGAACTGGTGGAATACATGAAACGTGACTCTGAAACCGTAGAGCGAGCCCTGCGGCTGATAATGATAACCCTAAATCTTGAACGAATAGCGGACCTGGCAACAAACATCTCTGAGGAAGCGATATACGTCGCCGAAGGCGAAAACATCAAACACTGTCAGCGCGACACCCCAGAGACAGAGTGAAATCCTTCTTCATACGCGTCTTCGGCGGCTATCTGCTGATACTGGTTGCGACCCTTGCCGTCGTACTTGCGCTCAGCCTTGCCACTGTCCGTCACAACCATCTCGCCACACTGGAGCAGGGACTACGGCGAGAAGCAATCATGCTGACAGAATTGGTACGTCCCCTTTTCCAGCAAGGTCGCATTACCCAGTCTGACCCGGTTCTGCCGCGGCTGACCTCCACCTCCGGTACCCGCATCACCCTCATCGATTCACTAGGCCGGGTGCTCTTGGACACCGAAGCCGACCCGCGCACCATGGAAAACCATCTGGAACGTCCGGAGATAATTGCCGCCCGGATGACAGGTGAAGGCTCGGCCCGTCGCACCAGCCGTACTACAGGCCGACAAATGCTCTATTATGCCTTGGCGCTAAAAGACGACAGCAGACTAATCGGCTATGTACGAGCCAGTGCTGATATACAACCAGTCAATGCTGCCCTCACTCGTCTTACCTTCCGCATACTCCTCATAACCCTGGCAGTCCTACTGCTGGCGATCTTTGCTTCCCTGCTTTACTCTTCCGAACTCTCCCGCCCTGTATCCTCTCTTGTACATGCTTTCCGTCGACTGGGAGCAGGAGATTTCAGTACAAGGGCCGACCCCGGAGCAGCTGACGAACTGCACGAGCTCAGTCGCACCTTCAATGAAACTGCCGCCCACCTAGAGGTAATGTCCCGCAGCCTGACCAATCAGCGCGAAACACTACATCGCATCATCAATTCCCTTCGGGAAGGAATAGTAGTAATCGACTCTACCGGTCGGATAAAAATGGCTAACAACAGCTTTCTCCGTATCGCTGGAAACCAGGACGTGGTAGGTCGGCATCATTGGGAAATAACCCGCGAGTTCCACCTGGGAGAATTCTTGCGCTCTTCTGGCGTGGAACACGAACCCCACACGAACGAAGTGGAAGTAGCTGGCCGCACTTACATCTGTACGGCTTCCTTCATCCAAACCACTCAGGAAACAGTCGTGGCGCTTCACGACATCACGGAGCTAAAAGCCGCAACCAGAATGAAACGCGACCTCGCAGCCGCGGCCTCGCACGAACTACGCACACCCCTAACGGCAATCAGGGGATATCTGGAAACGCTGGAAGATTCGGTTACGGAAGAAGGCAGGCGATACCTGGAGATTATTCGACGACACACGGACAGACTTATGCGACTCGTAGCCGACCTGGCTCAGCTATCCGAGCTGGAAGCGCCCGAATTCAAACTGGAACTGGAAACCGTGGACCTGACTGAACTTGCCCGTGAGGAAACAGAAATGTTTCAGTCGCGCTACGCAGCCAAAGGTTTGAAGCTGATTCTATCGGCTGCAGAGCCAGTTCTCGTCGAAGCAGACAGATTCCGACTTCAGCAAGTAATATCCAATCTGCTGGACAATGCTCTCCGTTACACAGAAAAGGGCCACGTGGAACTACGGGCAGAGCGGGACAAAGACCAGGCTGTGCTTCGGGTTGAGGACACCGGTGTCGGCATTGCTCCTGAACATCTGCCGCGTATCTTCGAACGATTCTATGTCGTGGACCGCGCCCGCTCGCGCAAGACCGGCGGCACCGGTCTAGGTCTTGCCATTGTCCGGCACATTGTGGAACTGCACCACGGCAAGATTGAAGTCAAAAGCACCCCGGGCAAAGGCACCTCCTTCATCATCCGCCTGCCGGTTTCTCCTCGGGACAGCGCAAACTTTCAGAGGACATAATTCTCAGCTCCCTCGAACACCATAGCCCTTTATCAGCCCACCCCAGAGCTCGAGAATAGTCTTTTACAAGTTACACTGCCAGTTGTACCGGCCAAATTCCGAGTGACGTCTAGCTCGTCCTCAGAAAAACGCGACGTAGCTTCTCCCTCTGGTGCTTCCCGGGCGACACTGAAACACGTGCCCCCTCACCAATGACCAGTCGCTTTTCTATCGAATAAAGCCCCACCCAGTATCCGTTTCCGTCACCAAGTACATTACCCGTTGACTTTGCTGCCGGGTCAGGAGAAGGCCCGTTGCCTGCAAAGACGTCTATCCAAGCGTCTCCATCACCACTAAACCAAAAACCAGGGACCGCGGCATTAGTCGTGGTTACTACAAACAGCGTCTCTTTATAGAAAAAAGAGGTGTCAAACCCTAAGAATGAGATGTACACTTGATACCACTGAGCATACTTAGCAGGCGTCCACGAGATTACTAACGACGCACCAACGGGGAGAGTATCTCTGACCGGCATTGTGTACACAAAACCGCCAGGAATAGTACATACGGCTGTACAGTTCCCCGCATCAGTCTGTACGTTTAAAACTTGTGCCGTGCCAGGAGTCGGCAAAAGACTATCCCAGAAAACTCGCACACCCGAACCAGGGGTTGCATAATAGGGCAGAGCTTGGTGCCCGTTGACAAGCACCGTAGCCGTGGTGACAAGTGGAACCGAAAAAAGCTCCACGTATGCCCCTCTTTCAAGCCACCAAAGATCGTCGCTGTAGTGAGCAAAGCCAGCGACATGAAGTCGCTGCACCTTGCACGAAATCATGGTCAGTAACAAGCACGCTGTCGCTGCGTATTTCATGTCACCTCCTCCTTAGTGCTTAACATACTAACTTGGTTTAGTGTGTTGCACTGTTTCTCTGGCCACAGTTCCGCCGGCTGTCGTCGGTGAGAAGTCTATCCCGAACGGGTTATCAGCCGTGACAGGAAATTGAGGACGGATTATTTGGCTGTTTTTCTTTGCCACACAACAATCTAATAGGGACCGAATTATGTGTCAAGCCCCGCAGGCAGAGAATCGGTACATCAGTTGTGCATAAGTTGGCCGAAAATACGGCAAGGAATAGTGCTAGGTGTATGATCGACGATCTCGCCTCAAACCCAAGTCACCAGCAAAGAATACGAGTCGGAAGTTCAGTAAAAACGTTTAAACAAGTCTCGCTATTTCCGAACAACAAGTTTCTGGGTGACCGTGGCCCCGCTTGCATCAATACGGACAAGATAGATTCCGGTGGCTAAGTCGTTTACATCCAACGGTATATCAAGTTGCGGAGTCACCGCTGCTAGTTGCCGGACGAGAACACACTGGCCAGCAGCGTCGAAGATACGCAGCCGACCACAAGACCACTTGCCACTTTCGCCAATTAACCTGAGCGTCGTCCAACCCTCGACCGGCGGGTTGGGGAATAGTTGAAATTGCAACATCCCTGTGGTGGTATTACCACTTTGTACCCCAGCCTGGGGTTCGGTAACGGTAATTCCATCGCAGTATGTACCTGGATAGTACTGCCAAAACTCAAAAGTCTTGTTGCCTTTCAGCGCCCACACATATCCGCCGCCAAAAGCAAGTGCCCCCCCGCCCTTGACCGGCTGGTTGCTTGGTAGTCTCGGCATGGAATCAAGCTCAATCCAGGTGTCGGCTAGAGGATAATAGGCCCAGAACTCGCACGTTCCGCCCCTGAGAGCAAATATTCGGCCGGAGCCAAAGCACATTGCGGTTCCCATATTAGCTTTTCTCTTTCGACCGCTGATACCGTAGAACGGCATTGATTCGCGCATAACCCAGGAGTCGCCTTTGCCCGGTTCGTAGGCACATAGCCAGTTGGAGTATCCCATCAGCGCGTAGAGCGTGCCGCCGGCATTCACCAAACAACTGCCGTCACCCCATCCCCTGCCCTTGGCCGTGCGAGGCAAAGTATCAAGAACAAACCAGGTATCGCGCTGCACATGATAAGCATAGAACTCTGTGGTCTTGTTACCCTTTATGCAGAAAACCAGGTCCGAGTCCCGTCCCGCATGATAAAACGCCAGACCGGCACCGCCTTTCACCTTCTTTCCCTGCGGTCCGGCCGGCAAGTTTCTGCACTGCACCCAAGAATCCCGCCGGGTGTAGTACTTCCAGAATTCAAGTGTACCGTTACCTTTGAGAGCAAACACGAGTGAATCATAGCGGTCATAGCACAAAGCCCCGCCTTTCTTGACCGTTCTTCGGCGCTCCGGCGCAAAGGGAAGTGGTTCGAGCTGGCACCACGAGTCTCCCGAAATTTCATACCGGTAGAACTCGTTGGTACCATTGCCCTTGAGTGCGAACACTGCCCAGTTCGAGGGCGTGTACCGACCATAACATAGCGCACCGCCGTCCTTGACACCTTTGAGACTCAGACCCGGACTGATATCGTCGGCCAGTTTGCTCCAGCCCGGCATTGTTGTCCACTGCACGGTAAACTGAATCTCGGCGGTATCGTTTACGGAGTTCAAGTCCCCTGCCCGATAAGTCGAGCAGCGCAACGTGTAAGAACCAGCCTCGGCATAAAACGCACGGAACACCACCAGTTGTTCCTCCCCGGGTTTAAGCCCGACCACGGTCTGCACGTCAGAATGCACAAGCGTCGTACCACGATACACCTTGACGTAGGCCTGGAAGGTATCCGTAGCCAGACCGTAGTTGGCAAACCTAACCTGAGGTGCCAGCGGTTGAGGCGGAAGTTTCTCGTTCGATTCCGGGTCAACGAAAGCGGCGACTCCCAGGTCGTGCTCAAAAAATTTCAAAGTTATCATGTCATATTGGCTGATACCGTCGCTGTAACCAGTCACGTAAACTGCACTACGGCTGACTGCAACTGCAGTACCCGCATCATCAAATCCCTCGCCATCCCAGGAGACAGTCCAGAGCCGGTTGCCAGCATTATCGTATTTGACAACCAAAACATTACACCGATCGTTTGAGGTCTCGCTTACACCTGTAACATAGACATTTCCGAGCCCGTCAACGGTCAACGCAAAAGCGGTATCCTCGCGTCCACCACCCTCACCATAGTACCGCCGCCACATTTCGCCGCCGGCAGCAGTGTACTTCACTACTGCAAAATCGGTTCCGGGCGCAGGCCGAACAGAATAACCGGCAACAAAACAGTTGCCAGAACTATCCAAGCCGAGACAAAAAGCTTCGTCTGCATTCGCCCCTGACACATTGTGCCGGTTCACCCAGAGTTGTTCGCCTTCCGGGTCGTATTTCAATGTGGCGAAATCAAGACCGGTTGTTGTGCCAGTGCTGGTCCCGGTAACATAGACGTTACCAAAGCCATCAATCCCAATAGCACTGGCGTAGTCGTTGCCAGAGGCCGGACCGTCGTAACGTCTAACCCACTCCAGCGAACCGCCGGGGTCGAACTGAGCTACCAGATAGTCGCTTGTACCATCGCTTCGTTCGTACCGGCCACACACGCATACACCGCCCGTTGGAGTAGTCGCAACGCCGCTCGCATAGCTGGCTAAGTCACCAATCTCAGGTGGGATCTGCACAGCCCACTGCTCCTCGCCATCCGGACCGTATTTCACAACCGCTGCCTCGTCGTGATCATCCTTCCGCACGTACCCGGCGACAAACAAATTCCCGGCTGCGTCCAGAGCCAACGACGTTGCACGGTCGTTACCTGAACCCGGGCCGTTGTAAAACCGGGTCCACTGTTCAGCCCCGGTCGTCGGATCGTACTTTGTAACTAGGAAATCCTCAGTTGTGTTCTGCGCGTAACCCGCGACATACGCTCCGCTGGTAGACAGCCGAATGGCCACGGCCCGGTCGTCGCCCGCTACCGTACCCGACTTACGCTGCTGCCACAGCGACAGACCGGTCGCTGCATACTTGATGGTAAAGCAGTCTTCATCTGCATCAGTACTGAAACCGGTAACGTAGGCATTCCCTGTGGTGTCGGTTACCAGCGCCAGTGCCTGATCACGCCCGTGAACCGGCCCATCGTACCGCTGCACCCAGTGCTGGCCGTAGCCGGCTAAGGTAAAGACAACAAACCCTGCAACTGACAGCACGCCTTTCATCTAGGCCTCCTTTCACTGCTGCGACGACAGTTGCACTCCTCCCGGAAAGAAACGACAACATTCTGACGCAAATCGGGGGCCGCAGTGCCAAGATAATTGTAGTGTTCTAATCTAGTCCAAGTCAAGTTCGCAGTCTTCCTGAGGTTAAGCTAGCGAAGATAACGGCACATCACTTTGGAGAAAAATAAACAGAGAAATCCCAGATAAAAGTAGGCAAAGTTAGCTACGGTCTTCGACCGTCCGAACGTATTGGGACAGTGCCACGAGAAATCGCACAGAAAACTGCGTACCATAGGCGGCCGTCTGAGTTGCCAAACGACAGCGCGGAGGCTACACTGTCGGCAGAAAGAGAGGAAGCATGGCCGGCATTGTATTTCTTAGAACTTCTGAGCTGGATAGAATTAAGCAGTTTTACCTGGAACGAGTCGGTATGAGTGTCCGGCTGGAACAGCCCGATATATGCATCCTCAGACACGACAATCTGCTCGTCGGATTTCACGCCCAGCCGCAAGCAGACCTTAGCGCACTCCTCACCTTCTTCAAAGATGATCGCCGTTATGTCGACCGGATGTACGAAAAACTAAAGGACATCGCAATCGGCCCGCCGCAGGAAAGCCCCCGTTACCGCATCTATCACTTCTATGCCCAAGACCCCGAGGGCCGCAGAATCGAATTCCAAACCTTTCTCCACCCCATACCTTCTTTGTGAGAATTCACTCTACGGTCGAAACATCCGGAGTCGTCGCAACCTGCCAGAGTTGAAGTGCCAAACCCGCCTTTGCCACCTCTCCCTGGGAGAAACGAAAACCGCTTGACTAGCAAAACTGTGCCTTCTAAAATACACCCAGGCATCTAACCGCACGGAGGTATCATGCATAAGTGCGCTACCGTAATGGCCATACTGCTTTGTCTGACTACGCTAAGCTTTGCCCAAAACCTGATGATTGAAAGCCATGAGATCCCTCTAGTTTCCAACACCTACGGTCAGTTTAAGCAGAACTCCACGGTATTTATGTGGACACCGTTTGACTCTACCCGCGAGGTGTGGGACCTGACGAGCTATCCCGGCGGTCTTTTCGCCAAAGCCGGTCTGGTATCGCCCAGCCAGGGAAGAACACCGGCACCGGAGTCAATGGCTGTGGATCCGCCCAGCCCGGACATATGCGAAATTGACACGCTGAGCAACTCTGTGCAGTGGTCTTATCTGTACAAGAATCAGTTTGGTCTGTATTTTGACGGCATAGATTTCACGCAACAGACATTCCGCTTTATCGGCAACTACAGACCTGATGGTCTAATCTACTCCACGCCCATGTTCTATGGCAGCGGTTGGATGTCTGCTGTCAATTGGTCTTACGAACTGTTCCCGGGCGTCAGATACACCGCTAACGAACAGCATCAGAAGAAAATCGTAGCCAAGGGCAAGGTACGCGTACCTATGTCTGGCGACTACTTCTGGCCCTGTCTGGTTATCCGGGATTATATGACTTACTCTGACAACATGGGTTCAGACGACAGGCGCTGGATATACGAGTGGTGTGTGCCCGGGATTTTCGCGGGTGCGAATGGTGTAGCCGCGGCTATGAGCCAGAACGGCGCCTCCAACAATTTTATAAACGTGGAGCATATGTTCCAGCTGAACTCCCTGAACATACCCGGCTGGGACCTGCAGCCTCCCACTTTTGCCAATGCCCGTGTCCTCCGTGATACCAACTATGCCGGCCCCTATGTCGTGTGGGTTGACATCAGCGACGGCCCCGGTTCGGCAGTGGGAGCGGAATCTCTGTTTTACCGTGTAAACCGGGGCACTTGGACCTCCGTACGCTCCGACTCCTCGGTAGCAGGACGATACTTCTATACCATTCCCCAAGTAACCATGCCCGCAACCGTTGACTACTATTTCTGGGCCAAAGATACGTTCGCCACCAGACGCAATATTGACCTCTGGACCACCTGGCCCGTATGCTCACCCGAAAGCACCATGATTCGTTTCACAGCCACGACTGTGGCACTTTCGGGTGAGAATCAACTGCAACCCGGGGACAGTCGCTTTGATGCCTCGCCTAATCCCTTTTCTACCCAGATCCGCTTTACGCTTGCCCGCTATGGCACCAGCTCCGGGCTTGTCCGCATATACACGCCATCAGGAGCCCTGGTGCGCACACTGACTCTGAATCGCTCCGGCTCAGGTACACTTTCTGCCCAATGGGATGGAACAGACGAAAACGGTACCCCTCTGCCTTCGGGAACATACATCTACCGGTTCCAGGCAAAGGGATTTACAGCGGCAGGTAAAGTCACTCTGAACCGTTAGAGGCAGCGGTGGAACTAAGCGTCGTAGCTATTGAAAAGCCAGAGGAAGCCAACCTCATCCTGGGCCAGTCTCACTTCATAAAATCAGTGGAAGACCTGTATGAGGCTATGATTTCTTCTGTGCCTGGGGCCCGTTTCGGACTTGCCTTCTGCGAGGCTTCGGGACCTTGCCTTATCCGTCACTGCGGAACCGACCCGACATTGGTGGAGTTGGCTATACGCAACGCTCAGAAAATTGGGGCAGGACACAGCTTCCTCATCCTGATGCAAGGCTGCTTCCCCATCAATGTGCTAAACGCAATTAAGTCGGTGCAGGAAGTGTGTAACATTTTCTGCGCCACAGCTAATCCGGTGCAGGTCGTAGTAGCCGACAGTGGTACCGGTCGGGGAATCCTCGGGGTCATAGACGGCGAGAAACCAAAAGGTGTAGAGACCGCAGAAGAAGTAGAGAAACGTAAGCATTTCCTGAGAAAGCTCGGCTACAAACAGTAACTACACCCCGAGCTGACTCGGACGGAGTATTCGGGTGGACCACAAGCCTATTTCTGTTGGGGTGTTCGGACCCGCTAGGTTGTATCTAATTCTGGCCGCATACATCGCCGTGGCCACCGGCAACATTCCTCTACCTTCGCGACCAGACTGGAACTCGCAGGACAACGACTATACTACCGGCGGTTCCTTTGCTTTCATCAACTCCGACCGTTTTCTCGACCTGTGCACGTCAAACGGCAACGATATGGCGCTCAATCGAAACGGTGTCTATCTGAACAACAACGGCACTCTGGAGCAGACCGCTTCCTGGCGCTCGTCAGACCAGGGTTATTTCGGCCATTGCTACACCGGCGACATAGACAACGATGGCTACGAAGATTTGGCTGTAGCCTATCTGGGTAACGCCGGGGCAGGAGAACTGGTAGCCCGTGTATATCGCAATACCGGTTCCGGCCTCGCCTCTGCGCCATTCTGGAAGGCAAAAGACAAACACTCCTCCTTTGATTGTTGTCTGGGTGACGTTGATCTGGACGGCGACTTGGACCTGGCTATCTCTGCAGGCGACGCTTATCAGAATGAAACAGATTCCGTACGTATTTATCGTAATAATGCGGGGAGACTTGACACCCTGCCTTTCTGGACCGCCAAGAGCGGCTTTCCTTCCGACGCTGTCCGCTTTTGCGACATTGATAACGATGGAGACCTGGACCTGTTCGTGGGCCAGGTAATACCTGCGCAGAAGCGCGGGCTGGTCACCATGTACCGCAACGATCAGGGCGCACTCAACCCCGCGCCTGCCTGGACCGCTCAAGCAGGAATCGGCTGGGTACTGCGCCTGGCTTTTGGCGATTACGACCAAGACGGCTGGCTGGATCTGGCTGTGGCTTCGAATGGTCAGAACGGCGAACCCAGCAGCATCAAGGTTTTCCGCAATTCCCAAGGCACGCTGGACACGCTTGCCCGGTACACTATGCTGCGCAAACGCCGCTATTCTTCCTGTGTTGCCTGGGCCGATGTGAACGGTGACGGCTATCCGGAGCTGGCCGCCGGCGGCTGGTGGGAGCCGCTCGTAGTGTTCGAAAACCGCGCAGGCACATTGGACACCGTGCCTTCCTGGTCCTGGTCGCCATCTATTCCTACTCAGCTGGTCTGCGAAACAGTAGTCTGGGCTGATATTGCTAACCGACACCTAGTGAACAGCGCGGCCACATTTTCAGGCAACGGCAGACAGAGTCTTTTTACCCTTCCCCACCGGCCCCTACACCGCCTGGACAGCATTCTGGTAAACGGCCGCAGACTACCTTCTACTGCGTATTGTCACGACCCGTTGGCAGGATGGTTCAGCCTTGCCCTGGCTCCTGATTCCGGAACGGGAAATGTGACGGCATTCTACAGTTACTCTTCCCACCCGGACCTGCTTGTAACCAACTGGGTAGCCGCTCAACCCAACTATCTGTTCCGCAACACCACTCCTGTGGGTATCTGCCATCCCTCTTCTTCTTTCTGCCCGCCAGTTTCCTGCTTAACTGCAGAACCAAACCCTTTCCGTTCCCACCTGCACTTCCTTTTGGCCGGCGCCAGTTCAGGGATAGACATCTATGACGCCACCGGTCGGCTGGTACGTTTTGTAGCCGCACCGGCAAACCAGTTACCACCGACTGTCCTTATGTGGGACGGATGCGATAATGCCGGCCGAGCCCTGCCTGCCGGTCTCTATGTGGCCGTGGAAAGAAAAACCGGTACTGCCCTGAGGCTGGTTCGTGTCACACCATAAGATGGAGCCGGCAAAACACACCATTTCCGGCACGTTACTGCAGGAATTGACCAGATTTGGCCGAGTCTATCTGCTCAACACGTGTTCTTCCACCAACGACTACGCCTTTACGCTTCCCGAGTCGGGCGAGCCGGCAATAATCGTGGCTCAAGAACAGACCCAGGCCCGAGGCAGATTCCGCCGACCTTGGTATGGTGATAGGGACAGCCTTACTTTTTCTGTTCTACTACCCGGACAAGCTGATTGCCCTTTTCTTCCTACCATTACTCAACTGGCCGGATTAAGCGTATGCCTGGGTATCGAGGACCTTACCGGACTCAAACCGCTGATTCGCTGGCCCAACGACTTGCTGCTGAATAACAAGAAAATAGCCGGGATTCTGTGCGAGCGAAAGAATTCGCGGCTGGTAGTGGGAATAGGCATAAACGTAAATCAAACCGCCTTCCCGGAATGGCTTCCCGAAGCCGGGTCTCTGCTCCAGTTCACCAACAAGTACGAGGACAAACACGAACTGCTCTTGCGCATACTAAAACACTTGTTTCGACTTCTACAGGAAACCGCCGAAGGTGGTCAGGCTGTACATCTGAGCGCCATCAAACAGCGTTCCGCCATTCTTCATCGCCGTGTAGAGGTGAAAACCTGGCTGCGACGCTATGTGGGCACAGTTGTGGATTTGGACACAGAAGGACATCTCGTTCTGCGCACAGACGGAGGCAAAGTGATTGTCCTAAACTCAGGGCAGGTGCGAAAACTGCGATGATCCTGACCGTAACCATTGGCAATACCCATACCTGCTCGCATCTTTTCTGTGGTCGTCGTCTTCTCTTCCGCCGTCAGGTACCTACTCGGCTTCTCTCCTCCCGGCTCGGTCGCCTCGTACCACCAGGAAAAACTATCACCGGTATTGCTCTAGCCTCTGTCGTACCCGAACAGACCGCCCGCTGCCTTGACTACCTGCGCACCCGTACCGGCTGCCAGCCCTGGCGACTCACCCCTAGGTCGTTGACCGGACTGAATATTAGATACAAACGCCACCAGCTGGGCGAAGACCGTATCTGTGCAGCTGCAGGTGCCCGCAGTAGGTTTACGGGGAACCTTCTGGTTATTGACTTTGGCACCGCCATAACCTTCAATGTAATAACAGCCCGGGGCCGCTTTCTGGGCGGTCCTATCCTGCCCGGACACCAGATGATGTTAACATCCATGCAACAGAGCACAGCCCAGTTGCCCCGATTACGGCCTCGCCTTTTCCGTGCCCTTCTCACCGCCAATACCGCCGAATCATTGCAAGCTGGTGCTACCTGCCTGCTCTCTCTGGGAATCAACGCCATGATACACGAATTGGAAAAAACCACACACCGCACCTACACGGTAATTGCCACCGGCGGCGATGCCAGCAGGATGCGAAAGCTCATCCCCCGCATACAACGGGTAGAACCCGACCTGGTAGCTCGAGGTCTTCTGGAACTTTACCTGCTTAACCATCCCGAAACGAGATGACCGCTGCACAACCAGCCTCCTTTTCCGCCGGCATCGTCTCTGCGCAGGCAAACGAGTATTTTCTCGGGCTTGAGACCAGCAGCAATTCTACCGGTGTAGCGCTTCTTGACGCCACCGGATTGCGTTTTGCCGTACGTCGCTCCGGTCTGAATCATAACGAAGTCCTGCTAGAGCTTGTCAGTCTCGCCTGCCGGTGTACGGGCATCGAAACTTCTCAGCTGAATGGCATCGGCGTGACCATAGGGCCGGGAATGTTCAGCTCCTTAAGAGTAGGTCTGAGCGTGGCCAAAGGCCTGGCTCTGCCTTGGCAAATTCCGGTAAAAGGCATCGAAACTCTCAGGGCCATCGCCCGGACAGCAGCCGCTGTCGATTTACCGATAACATCCGACATTGGCGCAACTGCCTACCTGGCTCTAACTGATGCACGCAAACAACAGGTATATTGCGGCCTGTTTACGCGAGAAAAGACCCTGCTCGCTCCGTGTGTGGCTGCCCCGAAAGAACTGCCCGGCATAATCTCCCCTCTAAAACTTCCCCTTAGTCAACTGGTGCTGTGCGGTGAAGCTGCTCCTCTGTGTTTCCCTTTACTCCACAAATCCGGAATCGCGGCAATAATATCCCCCGTTACCCACCCGGAAGCGCAGGTCGTAGCAGAAGCGGCAAAGGAAGCCATACTGAGAGAAGGCGGCGACAATTTGGAAAAGCTGGTACCTGTGTACCTGCGCCGAACTGATGCGGAACTGAACCGGATTCCGGACTGAAAAACCCCGAATCTATTCTCGCCAGCAACTGGCGGAGGCGTGTAGGAATCGAACCTACCGGTCCACTTGTCGCAGACCATACGGATTTGAAGTCCGCCAGGCACACCAGCACCCATACGCCTCCACCAGAAGCATACTAGCCCGACAAAAAACCTTGTCAACCACACGTAACCTGGCTCTGAACCAGACCTCCTGCGTCTTCCCCCTGCTCTCTCAGCCATCCTTATCTCCACCCCGGCCTTGGCACCCGAGCTGTACGGGCAGAACATTCCCCAAGTCAAATTCCGCTTTAGCCCTCTCCTCACTTCCCAAGTCAACCTGGACCTGACACTCTGCATAACGGCCATATTCAACCCCCTGTTCAATCCGAAGCTGATACGGATTATAAGTTTCAAGATGTATCCCTATTTCATACCGTAAGTTAGCCAAACGGTGGCCTCGCTGCTGACTAGGCAGGTGACACGAAAAGTGACCCTAGGGGTCACCCGGGGGGTCACCCCCCCCTCAATTTCCGTGCCAACTTCCTCGCTACCTCCCCAGTTCTTTGTCCTGGTCGCTAGCAGAGTCGAACAGCTCGCTCCCTGACCATCGGCGAATGAACCGTACCGTCAAATACAGACGGGATTAAAGGTTAGATTGCTACCACAAGAATAATACCCGGTTCTTTCTCTGACCGGTAAGCAACCAACAGCGGAATAGAAACAGAAGAGACTGAGCTCCCCAATCCTGTTGGACCCAAGCCCACAGACTGTTCGGGCAGAAGAGAAGCTGCCCGAGAACAGGCAACTGACCGCAAATATGTGCTGCCAGACGAGAGCCGGAAATAAGACATGTTCTCCCTTGATTTGTCAACCAGGCAAGCTAGAATCACGTCCAATGGTAAAAACAGAGTACCACATCAGCAATTGTATCCAATGCGGCAGATGCGCCGGTGCCTGCCCGGTTTCCACAAAGTCCAGCCTGAATGTAAGGAAGCTGGTTTTCGCCGAACAGGAGTCGCTTCTACGACCAGGCGACCTCCCACAACTTGGCATCTGGGAATGTACCGCCTGTACAACCTGTAACCTCCGCTGTCCCAAAAATGTCAACCCCGCCTACCTGGTTACCGCGCTACGTTCTCGGCTGGTAGAGGGCGGACGCATGGCAGTCAGTATTCAGACTGCGTTGGAAAGCACTTTCCTGCAGGGCAATCCGTGGTCGCGTGCGCGAGAAAAACGAATGGGCTGGGCAGACGGTTTGTCCATCAGGATACTGAAACCGGGTGAAAGAGTAAACACGCTGCTGTTTGTCTGCTGTACAGCCTGTTACGACGAACGGGGTCAGAAGACAGCCCGCGCCCTTGTCACCATCCTGCAATCTGCCGGTGTGGACTTCGGTGTCCTCGGCGAAGAGGAAAGCTGCTGTTGCAGTGAGCAACGTCGGCTGGGCGAAGAGGGTTTGTTTGAAGAAATGTCCCGCCAGAACACGGAAAAACTCAATTCTGTCCGCTCTGAACGTATAGTTACTCTCTCGCCCCACTGCTTCAATGCGCTGAAAAACGATTACACCGGCCTTGTTTCTCCAGTTATGCACTATACGCAGTTACTGGCCGAACTGCTTGAACAAGGCAAACTCCGTATCAGACACAAACTGGAAGAGAGCGTTACTTATCACGACCCCTGCTTTCTGGGAAAACAGAACAAGGTATTCGCCGAGCCCCGCAAGTTGCTGCACGCCCTCGCTGACGAGCTCTTCGTCGAGTATGACCGTAGCGCCGAAACCAGTCTGTGCTGCGAAGGAGGAGGCGGCAGGATGTGGGTTGAGTCAGAAGGAAAGGAAAGGCTGGCCGAAATCAGGGTCCGCGATGCGCTTGCTCTGCCGGCGCGAATCATCGCTACTGCCTGCCCCTTCTGCACGTCGACCCTGGAAGATGCGGTAAGAACCACCAACTCCGAACAACTGGTACGCATAGCTGATTTGGCGGAACTCATTGCCCCAGCCCTATGAGTAGCCCTGTCCCTTACCCGCGCCTTCCCCTGTTTGTCCGCAGGAGCTGCGGTTCTGAGTGGAAACCAGACCTATTCCGTTCATCCCGGTGAAGTCTAAACGCACAGCCAAAGTAGTTTTCGCCGTCCTTGTACTCGTTGCCTTGCTCACTGGCGGCTCGGTAAAACTACTGCAACTGCGTGCCGGCCTTCCCACCCCAGAAGAAATAGCCCGTTTCCGCGCTCCCGCTGCCACGCGGGTTTTGGACCGCAAAGGACGCCTTATACACGAGTTTTACGAACAGCGCCGCCGCCCGGTCCCGCTCGACAGCATTCCCGACCCGCTCAAACAGGCAGTAATAGCGGTTGAAGACAGAAGGTTTTACTCGCACTGGGGCATAGACTTGCTCCGCATTCCCGGTATCGTCTGGGGATTCATACGTCGTCCGGGAGAATTACGGGGCACCTCCACCATAACCCAGCAACTGGCCCGTTCCATGTTTCTCACCTACGAACGGAGCCTGGACCGCAAGCTGAAGGAAATGCTTCTGGCCATAGAGCTGGAGCGTCGCTTCTCCAAACAGGAAATACTGGAAATGTATTTGAATCAGGTCTGGTTTGGCGGCTCGGTTTACGGCGTACAAGCTGCGGCAGAACGTTATTTTGCCAAACCGGTCTCCAAACTCACGCTGGCCGAATGCGCCACCCTGGCGGCAATGCTGGCCAATCCGACAGTCTACTCCCCCTATCAGCACTCAGAACGTCTGTTGGCCCGCCGCGACTTTTTCCTCAAAAAACTGAGGCAGGGGCGCTACATAACTGAGACCGAATACGAACAGGCGCGCAAGGAACAACTGGTAATAAAGCGAGGCGCAGAAGGGCTCAGCGAAGCGCCCTACTTCGTGGAGGATATCCGCCGGGACCTCATTGCGCGTTACGGGCCTGATTTTGTCTATCGGTCCGGAGCGGTGGTGTACAGTACCCTGGATTTGGACTATCAAACCGCCGCTAGTCGCGCTGTGGCCGAGCGTGTTTCACGTCTGGAAAGAGACTATGGTCTGAAAAAGCCGAAGTCCTGGTACGATTCCGCGTTTGCACGCGATTCCACCATTGGACCGCCTGAATACCTGCAGGCAGCTCTGGTGTGCCTGGACGTCCGCGACGGCTCTATTCTGGCCATGGTGGGTGGCCGCGATTTCAGACAAAGCGAATACAATCGCGCCACCCAGGCCAGAAGACAGGTAGGCTCTGCGTTCAAACCCTTTCTTTACACCGCTGCGATAGACAATGGTTTTACCTGTTGCGACATTATCCAGGATTCGGCTCTGGAAATAAGCATTCCCGGTCAACCTCCCTACCGACCGCAGAATTACGACAACAAGTTTCTCGGACCGGTAACCGTCCGCCGAGCCGTAGCGCTTTCCCGCAACCTGCCCGCTGTTCGGGTAGCCCAACGTCTCGGTCCGGAATTGATCGCCCGCTACGCCAATCTGATGGGCATAAATCAGAAACTGCCGCCTTACTATTCGCTGGCGCTGGGTTCGGTGGAAATCACCCTTCTGGAAATGACGGCAGCCTATGCCACTCTGGCCAATGGCGGTTCCCGCGTCAAACCGTTCCTTATCCAGAGCATTCGAGACCACCAGGGAAAGCTCCTGGAAGAAAACCACCCCCAGATTCAACCGGTGCTTCGCCCCCAAACCGCCTATCTGGTCACCAGCCTGCTTACCAGCGTGGTTGATGAAGGCACTGCCTCGGTTATTCGCAGCTTAGGCTACACCGGTCCGGCCGCAGGAAAAACCGGCACCACAGATGACTATACTGACGCTTCCTTCATAGGCTACACTCCCACTCTCTGCACTGGAGTCTGGCTGGGCTACGACCGCAAGAAAACCATCTTCCGGGGAGCAACTGGCGGAGGCATCGCCGCACCCATATGGGCTGACTTTATGAAACAGGTACCTGCGGACACTGTCAAAAGTTTTCCCGTACCTGACAGCATAACCACGGCTCCGGTCTGCGAACAATCCGGCAAATTGGCTACTCCTCACTGTCCTCGGGTACGCTACGAAGTTTTCTTGAAAGGAACCGAACCCACGACTCCCTGCCCGCTTCACTCCCTGCGCCCGCCGGCCAGACCCGACTCCTTCCGCCGTGTGTCTGAGTAGTAGTCAATCTGACCCGTCAGTAAAATCGCCTTCTTCTCTCCAGACCATTTACCACCTCTTGTACGCCGCCTTCGGTCCCCAGCACTGGTGGCCGGCAGACTCACCCTGGGAAGTCATTGTCGGCGCAATACTGACGCAGAACACGAATTGGCGAAATGTGGAAAGGGCGATAGAACATTTGCGGCAGAATCGGCTCTTGAGTATTGCCGCTCTCAAACGGGTTTCGCGCCATCACTTGGCTCTATGCATAAGACCCGCCGGTTACCACAATCAGAAAGCAGATAGACTCTTGGCGATGGCAAAATGGTTATCGGCCCGGGGCGGTATTGCCGGCCTCCGACGGACACCAACTGCAAAACTGCGAAGCCAACTGCTCAGCTGTCCTGGCATAGGTCCGGAAACGGCTGATTCTATTCTTCTCTACGCCCTGAATCGCCCCGTGTTCGTGGTGGACGCCTACACCCGACGTATTCTCCGTCGTCTTGGTCTGGCTCGCGGCAATGAATCCTACTCTGAAATCCAATCCTGGTTTCACCAAAACCTCCCCCGCAGCAGTCGGCTTTACAACGAATACCACGCCCTTTTGGTGCGCCTTGCCAAGACCCACTGCCGCACCAATCCCATATGTCCGAACTGCCCCTTAGAAAGAATCTGCCCCTCTTCCCCGCAAAATACCGCCGTCATCCCCGTTCTGCCCTCCAGTCCCGCTAGCCTTTGACCCGGAAGAAGGAAAGGATATACTAGCACGCCACATGCGACTTAACTTCCTGCTTGCCTCCCTTTTACTGGCTTGGCAAACCACAAGAGCAGTCGCAGTACCGGCAAGCATTGCCGACACGCTGACGCTGCGAGACTGGAGAATATGTGGTCCTTTCTCCATCGGCGTACGGGAAGGACTCACCGGAGTAATAACCGACCCGGCCCAGTTTCAACCCCAGGAAGGCGATTCCTTCCGCTCGGCGCTGATGACTTCGGGTGTGACCGTCTGCCGCCGGGCGAGCGCTGATTCTGCCGGCTGGGTGAACACGGACTACCAGAATGTCAGCTGGGACTCACTCCGCAATTACTACGGCACCCCCGCCCTACTCGCCGCCGGGTACGCCTACACCGAATTCGTTCTTCCCCAACGCTGTCGCGCACTGGCCATCGCCCCAAAGGCAGCTTCCTTTTACCTGAACGGAATAACGTATCAGGGCGATGTGTACGGTACAGGAAAATACATTCAACCCGTGCTGCTGGACTCCGGTCCTAACCGCCTGCTGGTATCGCTGGCCGGCTTTGGCGACCAGCAGTTTCGCTTCCTGCTGACACCAGCTCCGTGCCGGGTTGTCATTCTGAGTGCAGACGTCACCCTACCCGACGCCATAGCTGACTCCAGCCTTTCCGCCTGGTGCGGACTGCCGCTGGTAAACACGACCGACGAACGCATAGACAGCATACGCGTTCTCCTGCTGCACCGCGACAACATAATCGCCGAAACTACGATTCACAACCTCCCCGGCCTCGGAACAAAAAAGGTGCCTCTGCTCGCCAAACTGCCCGCTCTCTCCCAAGACAGCACCCAGATCCGCCTGCTCTGCCGGGTCGAGACAAGCCTTGACACATTTTCTGACACGCTCCTGCTTCGCGTCAGAACCATTGCCCAGCCCCGCAAAGAAACCTTTATCTCCGCTATGGACGGCTCCTGCCAGTACTATGGCATACTTTATCCCCGCAACTACAATCCCGCGCACAAATATGCCCTCATCCTCTCGCTCCACGGTGCCAGTGTGGAAGCAGCAGGCCTGATAGAATGTTTTAAACCCAAGGACTGGGCCTTCGTTGTCTGCCCTACAAATCGACGGCCGTACGGCTTTGACTGGCAGGACTGGGGCCGTTTGGACGCCCTAGAAGTTCTGGATTACCTGCTCGCCCGCCTGCCTATAGACCCGGACCGTGTCCTGCTCACCGGTCACTCCATGGGTGGACACGGAACTTGGCATATCGGACTTGCCCATCCCGACCGCTTCGCCGCCCTGGCAGCCCTGGCCGGCTGGCCCACTATTCCTCTCTATCTGCCCTGGTTCTTGCAACGCAGCTTGATTTTTGCCGAGCCGGAACAAATAAGCATACGTGACCGCGTCATGGCCACCGACAACACGGTAGTGCACCTTACCAACGCCGCCAACCTGCCGGTATTCATCCTGCACGGCGGAGAAGACGACAATGTGCCCACCTTCCACGGCCGCAACTTCGCCCTCTGGCTGAGCGAGTTAGGTTACGAGTACCATTACAAGGAAGTGCCGGGCCGCGGACACTGGTGGCAATACGAATCTGAAAGCCTCTGTGTTGTGGACGACCCGGACCTGATGAACTTCCTAAAAGTGCGCCGCCGCAACCCCGGACCGCGCCATATCCGATTCCGTACCGCTGATTTGGGTCAGTCCAACCGTGCCTACTGGCTAACGATTGACCGTGTCCGGACAGTGGGACGTATGGCAGAAATCGAAGCCTGGGCTTCTGATACCCTCATCAGCATAGAAACCAGAAACATAGCCCAGATTACCCTCCATCTGGACGAACGACTCTTCTTTGCCACCACACCCCGTCTTACAGTCGACGGCCAGAATTTGGGAAAGGTCGTTTCCCTTCCTGCGGTAATTCGCCTTTCTCGCGCACGTAACGTCTGGAGAAAAAAGGAACCCGGTTCCCAACGTCTTACCAAAACCCCATCTGTGTACGGTCCGGCGCGACAGGCCTATTTTCGTCCCTTCGCGCTGGTCTATGGCACCCAGGACCCAACGTTGACTGACTTTCTGCGCCATGCCGCTGTCCAGGAAGCAATGCGCTGGTGGCAGCGGGGAAATGGACTGTCGGAAGTACTGCCCGACACAGAAGTCACCCCGGCAGTGGCAGCAAAGTATAACCTGATATTGTATGGCGGCAGGGAGGAAAACAGCTACACCCGCCGCATATCCCGTCACCTGCCGCTACAGGTGCGGCAGGGTCGTATGTACCTGCAGAACAAATGTCTTGGTCCTGACCTGGCCTGTGTTTTTGTCTATCCCAATCCGGAAAATCCCCAGAAACTCCTGCTCGTCCGCATGGGGACAAACAGAGAGCATACAAAGTTATCCAACTTTTGGGGTTTACTGGCGTCCGGCGGCACCGGAATACCCGACTATGTCATCTATGACAACACCGTACGCCGCTGGGCCTGGGCCGGCGTGAGAGCCGCCGGTTTCTTCGACCCCAACTGGCGGGTTACCACTGCCTCCCTGTGGTTACGGGAATAAGATTGGCCAGATGAAAATCGGGGCATGAAACGGAAAACGTCGCGCGCCGTCCTGAAAGCACCTGCCAAGATAAACCTGGGCCTCTGGGTCGGTCCAAAAAGAGCGGACGGCTATCACGAGATAGTGAGCATAATCGTTCCCCTGGAACTGTGCGATATTGTCAGTATTACCTTGCTTCCTTCCGGCATTACGGTCAAAACTGATGACCCTGCCATCCCATCCGGACCGGGAAATCTTGCCTACTCTGCCGCCCAGGCTTTTTTTGCCGCTCTGGGCGTTCGGGCCGGATGTCGCATCCACATCCGCAAGAGAATACCGGTTGGCGCCGGACTGGGAGGCGGTTCCAGCGACGCTGCCGCAATTCTGAAAGGTCTGAACCTTCTCCATGAACAGGCTCTTCCTCCTGAACGCCTCCGCCGTATCGCCGCACGACTGGGAAGTGATATACCCGCTCTGCTTCTCGCCAAACCCTGTGTTGTCCGAGGCCGGGGAGAAAAGGTCCGCTCCCTGAACCTTCCCTGCCTAGAAGTGCTTCTGCACTATCCCGGTTATCCCATATCCACCACTTGGGCTTACGCCGCCCTTGACCGTATGAGAACGCATACGAAAGCAAAAGGCGGTCCGCTCGCCTCTAGTCCTGCCGACCCCTTCGCGGACCGGCAGTTGACAGAGAAGCCCTTTTCTCCTAAGATACTGGCGCGCAAACTGAGGCAAGGTGAACTGGAACAGACGGCAGGGCTGGTCAGCAACAGCTTTGAGATGCCAGTCTTCAACAGGTTTCCACACTTGAAACGCGTAAAACGCGCCATGCTGGATGCAGGTTGTTTACTTGCCAGTCTGTCCGGTTCCGGCAGTACGGTCTTTGGCCTGGTGAAACGGGACCGGCAGGACCCGATGGCCGCACTAGAACGGCAAGGCATATCCTGCATCCGGACCCGCACCATCCAGACCGAAAGCGTATAACAGACAGTGCGCAGTGAAGCACCGGTGTGTAACAGTTGGGGTGTCGTCTAACTGGCAGGACCCAGGATTTTGGATCCTGTTGTGGAGGTTCGACTCCTCCCGCCCCAGAGTATGGCCCGGCTCCTGCAGACAGCGAGCCAGGTTAAGATAAGGACTTTGCAGAAAGAGAGAAACTATGCAAGCACAGCTGAAAATATTCAGTGGGCGGTCAAACCGACCCTTGGCAGAGAAAATCTGTCTCCAGCTTGAGACATCTCTCGGCACTGCAGAAGTACGCAACTTCGCCGACGGAGAAATACGGGTAAACATCGGCGAGAGCGTACGCGGCTCTGACGTTTTTGTCATCCAGTCCACCCATTCTCCTGCCGAAAACATACTTGAGCTACTGCTGATGATTGATGCGCTGAGACGGGCTTCGGCCGAGCGCATCACCGCCGTCATTCCCTACTATGGCTACGCGCGCCAAGACCGAAAAGATGAGCCGCGTGTACCGCTGTCTGCCAAGCTCATTGCCAACCTTCTGGTACGGGCCGGAGCCGACCGCATCCTTACCATAGAGCTTCACGCCGACCAGATACAGGGCTTCTTTGACATTCCGGTTGATCACCTGTACACAGTCCCGATTTTTTTGGACTACCTCAGTCACTCCGACAAAGCCAACCTGGTCATAGTAGCCCCGGATGCCGGTCGGGCGAACCGGGCGCGCGGGTTTGCCCGTCGCCTGGGCACCGAAGTGCCTATAGCTATCATCGACAAGCGACGCGCCGGGCCCAATCAGGCCACAGTGATGAATGTAGTAGGAGAGGTTGAAGGAAAGGACGCTCTCATCTACGACGATATGATAGATACCGGCGGGACTCTGGTCGGTGCGGCAGAGGCTTTGGAAAAGGAGGGCGCGAAAAGTATCAGAGCCCTGGCCACGCATGGCGTCTTGTCCAACGCTGCGCTGGCCCGCATCGCCAACTCCTGCATCAGCCGGGTCATTCTGACAGACACCATAGCCTTGAAACCAGAACAGAAAAGTGAAAAGATTGAGGTACTTTCCGTTGCTCCGCTATTGGCCGAAGCCATACTGCGCATCCACCGCGGAGACTCGGTAAGTTCCCTTTTCATTTAGAAAGCAAACAAACGAAATGAGGTAGATTATGGCATACACAATCAAAGCAAACCTGAGAACCGAAACCGGAAAAGGGCCCATGCGCCGTCTCCGTCGCGCCGGACAGATTCCTGCGGTCATGTACGGCCATGGCGACCCTTCCCTGCTGCTCACCCTCAGTGCCAAGGAATTCAACCGGGTCCTGGAAAGCATAAAAGGACACAGCCCGATAGTGGAACTGGAAATCGACGGCCGGGTAGAAAAATGCGTCATCAAGACCTTACAGCGAAATCCCATAACCGGCTCTTTGCTGCATGTCGATTTTCAGAAGGTGCATCCGGAGGAAAAAATAACCATGGCCGTACCGGTGGTTCTGCACGGCGTCGCCGAAGGCGTAAAAGCTGGCGGAATGCTCGATCACCTGCTACGGAGTATTCCAATCCGGGCGACCATAGACCACATTCCTGAACGTTTTGATGTTGATGTTACCAAACTGGGTTTGGGCCAGAGCATACACGTCGCCGACCTCAAAAAGGAAGGGATAGAATTCGCCATACCGGAAGATACGGCAATAGTAACGATTCTGGTACCTCGCAAACTTGCTGCCGCCCAGATGGAGGCCGCGGCCGCCGCAGCTGCTGCTGCACCCGCCGCCGAGCAGGCAAAGGAACCAGAGGTAATAAAGCAGAAGGCAGAAAAGGAAGCTGCTCCGGAAGAGGCCAAAGAAGGCAAGAAGCCAGAGAAGAAAGAAAAGAAGTGACCGCAATCTTGCAGACAAAATTACCGGCTATCGTCGGAGAGAGGAAACTTGACACTGTTTGGTCTGGGTAATCCCTCTGCGCGATATGCCGGGACCAGGCACAATGCCGGATTTATGGTGCTGGATACAATTGCCCGCAAACTGCGGATCAGGTTTCGCCTTCTGTCCGGCCGGGCGGTAGCCCGAACAGAGTACGCCGGAGAACCTCTGGTACTCGTCAAACCGCTAATGTATATGAATGAATCTGGCCCTGTAGTGCGGGAACACCTGCTTGCCGAGCCCGATCGCTTTCTGGTCGTCTACGATGACCTAGACCTTCCCTTTGGGCGTCTGCGCCTGCGCCCTCGCGGCTCAGCCGGTGGCCACAAAGGACTTGATTCCATTATCCGGCATCTGGGAACCACAGACTTTCCCCGGCTGCGGGTCGGTATCGGCCGCCCTACCCCGGGCCAGGATACGGTTGATTATGTCCTGGAACGCTTTTCCCCTACCGAAGAAAGCCTGTTGCCAACAATCCTGGATCGGGCGGCAGCATGTTGCCTAGCCGTAATCAGCGAAGGTTTGGAAGCTGCTATGAATCGCTTCAACGCCGAGGATGCTAGTCTCGTTTCCCAACCCGCTGCTTCCGCAGAAAACACTTCCCCGAGCACTTGGAGAAAAACCAAGAATCAAACCGGTATGCATTCATGAGAGTAGGAATCATCGGCCTGCCCAATGTCGGCAAATCTTCCCTGTTCAACCTTCTGACCAAAGGCCAGGCCAAAGTGGACAGTTATCCCTTCACCACGATAGAAAAGAACGTAGGCGTAGTCACAGTTCCCGACCTAAGACTTGAGCAAATCAGCCAGCTGTTGCACCCAGAAAAGGTCACTCCCGCGCATATTGACTTTGTGGACATAGCCGGTCTGGTCAAAGGAGCCAGTCAGGGCGAAGGGCTGGGTAACCGCTTTCTCGCTCATATTCGGGAAGCTCATCTTCTTCTCCATCTGGTCCGTAACTTCCCCGCCGATGAAGTCTCGCACGTGTTCGACGCTGTGAACCCGGACGAGGACGCGCAAATTGTAGAGAATGAACTCGCTCTGGCTGACTTGGCCATTGTGGAGAAAAGGCTAGAACATGTACGTAAAGAACCCAAATCGCCCGAGCGTGAGCACCTCTTACAGGCACTTGAAAAACTGTACCCTGCCTTAGAGCAGGGTTTCGCTCGACCGGAACTTTCCCGCGAGGAACTTTCCGCCCTGAAGTCGTTGAATCTCTTCGTAACCAAACCTATGTTATACGGCATAAACTGTTCTGACACGATACCGACTGATCCCGAGCAGTTCCCGCGCCTTGCCCAATTCGACCCGGTACTATTCTCCTGCGCTCTGGAACTAGCCACAGTCGGCTTTGCCGAAGACGAGCGCCGGGAGCTGAGAACCAGCCTGGGTCTGACGCCCGAAGGTCCCCAGGCCCTAGTAGAACGCAGTTTCAAGAAACTGAACATTATTCGCTTCTACACCGTGAAAGGGACGGAATCCCGGGCCTGGGCTGCTCCCCTGGGTACTACCGCCCTGGACGCGGCAGCCATGATTCACAGCGACCTGGCCAGTGGTTTCATCAAAGCTGAAGTTTTGCACTATACGGACCTGGTTTCTGCCGGCGGATTTCAGACCGCGCGCGAAACCGGCAAAGTCAAAATAGAAGGCAAAAACTACCTGGTGCAGGATGGAGACATCCTGCTTATCAGGTTCAGGAACTAAGTGTAAAGGAGGAAACTTGCAACACTACGAAGCTGCTTTTCTGCTGAAGCCCGATTTATCCGAAAAGGACGTAGAACGTTTTGTCAGCGAGGTTAAACAACTTCTGAGCGAACACGGAGCAAAAGACCTGGAGCCGGAAAAGGTAGAACGTCGAACCTTGGCCTACCCGGTCAAGAAACACACCGAAGGCTATTACGTATTCATCGGTTTCTTCGCCCCGCCACAATTGCCGGCTCAGATACGTACCGAGATGCGCCATCGCGATGAACTGTTACGACTGGCCTTCATTCGCAAACCGGTTATTATTCCCGAACCCGAACCGTTTACAAGCGAACCGGTTTCTGAGGAAACAGATTCTCTGAATCTGGACGAATCAGAACCAGAAACAGACCTAAGCGAAGAGGATCTGGAGGAAACAGATGTCTGAAGTAAATGACAGCGGTCAGCGCTCCGGTGCGCCCATCCGGCTGGGTTATCTCAACCTGATTGTGCTGATTGGTCGCGTGGCCACTGATCCGGATATCCGTTATATGCCCAAGGGTTCGGCCCTCTTGATGTTTCGCGTGGCGGTCAATCGGCGCTACAAGGACCCGACAACAGAGGAGTGGAAAGAACAGACCAGCTTTTTTCCTGTCAACGTCTGGGGCCAGCAGGCAGAAAGACTCAGTGAATCTATGCGCAAAGGTTCCGCGGTACTCATAGAAGGCGAACTACGCAGCCGAACCTACGAAGTGAAGTCAACAGGGGAAAAACAAACTGTCGTGGAAATAAATGCGCGCAGAGTCCAGCTCCTCGACCGCGTCGCGGGAGGCGCAGCACCTCCAACCGCTCCACCAGTAGAAGGAGAGCCTGACCTGACGCAGCCAGATGTGCTGGATGACATACCGTTTTAGGTCAGAGCCAGGAATCTGATTCCTGCTCCTCCGGTTCTATCCGCTAGCGGGAATCAGAAACTGCCCTGCTGTCAGTAACCTTCCTGGGTTTCTGTTCTGGCGGGCACAGGCGGGCTGTTTCCTGCCTGATAGACAAAACGGTACTGCAGCGGGAACCACACCCTCACCGGGTTATCCCCGTAGCGGGCAGGAGAAAAAACGGCCTGCATCGCCGCTACCAGCGCCGCTGAGTCCGCCTCCCTGTAACCCGAAGACTCCAGCAACCTGCTGGCCAGTACCGTGCCGTCATAATCTATGAACGCCTCCACCCTGACCTCCCCATTGAAGACATGTTCCAACAACGCCTCCGGGTAAACCGCCGCCGGCTGCGTAATCGGTTCCGGCGGACGAGTGGCGCGATATAGAGAAACCTGATGGCGGAAATCTCCCAAGAGCGGCAAAGCAAAATCGTCCAGATAGTACAGCATCTTGCTGCAATTGAAACGCAGGACCACTTCCTCGCCGGCTACCACCGGCTTTCCTGAATCTGGCACCTGGGCCGCGACCGTAAACTGGGCGGCCGCGCTCGTATCGCCGCTAACCTGTTCATATCTGACACTCACACCCAACTTGCGCAACGTCTTGTAGGCTGAGTATAAATCCTGCCCCACTACCCAGGGCATCTGAGGTGACACCGCCTCGCTGCCAGTTGCATATGCCGCCAGCAACAATGCCGCCCCTACCCATCCGGCCAGCCCTATCCTCACCAGACGACTGCCTCCCGCAAACTGTCCCTTACCGGCTTGCTGCGTCAGTTCTACCTTGCCACCACGCCAACTTACTGCTGCCAGCCGGTCAGGCCTGTGACCACTTGCCACAACGGTCGCCATAACGGTCCACAACCTCCTCTTGACGTAAAGTCTCAATTACCTCACAGCGGTTGGGACAACCATCACACTCAAACGCTCTCGTCTCAAACTCAATCTCCGCCACTTCAAAACCGGCAAAAACACTCTCTCTGCCTTTCGTTTTCTCGGCGGCCAGTATAGCAGCACCAATCGCCCCCATCACCAGAAAATGCTCAGGCACAACAACCTTCAGGCCCAGCGCCCGCTCAAAAGCGTCTTTGACCCCTACATTTGCTGCCACCCCACCCTGAAACAGGACCGTAGGCAATATGTCCTTCCCCCTCGCCACCGCATTCATGTAATTGCGCACTATGGCATCGCACAATCCAGCTACAATATCCGCTGTGGGAATACCCAGCTGAGCCTTATGAATCATATCACTCTCTGCGAACACCGTACATCGGCCCGCAATATTCACGCGTTTCTCGGCCGTAAGCGCCAAAGCGCCGAATTCTTCTATGGGAATACCCAGTCGCGCAGCCTGATGGTCTAGAAAACTGCCCGTTCCGGCCGCACATACAGTATTCATGGCAAAATCCACCGGCACACCGTCCTGCAGTATGATTATCTTCGAGTCCTGTCCGCCGATTTCCAGCACCGTCCTGGCCTCGGGATAAAACTGCCCAGCTGCTACGGCATGAGCAATTATCTCGTTCTTCACTATGTCAGCCCCTACTACTACACCCGCCAGTCGGCGGGCAGAACCAGTCGTCCCGGCACCACATATCTGAAAACGAGAGCCCAACTGGCTGCTCAATTCCTGCAACAACCTTTTCAGTGAATTTATGGGATTACCCTGCGTCCTCGTGTAATAACTTGCTACCACCCTGTAGTCGGAATCAAGTACTACCCCCTTGGTAGAAATTGAACCTACATCGATGCCCAGAAATCCCTTATCTCGCATCCGGCGTTGCCAACCGACTATTCTGCAGGCAGTTAGCTGGTTCGCATTGTCCACGTCTGCGTTTCAGCAAATCCACATACGCCTCCAGCCTCGTCAATAGTCCTGTCGAAGAAGTATGCTCATCAAGAGACAGGGAAAGCACCGGAACTCCTGATGCCGTCGCAAGTTGTCCCAGAGCCTCCAGCGCCATATTCTCCGGCATGCAGGTAAAGGGGAAAATGTGTACGATTCCATCTACCCGGCGTCTCTGGGCAAAATAAATTGCCTCTCCCACCGTACGCATTGCCTCCCCTCCCGGACACTCGCGCAGATACTCTTTGGCAAGAGACTGAAAGTAGAAAGAACCGATATCCATCCGCAGAAGATGAAGCAGATGGTGAAACAGACTGCGTTGGAAAACAACCTCCACTCCCAGCCGCGCCAGCTCCTTTTCAATCTCCTGGTTCGCAAACTGTTCTATCATCATATATATTTCGCCCACCAATGCCACGGTCAGGTGAGGTTTGCCTCCTTCCGCCCGCAGCAATCCCCTGATAGCTGACCGGGCCCTGTTTATCTCGGCAATGGACCCACAAATTTCTACCAGTTGGAGTGCCTGGGGCTTTAGACGCTCCGCCTTAGCAAAATCCACCGCGCGCAGCCGATTTAGCCACACGCGGAACTCCTGAGTGAGCAAACTCTTATACAGCAAAAGCAGAAGACTTCTCACTACCTGACCTGGCCGAACCCCAAATATGTCTGGCATCAGTTTGAAAACGAACTGGTAGGGAGAATACTGACTCACTGCAACCAATCTCACCCCCGGCGCAATCTGTCTCAGTATCCCGTCCTGCAGATAGTGATAGTAACCAAAGCGACACTTGCGCGCGCCCGCAGCCATAAACAACGTGTCTGCACCTGACTGCACCGCTTCAATCAGGTTCCCCAAAGTAATCTTGAAGGGTAGGCAGATCAATTCTGGTGAATACTTTACCCCTAACTCCAGCGTTCGTTTGGAAGGACGGGGAGGAAGTATGACTTCCGCTCCCAGGCTTTCCACAAAAGTCTTCAGCGCGTAAGTATCATAACCGAAATAGGGAAACGATGCCTTCATCTCTCGTGTAGTGCCAGAACCTCAGAAACCTGCCCCTGCTGCAATCCGCAGCCGCAAGCAGCTCGCCCAGTTGCCAAACTAGCCCTCCTCTCTGACCTTGCTCCCCTCTGGATCAACTCCACAAAAGCCTCAATCCGGGTAACCAGTCCCGCCACGCCCGTATGCTCATCAATGATGAGCTGAAGAAAAGGAACTCCCTGGATAGCCGATTCCTCACGCATGAATTCGGCAATCAACGAATCCGGTCCACAACCCATCGAAACTACTGCACATAAACCCTCTACCCTCGGCAACAGGTAACGGAAAGCGTTGTACAACTCTCGCTCATAAACCCAGCGAATCTTAGCAGCGAAACCTGCAGAACTGCCAAGAACACTTGCCGGCAAGTCGTCCTTGCACACCACGCGGTATCCGTGCTTCCGGAAAGTACTGACAATGTGGTGACTGATAAAATCGTCCTGCAAATTATAGAAATGGCCAATTAGAGCCACCCTTTTCTCCCCAGGTGGGAATGTTGGCTCTGTGGTTTCGTTTCTGAGCAAGGTACGGGCCCGGCGCAGCGCTCTCAGGACCCTTGCTGGGTTACGCTGCAGACGCAAACCTGCCCAAAAATGCGCATACATAAAATCGCCTTTGACACTGGGAGCAACCAGAGCGATGCGGTCGCTCAGGGCCATACGCATGACGTCTACTATGCCTATCATCTTCGGACAGGCAAACAACGTTCCCGGCAGCCACATCATCCGCGGCAGAAAAACTACATCCACCTGGGACGCAAGTTCTGCCACATGGCCGGCCAGTATCTTGATAGGGAGACACACCTCGCTGGAAACATAATCCAGCCCCTGTTCCAGGAGGACCTTATCCGTCTTCCGGCTGAGTACCAGCTCACAGCCGAGCTCCCGCAGATAGCACTCCCAGAATTTTCCGTATCGGTAGTAAAGCAAAGCCCTTGGCAGACCTACACGCATCAGCGGAATTGTAAAGCTACTCCACACAAAGTCAACTTGCCGCCCCCCTGCTTTCTGAGCTGTTCCATTATGAACCTGCTCGTACGCCCACCCCATTTCTGGCGATAAAGCGGCCTTGTGTGCGGCAAACGATTATTGACCAAAGTCGACTGCTTGACACTGCCTACTGTCGTCCTACAATGTGACCCGTTATGGACCTGTTCAACAAGTGTCTCCAATACTACCCTGTAGTGGATGCCGCCAAGAAAGCTGGATACTACCCGTACTTTATCCCGCTAAATTCTGAACCTGACCGCCGCGTGGTCATCGATGGCCGTGAGCTGATAATGCTGGGCTCCAACAACTACCTGGGACTCACTACCCATCCCAAACTCAAACGGGCGGCCATCGAGGCCATAGAAAAGTACGGTACCGGCTGCACCGGCTCCCGCTTTCTGAACGGCACCCTGGACCTGCACGTAAGGCTGGAACGGGAACTGGCTGAGTTCTACGGGAAAGAAGACTGCATCGTATTCTCCACCGGCTACCAGACCAACTTAGGGGTGATGTCGGCGCTGGTGCGCAAAGGCGATATAGTCATAGCCGACAAGCTTGACCATGCCTCTATTATGGATGGATGCAAAATGTCATACGGTGCGGTACTGCGCTTCGTACACAATGACCCGGAATCATTCGAAAGAGTGCTGAAGAAACTGCCCCGGGACGCCGGAAAACTGGCAGTCGTAGACGGCGTCTTCTCCATGGAAGGCGACCTTGCGCCCCTGGACAAACTCCTGCCCATTGCCCGCCGCTATCATTGTCGGTTTATGGTAGACGATGCACACGGCGTAGGCGTGATGGGCAAACATGGCCGCGGCACCTGCGAGCACTTTGGAGTGGAAGATGAGGTTGACCTTATCATGGGCACTTTCTCCAAATCGTTTGCCACCATAGGCGGCTATGTAGTAGGAGACCACAAGACCATTACTTTTGTTCGTCACCAGGCACGTTCTTTAATCTTTTCCGCGTCTATACCGCCACCTTCAGTAGCCACGGTACTGGCTGCACTGGAAATCATCCGTACAGAACCGGAGCGCCGCCAGCGACTCTGGAAAAATACTAACAAGATGTTGGCCGGCTTGAAGAAAATGGGATACAATACCGGTACCAGCGTCACCCCTATCATTCCCCTTCATATCGGAGAAGATATGAAAACTCTGAACTTCTGGCGTGCACTATTCGACGGCGGGATATTTGCCAATCCCGTGCTCCCGCCTGCGGTTCCTCCGAACCGTTCCCTTATCCGCACAAGTTATATGTCCACTCACACGGATGAGGATACGGATCAGGCTTTGATGTTATTTGAACGGGTCGGCAAACAATTCGGTCTGTTGAGCTAGTCATGCTCACGGTTCGTGAAGTCAACACTCCGTCTGATCTCGAACGATTCATACGTCTGCCCTTTTCGCTTTACGAGGAGCACCCTAACTGGGTCCCTCCCCTGCTCTCCGACGTCAGAAACACTCTGACACCGGGCATAAATCCCTTCTGGAACCATGCCGAACGCAAACTTTTCCTCGCTGAGCTGAACGGCATACCTGTAGGCAGAATTGCTGCCATCATTGACCATAACTACAACCAATATCACCAGACCACCGTCGGTTTCTTCGGTTTTTTCGAGACTATAGACGAACCGGAAGTTGCCACAGTCCTGCTTGAGTCTGCCTGTGCCTATTGCCGCGAGAAAGGGCTGACCTTGATCTATGGTCCGGCCAACCCCTCACTCAACGACGAAGCCGGGCTGCTGGTGGACGGTTTCAACTCTCCCCCGATGATCAAACTGGCCTACAATCCGGAATACTACGCTACTCTCCTAGAACAGGCCGGATTCTGTAAGGCAAAGGATCTGTACGCTTTCCTGATGGAAATTGACC
>CBFGJV010000013.1:0-74565 GCA_965649205.1 Caldifarciminota bacterium | reverse complement strand
GTCGTCACTAACTTATTCTGGGGAATTCACAATCTGAAGCCCGCCTACCTGCCGGGTGATAATCCCCAATCCTTCACCGTTTCGGAGCAAAATTTCTGACATGCAACCATTTCTGGTCTGTCTGCGTCATAATAAATGACAAGGGGAAAAGACATCTCTGCCTCCTTTGCTCCTTCCTGACCGGCCTGGGCTGTCTATGGTCCAGGCCGGCCTTTTTATCACCAAAAAGCAAAAAAACTTGCAACCATCGTATTTTTTTGGTAGTCTAACAGTTGGGAAAGGGGAAAAAGCATCTCTGCCTCCTTTGCTCTTGGTCCGGGTGCGCCGCGAGGTGCACCCGGACCGAGCAATTTTACGCCGAAGGAAAAAGAAAAGGGAAAAGAAACTGGTAAAACTGTTCTATTCTGCCGTACTGACGCGAAAATCGAATTCTGCGTCTGTTCCGGTCGGGGCTAGCAGTTCAAACCAACCCTCATGTTTGTGTACCACCACTGGTACCGGTTCTCCCCTTGTCTGTTGTACAAAAACATAGTATCCAGCTTTTCCCCTCTGCCGCATATCCTCGTTCAGAGTCGCCCTGGCGCGCCCATCCTCTAGACGCACTGAACCAAACTGGTCCTGACCCGGCAAGGACCTGGGTGTCCACTGACTCGCATACCAGGTAAGCACCTGACCGGAACTGGGAGAAGTGCTGGAAACCGGCCTGCCCTGTAAACCGGTTACGCGCAAGTCGTAGGCGTATCCGCTCACATCTCCGCCCAGAGGTCTTGGTTCCCACCTGCCCGAATACCAGGTAAGCACTTCACCGGTGTAGGGGGTAGTGTTGTACACTGCCCGCCCCTGCAGCCCGGTCACCTTTAAAGCACCTATTTCCCCGCTCACATCTCCGTCCGGCTTGAGCGGTACCCAGCGCAATCCGTCATAGGACAAAACTGCGCCGTCCGTTGGCGTGGTGGTGGATATTTCCCTCCCCCGCAGTCTGACGACTGTAGGGTTGGGATAACTGCCGGAAAGGTCGCCTCCGGCTGCGCCGCTGGGCGGTCCTCCGGCCACATCCGGCGCAGGTTGCCACTCGTACCCGTTCCATTTTATCACATAACCAGTCTCAGCCCCGGCATCGTTCAGTTTGGACATCGTCACCGCACCATCCGCTATCTCGGCGCTGGCCACCGGTGGCGAAAAAGGTCTTGACACAGCTCCAGCCCGGAAGGCAAAACCTACGCTGGTCAGCGCCACCCGCGGTGAAAGAAGCTGCCCGTCCAGAACCAGCTCCAACTCGCGCACGCTGCCCGGCAGAAATACGGAATCAGGCAACGATACGACTCTGCCCAAGAGCACATGAAACAACCCTGCCACCACTGTGCACGTCTGGGTCTCCTCCCACTTCAGCGCAGAACCGGAATATATTCTGAATGTAACTGGACGTGCTCCGCTAATCGGATTACCTTGATTGTCGGTCAAGAAACCCTGCAGATTCATCTGGCGCGGCACATCCTGCTCCACCTGGACCACGGTCCGGCCGGAAAACTCCGCCCTTGCCAGCGCAATCAGGCAAACCAGCACCAGCGCTAAAATCTTTATCTTCATGCCAACCTCCTTGTATTCGGTTGTTACTTCATAGCCTCGACCAGACCAAAGTCCCGGTCGAGGGCAAACTGGTCCAGAGGCAGCGACGGTTGCCCGCAGTCAATAAGCTCGGCCATAAGCTTGCCTACTGCGGGACCGAACATGAACCCGTGTCCGCTCATACCGCAGGCCGCATAGAAACCTTGCAGAGAAGTCCGGCCGCAGAGCGGATTGCCGTCCGGGCTCATCTCGTAAGAACCGGCCCACTGCCTGAGTACTTTCAATCCCGCTAGTTTCGGCACCAACCGCACCATACGTCTGGGCATCTCGGTCAGGAACTCGTGACTCGCCTCCAGCGAATAGCCGGGAACAAGCGAGGAAGGCGTATAACAGCCCAAAAAATGCCCGGTGCCTACGTGCTGGACAAAATAACACCCATCCGGCCGGTAGTCAACCAGCATTGGATCAAACAAACGCTCTGCCGCCTCGGTGACTATACACTCGTGCCGGTCCGGCTTCACCGGAATTTTCAGGCCGGCCATTTCTCCCACTTGTGCGGCCCAGGGGCCGGCTGCATTCACCACGTTGCCCGCGAAAAACTCCTCTTTATCCGTAACTACCGACACCACACGGTCGGAACTGACATTTATTTTCCTTACTTCCGCACCGACGACAACCTCACCTCCCAGACGCCTGATGCCGGCAAGATAACCGTAGGTCACCTTGAAAGGATTGGCCTGACCGTCTGTCGGACCCCAAGCTCCGCCCCGCAGACCGTCGGCGTTCAGACCGGGCACAATCCGACAACATTCGTCTGCCGAGATATACTCAACTTTCAGTCCATAGCGTCTTTGTATCTCAATAGCCCGCAGAAAAGCCGCCTCTCTCTGTTCGTCAAAAGCCAGAAACAGATAGCCACCCTGATACCACTCCACATCCACACCCAGCTCCTCTGTGAGCCCGGCAAACATTTTCACCGACTCCTGCATCACCCGGATGGACAGGTCGTGCGTGAACTGAGCCCTGATGCCACCTATGCACCGGCCGGTGGAACCAGCGCAAGGAAAATCCTTTTCCAGCACGATAACCTTGTGTTTCCGCTTTGCCAGATAGTACCCAGTGGCAGCACCGATGATGCCCGCACCGATGATTACCGTGTCTGCCGTCCTACTCATCTTTCCAATTTGCCAGCATCCCGAGAGGCAGGGGTTTCAGAGGCGGCCGAGGAAAAGGCAACTTCTGACTTGCGGCCGGAATGCCCGTTTCTTCCTCTATGAGACGAGCGATGATGCGCATACACCCTCTTCCCTGACAATGCCCCATTCCCGTCCTCAGCACCCGCTTCAATTCCTCCAACGAATGATGACCCTGCCGAATCGCCTGCCTGATTTCCTGCTCTGTAACTTCTTCACATCTGCAGACCACAGCGAAAGAAGCCTGAGAATCCCGCTGGTTGCGTCTGCGCTGAGGTTTTGCCTTCGCTTGCGCTCGTCTGACCTGTCGCGTCCTCTTCATGGCCATAAACTCATCCCCCGTGTTCTTGACTGCAGAAATTCCTGCAGCAGCGCGCCCAGACCTGATTTCGGCTTGGGATAGAATACGTATTCACATTCCTTCAGCTTTGCCTGCTGCTTGGCCCACTCCACAGCCGCCAGCATCCCGGCCAGAGAATCAACCAGTCCGACTCGCTGCGCATCGGCACCAATCCACACCCGGCCCTGAGCAACCGCATCCACCTGTTCGAAGCTGAGCCGACGGCCGGTCGCCACCTTGCCCACAAACTGACGGTAGAACTCATCTATCTGCCGCCCAAAGAGCGACTCCTCCTGCGGAGTAAGCCTGCGCAGGTCTGAAATCGCATCTGCTCGCTCTCCCCGCTTTATTACCTGACGCCTTATGCCCAGCTTCTCGTACAACCCCTGGGTTATGAACCGCAGGCTGAAGACACCGATAGAACCCGTAACTGTACCCGGACTGGCAAAAATCTTATCCGCCGGGCAGGAAATGTAATAGCCACCCGAAGCAGCCATATTGCCCATAGAAACCACAACCGGCTTTTTCCTCCGGCACAGCTCCACCTCTCGCCAGATAAGGTCTGAAGCATAACCGTCGCCCCCCGGCGAGTCAACCCGCAGAACTATGGCTTTCACCTTCTTGTTCTTTCGCGCCGCGGCCAGAGCCCGAACAATGGTGTTGGCCCCCATCGTCATTTCCCCAGTCAGAAAATCTGTGCCCGACTCTTCCGCCGCAATGGAACCAGTGGCATAGACTACTGCCACCAGGGGGGGACGTTTCCAGTCGTACTCATACTGCTGTCCAAAGTGATAAGCCCGCTCCCCTGTTTTCCTGAACCCGGGCACTTCCTTCTTCAAAATGCTGTCCAGCTCGTCGGGATAACACAACGTATCTATCAGACCGCAAGCCACCGCTTCGGCACTAGTGAAAAAACCTGTATTCACCAATCGCTCCAGACTGTCCGAACTGATTTTTCTGCCGGCGCCGACCTGCTCCAGAAAATCCCGATACACTGCTTCCAGCACTGCCTCTATCTGCTCCCGATTCGGCTCCGAAAGTGAATCCTCGGTAAACATCTCCACTGCCGACTTGTACTTACCGTGTCGTATCGCCTCTGGCTCCACGCCAATCTTCTTTAACGCATTTTTCACAAAAAGAGAAGCAGAAACCACCCCCGGAATCGCCACTTCCCCTAAAGGATAAGAGAATATACGGTCTGCGGCCGAGGCAATATAGAACTCCCACATTCTCAATCTCGGCGCATACACAAACACCTTCTTTCCCCGGCTGCGAAACTGCACCAGCGCTGAACGGATCTCCTGAGCCAGCGCCAAGCCGCAACTGAACCCGTCCAGTCTAAGCACCATACCTGCCACACTCTTATCATCCGTTGCCTTCTTTATCAGCCTAAGCAATTCCCAAGTGGTTCGGGCCGGACGACTGCCCGTCAGACTGAAGCCCGGCCGCTGGTCAGCCACCGAGCCGGAAAGCCTCAACTCCAGAAAACGCTTCGGCTGGGGCAGAAGCGTGCGACGCCTTTCCTGCCCCGCACGCACCATTAGCCCGGCCTGACGTGTCTCGCCCGCCTGACTGTGCACGCCGCCAACAGAAACGTGGCCCAGCCCAAATGTCAAACCCATTCCGAAACTTTTGTCAGCAGGTTTGAACGTTCCTGCCAGAAGCAAGCCGTCCTGTGGTTCTGTCTCCAATCCCAGCACCGGCACTGTCGGCCTGTCGGCCAAAACGTCTGCGGTCAGGGTCAGCCGATTACCCAGAGGCCTTAGACCGACGCCAGCACGCACTCCGTTACAACCAGACCCGACATCAGTCCATACCGCACCGAGTGAAAGCCAGGATGTAGGTCTGACCAGACCGCCCAGGTCCCAGCGAGAAACTGTATCCTGCACCAGACGAACTCCGCCGTAATAGCCATCCCTGCCCACACTCCACGCGAAACCGTATCTGTTGCCCGGCTCCCAGAACCCGCCGAAGCCTGCCGCAGAAACACACAAACAGCTGTTGTCTAGGATACCGGCACTGCGGAAGTTGTACAGATAACACAGTTCAGAACCAGTTGATACAGCCAGAGCGGCAGGATTGCCCACCGCCGCCAGAGCTCCTTCCCCGGTGGCAACAGACGCTGGTATCGGCGGCGCTGCACCCGCTAATATACAGCATAACACAAAAATACTCGTCACTATTTCCTCCCTGGGGCGCTGCTTTCCACACCCTGTTTCCTGACCCTTATGCTCCTCACCTTATTCCACAAATGCTTCGGCACCGCCACAGTCACCACTGCACACCGATCCTGCGCTTTGGTATCCTGCACTCTCACCACCCTGCCCAACGCCACATTCCTGCCCGACCGGTCCAGAGCCTCCACTTTATCCCCCACCACTGGACGGGGAAGCATTTCATAGGGCAGTGTTACCGTTGCCTCTGTCTTGGAATAATTGTAATTGACCACAAATATCGCCAGCCCCGGACAGCGAGCTATACACACAGTACAACCGTTACACTTCTCAAAATCCACTCTGGGCAGTTCTGTCAGCCCGCCGGTAATGGTAATAGCCTGTCGGGGACAGGCGCTGGCACAGGGATTACAGGGAATATGCTCCACACACTCCACCACCACCACCGACCCCTTACGCAGCCGAGAGAAGGACGGAATACAACCAAACTCCCGTAACTCCCGGGTGGAAATTACCCCTGTCTTACGAAAAGCTGGCGCAGCCGAACTTGCCGCGGGACGCTTTTCTTTTTCGGAAGGCACGGCCGATTATAGACCGACCACCATCTCAGTCAAGAACCAAAAAAGCGCAGCAGACAAATACCAGCATTGCCTGCCAGCCCTGACCTTTGTCCGGCTGGTAGGAAAAACTGTCCGACCCTCTTTTTCTACCAGCACAAACTCGCTCCGACGAAACAACCATAGCTACCATACTTTTGGCCATCAAAATATCCTGTTATCCGCACCTGAAGAATAATACTGTTCTGTATTACATTACCCACGGACTGGCACTTTCGGCGGCTAACTTCTTTTCCTGCTGTCAGTTATTCCGTTTTACACTACAACCCCCTCCCCAGCTCCCCCAACCGTTCCCCGGGCCACCCTGAGGGCAACTTGTCAAAGCCTGCGGCAAGCGCCTTTCTGTTCCTCCGACTCCGCAACCTGGTTTGTATTTCCTGCTGCTATTCGTCCTGCCCGCCGAATAGTTCAATCCGGGTCAGACAGGCAGCCTTTTTGTCCCTGAGTCTGTTTGCAAACCCGGACAGGCATCTGCACCACTTTTGACCCGGAAGTATGCGGTAAGCTATGGTAAGCTGTTGCCCGCAGAAACCGCCAGATTCCTTTCCCGGTTCCTCTCCCTTTCCTCGAAATGCAAGATCAAAGAATCCCCTTCACAGCTTTTCCAGCAGGGCCAAAAGGCTAAAAGAATGTTGGCCGCATTCTGCTGATGGTTCCTGCATAAACTCCAACGAACCCACATAGCCATCCAGGTCAAAATCCTGTTTGGCAGGCAACTTCGCATAAAGCCTAAAGCCAAGAGCGACCATTCCGGCATAAATTCGCCGAAACGCCTCCGACCTGCTCGCCAACCCTGCTGCCAATCTCTGCACCCGGTTAGCCAGATACCCCCCTCTCTGCTCTGCTCTCACCGCTTCTTCTGCAATACGCGGAGAAACAAGTCGCATCACCCGCGCCCGTCCAAACGGATTGTTCCGGCGATTATGCAGAAATGAAACCAGAGAATCATATTTGTACTCTACCTGATGTGGCGCATAACCTGAAAAAGGTCTGGGAAACGGCGTACGGTCAAGGGTGCTGAGCACCAGACAGGCTCCGGCCGGCAGCCCGGTGTATAGCGTTCGGAGCAGAAGTGTCACCTCGCTCGGCAGCAGATGTTCTATAACCTCTAGGGCCATCACCACATCAAAACCGGCAAGTAACGCCGGCGTCAACTCTTTCAGGTTCAGGTGTACGAAACGCAGGCGATCATGCGCAAACTGATGTTGGGCATGGGCGATAAGCTGAGGGGAGTAATCTGTGGCGGTAAGTTGCCAGTTCTTCGGCATCAACCGTGCCAACGCAAAGGACAGCACGCCGGTACCACATCCCAACTCCAGAATCCTCAAGCCGGGAACTGACAATTTTTCCTCTCTTGCCTGCTCCTCTCCCCCTATCGTCTTCCTGTACTTTTCCCTAAGCAGCAGCAGAGCTGCCCCGTAATTGGCACAGTGGTGAAGTTGCAGTCTCTTGTCCCGCTGCTGTTCAATACCCCCTCCCTCTCGGTTACTGAAAGTGTCCCCTGCCTGCGCCCGTTGCAGATTCAGGAAAATCTCCCGCACCAGCAGGCGGAACTCATTCTGACGGACCTTTTCGTCAGCGCAGTCCATCAAAATTGCAGAAGCAGGTTGTTTCGGTGCCGGTTTTAGTCTTCGACCAGAGCCACATCCACCACCTCGTCGCCCTTCTTTACCTCCATCAGTTTGACGCCGGTAGTGGGACGCCCACACTTGCGCACGTCCGACATCTTGATACGGATTACCACGCCCTGCTTGGTGGTAATGATTACCTCTGAGTTTTCACTGACCGACTGGGCGGTAGCCAGACGGCCCGACTTATCCATAAGCTTGGCGGCAATCACCCCCTGACCACCCCGGTGTTTGCAAGGAAACAGGTCGAAGGCGGTTCTCTTTCCGAATCCGTTGGCCGAGACCACAAGAAGCATGCGGTCGGGCCGACACAACACCGCGCCCTGCACCACATCACCTTTCTTCAACCTTATTCCCCGAACTCCGGCCGCATTCCGCCCCATATCCCTCACCTCTTTCTCGTGGAACCGCAGTGCCCGGCCCTCGCGGGTCACAAGCAACACATCATCATCGCCCGAAGTCAGCAAGGTGGCTATGAGCGCATCCTTCTCGTCCACTTTCATGGCGATGATGCCCTTCCGCCGGGGATTGGCAAACGCTTCCAGAGTAGTACGTTTCACCTTGCCATTGCGGGTGACAAAAAATACATACTTATCCTTACTGAACTCCCGCACTGCCACGTAAGAGGTAAGCACCTCATCCTTACCCATTTCCACCAGATTGGCTATGGAGCGTCCCCGGGAAGCATGCGAACCCTCCGGTAACTCGTAAACCTTTTGCCAATAGCATCGTCCCCGGTCCGTGAAAAACATCATGTAGTCGTGCGTGGAAGCAATAAAAAGACCTTCCACGAAATCTTCGTCCGCCACGCTCACACCGGTCCGACCCTGTCCGCCCCGGCCCTGCCGCCGGTAAACGCTTACCGGCATCCGCTTGATGTATCCGCGGTGAGTAACCGTAACCGCCATATCCTCTTCCTCTATCAGGTCTTCGATGGAGAATTCTTCCACTTCTCCTTTTACTATCTCGGTCCGACGTTCGTCCGCGTACTTCTTCTTCAGTTCCTCCAGCTCGGCCCTTATCTGGCCCATCATCATCTTGCGGGACTCCAGCAGGCTCTTCAGCCGGGCAATCTCTTTTATCAACTCCTTGTATTCCTCGTCAATCTTGGTGCGCTCCAGACCGGTCAGCCGGGCCAGACGCATATCCAGTATCGCCTCGGCCTGACGCTGACTCAACTTGAACTTCTTCATCAAACCATCACGGGCCGCCTCTGTATCCTTGGCCTGTTTTATCAGCTCCACTATCGCATCAATATTCTTCAGCGCAATCTTCAGACCTTCCAGAATGTGCGCCCGTTCCTCTGCCCTGGCTAAGTCAAATTTGGTGCGCCGAGTAACCGTTTCCAGCCGGAAATCCAGAAAGTTCTGCAGCAACTGCTTCAGATTGAGCGTCTTGGGCTGGCCGTTCACCAAAGCCAAGAGGGTGACGCCAAATGTGGACTGCATATCGGTATGCTTGTAGAGCTGATTCAATATCAGCTCCATGGACGTGTCGCGCCGGAGGTCTAGAACAATGCGCATACCCTCCCGGTCCGATTCATCGCGCAGGTCCGCCACGCCCTGAATCTTCTTTTCCCGCACCAGTGCGGCAATGCGTTCGATGAGCGCAGTCTTGCTTACCTGATAGGGAATCTCGGTAATAACCAGCCGGTCCCGACCCGCCTTCACCTCTTCAAACTTCACCCTGCCCCGCAGCACCAGCTTACCTCGACCGGTTTCGTACGCCTCTCTGATACCTTCCGTGCCGATGATGGTCGCACCGGTGGGAAAATCCGGACCCTTTATATACTTCATCAGCCCGGCCACATCCAAATCCGGGTTATCAATCAATGCCACCAGTCCGTCAATCAGTTCGCCCAGATTGTGCGGCGGTATGTTGGTGGCCATACCCACCGCAATGCCAGAAGCCCCATTCGCCAGCAGATTAGGAAAAGCCGCAGGCAGAACCTCCGGTTCTTTCAGGCGACCATCAAAATTGGGGCGAAAGTTGACAGTATCCTTTTCCAGGTCGGTGAGCAGCTCCACCGCCAGAGGTGAAAGCCGAGCTTCGGTATAACGGTAGGCGGCGGGGGCGTCTCCGTCTATGGAGCCGAAGTTGCCCTGTCCTGACACCAGTGTGTAGCGCAGAGAAAAATCCTGCGCCATCCGCACCATCGCATCGTAAACCGCCACATCTCCGTGGGGATGATACTTGCCCAGCACATCGCCCACCACCGAGGCCGATTTGCGAAAGGGCCGGTTCGGCATCAACCCCATCTCATACATTGTGTACAGGATGCGACGCTGCACCGGTTTCAGTCCGTCTCGTACGTCGGGTATGGCACGAGCGACAATGACCGACATGGCGTAGTCCAGAAAGGACTTACGCATTTCGTCTTCGATATATACTGGAACTATATTTCCGTCTTGCGCCATCGGGCCACAACTATATCCATGCGCACCCATAAGTCAACTTCCTCTCCGGTCTGCAAAGAACCCCGCCCTGCCGATTGCAGGACATATTGACACTTCCCACTTTACGGCTATGCTTACTCGTTCTGGCCGTTGCGAAGCTGCCGAGGTGGCGGAAATGGCAGACGCGCTAGCCTCAGGAGTTAGTGGGTAACTCCGTGGGGGTTCAAATCCCCCCCTCGGCATTACTGGCTTGTTTGTTGCGAAAAAGCATTGCCTCCATTTGACAGTCAGCCGGATTACGGTATATAATCGCCCGCCAAACCAGTAGTCTTTATGACCAAGACCAAGCATTCTTTCCACAAGATTGCTTTCATAGGCAACTACCTGCCGCGGCGCTGCGGTATTGCCACCTTTACTACTGATTTGTGCGAAGCCGTCGCCCAGGAAGTGCCGGACACCGAATGCCTGGTTGCGGCTATGAACGACATTGACGAAGGCTATGACTATCCGGAACGGGTACGGTTTGAAGTAAACCAGAACGACGCCGAGCAATACCGCCAGCTGGCGGATTTTTTGAACATCACCCGGGTGGACCTGGTATGCCTGCAGCACGAATATGGCATTTTCGGCGGTCCGGCCGGCAGCCATCTTCTCTTGGCACTGAGACGTTTGCATATGCCTCTGGTCTCAACTCTGCACACCGTGCTCAAGGAGCCCGACGAACAGCAACGTAACGTGCTTGCGGAAATATGCCGCCTGTCCGACCGGGTCGTGGTTATGAGCGAACGCTCCCGCCAGTTTCTGGAGGAAATCTACGCCGTACCTGCGGAGAAGATAGACCTCATTCATCACGGCATTCCGGATATGCCCTTTGTTGACCCGAACTATTACAAGGACCTGTTCGGAGTGGAAGGACGCAGGGTAATACTCACCTTTGGCCTGCTTTCCCCCAACAAGGGAATCGAGAATATGATCCAGGCGCTGCCCGCCATCAGTCAGAGATTTCCTGACGTGGTATATCTAGTGCTCGGCGTCACTCACCCCCACGTCAAACGCCAGAAAGGAGAAGAGTATCGCATCAGCCTGCAACGGCTGGCCCGCGAAACCGGAGTCCACGACCGGGTCATATTTCACAACCGCTTCGTAGAACTGGATGAACTCTGCCGCTTCCTCGGCGCCGCGGACATCTATGTGACGCCCTATCTGAATCCGGCCCAGGCAGTCTCCGGCACTCTGGCCTATTCTCTGGGCACCGGCAAAGCCGTGGTATCTACGCCTTACTGGTACGCGGAGGAACTTTTGGCCGAAGGCAGAGGCCGCCTTGTTCCCTTCCGCGACCCCGAAGCGCTGGCTGAAACCGTAACAGAGCTGTTTGCCAACGAAGCAGAACGGCACGCTATGCGCAAGCGCGCCTATGCCTTCGGGCGCCAGATGGTCTGGAAAGAAGTGGCCCGCGAATACCTCAACACCTTCCAGCGTGCGGCAGAAGAACGTTTGCGAGAACCGGTCTATGTGGACCGGATTCCGGTGGAAGACCCGCTGGATATGGAACTGCCGGAACTCAATCTGCACCATCTCCTCATACTCTCTGATGACACCGGCATCATCCAGCATGCGCGCAACACCATACCCAATCTGCAGGAAGGCTACACTACCGACGACAATGGCCGGGCCCTGATTGTCACCCTGCGTGCCTGGCAGCTGGAACGGAATACTGCGCTTCTGCGGCGTCTGGCCTGCAGGTATCTAGCCTTTGTTGACTTTGCCTTCAACCGCGAGAATGGCCGCTTTCGGAATTTCCTCTCCTACGACCGACGCTGGCTGGAACAGGCCGGCTCGGAAGACGCCCACGGACGGGCGCTTTGGAGTCTGGGTTCGGCCATTGGCGCTGCCACAGACGAAGGCATAGTGGCCCGGGCGGTCAACCTGTTTGACGCAGCTCTGCCGGCGGTAGAAATGTTTTCCAGCCCCCGCGCCTGGGCCTACACTCTGCTCGGCGCCTGTTCCTATATCAAACGGTTTCCCGGAGCCAGCGCCGCCCGACGTTTCCGGGAAGCGTTGGCTCAACGTCTGCTTCTGCTCTACCGCGCAAACGCCACGCCCGACTGGCCCTGGTTCGAACAGTCGCTGGCCTACGCTAACGCGCGACTGAGTCAGGCTCTCATCCGTGCCGGCGCGGATATGGGTAACGAAGAAATGCTCTCAGTTGGACTAGAATCGCTTGCTTGGCTGGTGAAAATCCAGACCGCTCCTGGGGGGCACTTTGCCCCGGTTCCCAATACCGGCTGGCATCGCACCGGACAGCGACCCCGTTTTGATCAGCAGCCCATAGAAGCCCAGTGCACCGTTGAAGCCTGCCTGCGGGCCTGGCTCGCTACGGGGGAACGGCACTGGCGGGAAAAGATGACTTTGGCGTTTGAATGGTTCTTAGGTCGCAATGACTTGGGGCGACCGCTTTACGACTACGCCACTGGTGGATGTCACGACGGCTTGCACACCGAGGGAGTCAATGCCAATGAAGGAGCCGAGTCGACCCTGGCGTTTCTTGCCGCTCTGCTCAGCATGCGCTATGCCGAAACTGTAGGAGGAACCGAACACAGATGAAGAATCCGCAACCGCTGTTTCGACGTTACGAGGGAAATCCGATACTCACTGCCGCAGACTGGCCCCATACCATAAACGCTGTTTTCAACCCCGGTGCGGTGAAACTCCCTGATGGTACCACCCTGCTCTTGTGCCGCGTGGAGGACCGACGGGGCATCTCTTGCCTCTGGGTGGCCCGCTCTGCCGACGGCATCTCCAACTGGCACATTGATCCCCAGCCTTCTCTGGTCCCCGACCCTGAAAACTACCCGGAGGAAACCTGGGGTGTGGAAGACCCCAGAATTGTCTGGCTGGAGGAACTTCAGTGCTATGCGGTAACCTACACGGCCTACTCTGAAACCGGGCCGGCCGTATCCCTAGCTCTGACCACCGACTTTCGCACCTACCAACGCATGGGCGTGGTCATGCCTCCTGATGACAAAGACGCTGCCCTGCTTCCCAGACGCTATAATGGCCGCTGGTTGATGTTGCACCGTCCGCATACCTGGCTGGGTTCAGACATCTGGCTGGCTGAATCTCCTGACCTGGTACACTGGGGCAGACACCAGCTCTTACTGGCAGCCCGACGCGGTGCCTGGTGGGATGCTAACAAGATAGGACTAGGCCCTCCCCTTGTGGAAACACCGCGCGGCTGGCTGATGCTCTACCACGGTGTCCGTCAGACTGCGGCCGGCTGTCTTTATCGACTGGGCGTAGCCCTGCTTGACCATGCTGATCCCCGTCGAGTTCTAGCTCGTGGCGACGAGTGGATATTCGGTCCTCTGGAGGATTACGAACGTCAGGGGGATGTGAGCGATGTAGTCTTTCCCTGCGGCTATACCCTGGGAGCGGATGGTGACACCATCTACCTTTATTATGGTGCTGCGGACACTTGTATCGGCCTAGCCTACGGACGCGTCTCGGAGATTCTGCAATGGCTGGAAACCCACAGTTCTGCGGCGCCTGCACGCCACACCTAAGCTGTCCTCCCCCTTCTTTGAGCCTTAGGCCCATATCTTCTCCTTATGCTACTATCATCTTGATTCAACCTCAATTATGCGTATAATGTGGCTTCATCGTCAGGGTCAGAGTCAACACCTTGACAGTATTGCAGAATGCGAAAAGGAAGTTGTAAATGAAAACGTTTGTAGCTAAAAAAGAAGAAGTTACCCGCAACTGGCACCTGGTTGATGCCAACGGTCAGGTTCTAGGCAGACTGGCTTCGCGCATTGCCCGGCTCCTGATGGGCAAGCATAAGCCTACCTATACCCCGCACGTGGACGCAGGCGACCACGTGGTTGTAGTAAACGCCTCAGGTATAGTAGTAACAGGCAAGAAAGTCACTGACAAGGTGTACTACCGTCACAGTATGTATCCCGGCGGACTGAAATCAGAAACCTACGGTCAAATGCGAGCACGATTTCCTACCCGACCTCTGGAACTTGCCGTCAAACGTATGTTGCCCAAGAACCGCCTGCAATCCCGCCGCATGAACCGGCTGCACATCTACCCAGGACCGGAGCATAAACACCAGGCCCAAAACCCGAAACCCATAACACTATGAATCAAACATACTTTGCCACAGGCTCCCGCAAGACCGCCACGGCGAAAGTCTGGCTGGTTCCCGGAAGCACCGAAATAACAGTCAACGGCAGACCCTGTGAGCAATACTTCGGTCGCGCCGATCTGGTACGAGACGCCCTTGCTCCCCTCAATGCTACCAACACTCTTTCCCAATTCGGTCTGCGTGCTCAGGTGGCAGGTGGGGGCTTGGCGGCGCAGGCTGATGCTGTTGCTCTGGGCACGGCCCGGGCACTGGTAGCAGCCAATCCAGAATTCCGTAAGACCCTGAAAGATGCGGAGCTGTTGAAAAGAGACCCGCGCGAAAAAGAACGTATGAAGTATGGCCTTGCCAAAAGGAGGAAACGTTTCCAGTGGACCAAACGTTAGACCTGAAAACATTACTTGAGGCCGGACTGCATTTCGGCCATCGTTCCCGCAAGTGGAATCCGAAGATGAAGCCATTCATCTTCGGTAAGAAGAACAGCATCTATATCATTGACTTAGAGAAAACTCTCGAACGACTTCGTATCGCCTACGATGCAGTGCGAAATATCGCCGAGTCCGGCCAGGACCTGCTCTTTGTAGGTACCAAACAGCAGGCTCGCCCCATCATTGAAGAAGAGGCCAGACGCTGCGGTGCCTACTACATAACCGAGCGCTGGATTGGCGGTCTGCTGACCAACTTCGAAGTAGTCTCTAAACGTATCGTGAGAATGACAGAGCTGGAACGTATGATAGCGGAATCTGACTTCGGCGGGGCCACAAAGAAGGAAGCTCTGCTTCTGCAGCGCGAATACCGCAAACTGGCCAAGATGTTCTCCGGGGTCAAAACCATGGACCGCCTACCAGGCGCAGTCTTCATTGTTGACCCGGTGAGAGAAGAAACCGCCCTTGCCGAATGTCGCCGCATGAAAGTGCCAGTTATAGCCCTGATAGATACCAATGGCGACCCGGAATTGGTAGATTACCCCATTCCGGGCAACGACGACGCTCTGCGCGCCATCAAGCTGGTCACAAGCACGATAGCCAACGCCTACATGGAAGGACACAAAGCACACGAACCCGAGCCAGACTATACAGACTCGGCAAGAACAAACATCTAGGGAGGAACTGTGAGTCAACCGGCAGAACTAGTAAAAAGCCTGCGCCAGCGCACCGGCGCCGGTATGATGGACTGCAAAACTGCTTTGGAACAGGCCGCTGGCGACATTGACAAAGCCATTGAGATTCTGCGCGCCAAGGGCATAGCCAAAGCCGAAAAGAAAGCAGAACGTCCGACTTCAGCCGGAGTGGTGGATGCCTACATTCATCCTGGCGAACGATTGGGCGTACTTATTGAGGTAGACGTAGAAACCGACTTTGTCGCCAAGAATCAGGAATTTCGCCGCTTCGTGCGGGACTTGGCTCTGCAGATAGCCGCAGCCGACCCGGTGGCAATTGACCGGGACGGTGTGCCGGCCGAAATGCTGGAAAGAGAAAAACGCATCTATGAAGAACAGGTAGCCCAGTCGGGTAAGCCGGCCAATGTCATAGCCAAGATAGTCGAAGGCAAGCTGGAAAAGTTTTACACAGACGTATGTCTCTTAGAGCAGCCTTTTGTGAAGAACCCGGAGATTTCTGTCGGTCAATATCTGAAGGAGCAAATCGCCAAGTTCGGCGAGAACATTCGCATACGACGTTTTGTCCGTTTCAAGGTGGGTGAGTAAAATCCCGAATCGGGGCTGCCGTTACCATAGAGTTCTCCTCAAGCTCTCCGGAGAGTATTTTCTTTCTCCTTCTAGAGTTGACGACCTGGTCCGTCAGGTGACTCTGGCGAGAAAAAGAAAAGTGGCCCTAGCCATTGTTGTTGGTGGCGGCAACCTGCTCCGTGGTCGGGACGAAGAGCAACTCGATCGCGTGGACGCTGATCACTGTGGAATGCTCGCCACTGTCATCAACGGTATCCGCTTACATGCGCTTCTTCAGAAAAAAGTTCCCAGTCGCCACCTCTGCGCCCTGGACATCTCCGGTATTACCGAACGGTACTCTGTAGCCAGAGGAAGAGAAGCGCTGGAACGTAAGGAAGTGCTGGTTCTGTCAGGAGGTACCGGCAATCCTTTCTTCTCCACAGATTCAGCTGCCGCCTTGCGCGCGGCCGAACTGCGCGTAGAGATACTGCTCAAGGCCACCAATGTTGCCGGTATATTCTCGGCTGATCCCCGAAAGCACAAACAGGCAAAATTCTACCCCCGAGTGTCCTATGAACAGGCCCTGCAGGAACGCCTGGCCGTAATGGACCTCTCTGCCTTTGCCCTTTGTCTGGAACAAAAGATACCCATCCGTATATTTAACTTGCACCAGCCAGATTCGATAATCAATATCATATCAGGGAAAGAAATAGGGAGTCTAGTATGCTAGAACAAGTGTATAAAGACCTCAGAACCAAAATGACCAAGACGCTAGAAGTTTTGGAAGCGGAGTTCGCCCGCATCCGTACTTCTCGCGCCAATCCTGCGATTCTGGATGGCGTCCGGGTGAACTACTACGATACCCCCACCCCGCTCAAACAGGTGGCAAGCATATCGGTACCTGAACCCCGCCAACTTGTAGTACAACCCTGGGACCGTAGTCTATTACCCGAAATCGAAAAGGCCATCCATCGGGCGGAACTCGGTCTGCACCCGAAAGTAGAGGCCAACCTGATTCGGTTGCAGATTCCCCCGCTTACCGAGGAACGGAGAAAAGAACTGGTCCGTCTCTGCGCCAAGCTAACAGAAGATGCACGCATCGCTATTCGTAACCTGCGTCGCGAAGCCAATGAAGCTATAAAAAAGCTGGAAAAAGAAAAGAAAATTTCCGAAGACGACTCCAAGGCCGCAGTGAAAAAGACGCAGGAATTAACAGACGAGTACATCAAGAAACTGGACGAACTTCTGAAAAACAAGGAAGCAGAAATACTGGAGAAGTAAGGCTAAGCAATAATACCGCCTCCTGCTTACAGGCAGCAGCGGTCGCCTTCTCCGTAAGATGAAAAAACTTGACCCCTCGCGCTTACCTCAGCACATAGCCGTCATAATGGACGGAAACGGCCGCTGGGCCCGCCGCCGCGGGTTGCCCCGGGTTATGGGACACCGCCAAGGCGTCAAAGCCCTCCACAACATTGTCATTGCCTGTTCTGATTTGGGCATAAAGTATCTCACTACTTACACTTTTTCTACTGAGAACTGGCAACGGCCTGACAAAGAAGTAAAGAATTTGATGTCTCTGATGGGTCGTACAATGGACCAGGAAAGGCCCGGTCTCATAAAGAACAACATCCAGGTGCGCACCATTGGCCGCAGCCAGGACCTTCCCGAAGCCCTGAGGAGAAAACTCCAGAAACTTATCGCTGACACTGCCGCAAATACCGGCTTAGTTCTTACCCTGGCCATAAGCTATGGAGGACGCGCGGAAATAGTTGACGCCTGTCGCCGCGCCATTGCCAAACATGCTTCTGTGGATACCGATGCCGACTTTGCGGCTTTCCTTTACGACCCATCTCTGCCTGACCCTGACCTGCTCATCCGCACTGGTGGCGATTACCGCATTTCCAACTACCTCCTCTGGCAGCTGGCTTACACAGAACTTTACTTTACCGAGACACTCTGGCCCGATTTTACGCCTGCTCATCTGGAAGCTGCCTTGGAAGAATTCGGCAAACGCCAGAGAAGATTCGGACGTATATGAAGTCAGGCCTGCTGGGCAGAGTGAGCATAGGAACCTTCCTCGCCGTCGCTGTGTTCCTGACCGTCCTCTATGGCCCCTCTCTCCTTCTGGTCCTGCTGGTTGCCTGTTGGTCAGTTTTAGCCACCCTGGAATTCGTCCGCCTGTTGCGGACCGCTGACATTGAACTCAACCCCTGGTTTCTCGGACTACTCAATTTTTCCGTGACAGCTGCAGCCTGGCGCGGGTGGCTGCCCCACTTCCTGCTCGCTCCTATCGCCGCTGTCCTGATTGCGGCAGTCGCTCTGAACGAAACCAAACCTCGAATACCAGTTTATGGTGTTTTCACCATAATCTATCTCGGATTCCTGCCCGCTCACCTGGTAATGCTCAAAGCAGCCTGTGTCCGCGCTGCCGCCTCAAATTGGCTTGTTTTCTTTCCCCTACTTCTCACCTGGATGAACGATACCGCCGCCTGGGCCGTGGGCAGCCTGCTGGGTCGTCGCAAGCTAGCCCCTCTTCTGAGTCCCAACAAAACTTGGGAAGGATTTTTCGCCGGGCTACTGGTCTCGGCCATCGTGGCCGGCCTTTTTCTCTCTCGGTTTCCGGAAACATTTGCGGGAAAACACTGGACTTTACTGGCATTGTATGGAATCGGACTCGGCACAGTCGCCCATATAGGAGACTTGTTCGAATCGATCTTCAAGCGAGCCGCCGGGCTAAAAGACACTTCCAGTGTACTCGGTCAACATGGCGGATTTCTGGATCGCGTTGATAGCCTGCTGTTCGTCATTCCTGCCTGGTATTACCTCCTTCAACTCTATCTGGTATGAGACTCGCTGATTCGGTTTTTGGAAACCAGCCTCGCATCAGAGTTGAGTATGTGGCCTTTGACTCGCACGGCGTAAAAAGCATGTGCACCCGCATTACTACTCCCGAACTCTGCCTCACTATCGACCCCGGAGCTTCGGCTGAAGCCGCATCCTTTCCTCTGCCGGAAGAAAAGAGAGCTGAACTGGCTAGAAGATACCAGGAAGTATGTCGCCTTACCTGCAGTTCCTCCACTGCCATAGTCATATCCCACTACCATCTGGACCACTTCCTACCGCAACGCTCCGTGGAAGCATACTCCCGCAAAACGCTTTTCATAAAATCACGCCAAGACCTGCCTCCCAGCCAAACTGAACGCGCCGAAAGGTTCCTCCGCTCCATTGACGGTCTGCCCACCGACATTATCGAAGCCGACGGACGACGTTTCCGCTTCAAGAAAACAGAAATCAGCTTTTCCCGACCGGTCTGGCATGGCACCAAAGACGCCGAACCTGGTACGGTGATAATGACTGAAGTCAGCAGAGGCAAGGAAAAAGTACTTGTCACCTCAGACGTGAGCGGTCCCGTAGAAGAGGAAATCACAGACCTTATCTGTGCGGCCAAAGCTCAAACCGTTGTCCTTGATGGCTACCCTACCGCGGTAATGAGCAAAGCCGGGCCTGACCTCAATCTCATACGAAGCATAATCAACATATGCCGAATACTTTCCCAGCCCGAGCTAGTCACTCTAGTAATTGACCATCACCTGGCCCGAGATTATCGCTACCCCGCTTTTTTCAAGCTCGCTTATGACAAAGCAAAGGAAATGAAAAAACAATTCGGCACGGCAGCCGAGCTAGCCTCAGGCCGTACCAGCATGGTGCTGGAAGGACTAAAGAACTATGGACCGACCAAATGGCAGCACTGGTCTCCGCTCGACCGTAAACAGGCCCGTAAAATACTGGAAGCTGCAGCCCTGCACAAACCAAGCCAAGACTACATAGCTGCCTTTGAACGCTGGGTAGGTTAGCCTCCACCGGCCAGAACGGCTGAAGAAAACATTTTTCCTCTTGTAGGCAATTCTCCTGCGAAACAGACCTTCTTTGACTTGGGGCACCCAACCGATAACCCGCGCATTACCCTGCATAACCCGGTCAAGATTTCCCTTGACGACTGCATGGAGAATACTATAATGTTTTGCCGCCTGCCCGGGGCCGGGCAAGCGACCGTGTAGATAAGAGGCCCGACAAGGCTTGCAGGTAGCTCTTCCAGGAAACCGGCAGGTTGCGCAACTTCCCGCTACGCACCGTACGGAAACTTGGAACCCATCTCAAGCTAGGCACAGACCGGAGGTATGTAAGAATGGCAAAGCGTGTGTTCGTAGGGAACCTTCCCTTCACGACCACAGAAGATCAGCTGCGCGAGCTCTTCGCCCAGCACGGAGAAGTGACGTCCGTAGAAATCGTACGGGACAAATTCACCGACCGTTCTCGCGGTTTTGGTTTTGTGGAAATGGCTTCAGACAACGAAGCTGCCGCCGCCATCTCTGCCTTGAACGGCTATAATCTAGAAAACCGCCCCCTCACCGTAAACGAAGCCCGACCTCGTACCGAAGGTAAACCGGGCCGTTCAGGTGGTTCTGCAAGAAACCGGGGTTCTGCGGACAATCAGTAGTCATCTCTGACATAGAAACGGGCGGGCAAAATGCCCGTCCGTTTGCTTCTCCAGTTTCGTGCTAAACTAGCTTCGTTCCGTTTATGCGCAGCTCAAAATGCAGCCCAAGAAAACTGGCAGCCCGTCGGGAAATCGTCATGCGGGACAGAAATATCTCAAAATATTCCATCACCGGTGATATGGACGTATCAACCTTGAGCTCAAAAACAATTTTCTTGGCCTGATGGTCAACAGATAATGTGGAGCTACGCACCGCGTAGTTGACCCGATCATGAATGTCAAACTTCACAAAGGCCGGATTGCGTACCCGACTTCTGTGTACGTCAGCCTTATCCGCCAGAATAAGCGCTGCCGACACTTCTGATACCGGATTACCGTTCTCCTCGTGATGATTTCCTATTGCCCCCATCACCCGCAATACTTCTTCATACTTCATTCCCAACCGGAGCAGCACATCGCGGGCTAAAATAGCACTCATCTGCTCATGCTGTTCCCGGTTTACCACGTTGCCTATATCATGCAGATAACCGGAGATGGCAGCCAACTCAGCCAGTCTTTCTTCCTTACCTAAGGCCAGAAGTATCGCACGGGCATTCTTCGCTACTAACCTGGCATGACGCTGTCCGTGTTCAGTATACCCCAAGATGGCAAGCTGCCGGTCAGCCTCTCGCACCAACGCGGTAACTTCCGGATCTTTCACTACAGCTCGGAATGTTGGCCCTGTCTCTGCCACGCCCACAAAGTCTGTTTGCATTGTACCTACTCCTAACGAACCAGCAGTGTCGCTGGCTTTCACGGTGCAGTTTCCGCTTGCTCGGACTCTGTTTCTCCGCCTTGAGAAAGCGTCTCCTTTAAGTACTGTTCATAGTCATGGAGTAGTCGGTCATCACCCACCATCTGATTTCTCCACAGTACTGCTATTTCATTAGCTCCGAACGTCTTGTCCAGAAAAATCTGCAACTTCGGCCCACCGATGTAACTCATATCCTGGATGATGACACCACTGCCGTTCGGATTGTCGCCGCACACGGTGTACGGCTCGGCCGCCTTCTCTGCATCGTAGTCCCAGAGTTGCGGACCACGTATTGCTCGTTTGTAGCGCAGAAACTCAATGAGGTTATTGGCTACATTTATCATGATAATATGCTCTTCCGACTGAGCACTGCCGGCGACGTGGTTTCGAAAAGGAATGTGCAGACATACACCGGTTTCCCCGCGACCCTGCCCATAATAGATACGGTCAACGTCGAACAGCTTAGAAAGGTCTCTTTTGGGATAGTGCAGCATAAGTTATAGTATTCCAGCCGAAGGAAACCGTCAAGAGGATCAAATCTTACCGAGCTGGTGTTTGCGCTCCAGGTTTGCCAGCATATCTCTAGTCATGGCGTCCAAGTCGTAAGCTGGCTGCCAGCCCCATTCCTCTCTAGCGGCGCTATCGTCCAGTGACTTAGGCCAAGAATCTGCTATCTGCTGCCTGAAGTCCGGCTCGTAGGTACAAACAAAATCTGGGTAGTACTTCTTGATAGACGCTGCCAACTCACCAGCGCTAAAACTCATCGCCCCTACGTTAAAATCACAATGATGCTTTAGTCGAGACAAATCTGCTTCCATCAGGTCCATGGTCGCCTTCAAGCAGTCAGGCATATACATCATCGGCAATCTCGTATCCTCGCGGACAAAGCAGGTATAGCGACGGTGCTTCACCGCCTCGTAGTATATCGCTACAGCATAATCGGTCGTACCACCACCCGGCGGGGTTTCGTGAGATATGATGCCCGGATAACGCAGACCTCTCACATCCAGCCCGTAACGATAGAAATAGTAATCCCCGAGCAGCTCGCCCGCCACCTTGGTTATACCGTACATGGTTTTCGGTTTTAGAATAGTATCGTTGGGCGTATTATCTCTGGGAGTCTCCGGTCCGAAAACAGCTATCGAGCTGGGAATTAAAACCTGAGCCATCTCGTGTTCCCGGGCACATTCCAACACGGTAAGGGTACCGTTAACATTAACATCCCAGCACAAGAGAGGATTCTTTTCGCCCACAGCAGACAGAATGGCAGCCATGTGCACTATTGTGTCTATGTTATGTTTTCTGACTACCTCTTCTAGACTTTCGCGCTTAGTAACATCTATGAAGTAAAAGGGACCAGAATTCTTAAGTTCCTCACTAGGAGCCGTTTTCCTACCGGTAGCAACTACATTCTCCGCACCGTACTTCTTGCGCAGAGCCAAAGTGAGCTCCGAGCCTATCTGTCCAACAGCGCCGGTTACAAGAATCCTCTTTATCTGTTTTCTGGCCATTTCACACTCCTTGTATTGGTTACGCTTTAGGCGAGAAATATAGTCATTTTCACTGCCGGAGTCAAACAACGGTGGCAAAAATAAGTTGTGTCAGCTAGAAGCAGGCACGAACCAACAAAGAATCGAACTAACGTGGTTGCTGCCAAAAAGAAGCGTAGGTCCGCTTCCGACGAGGCGCGTGAAAACAAAGGGTTCTTCTTTCTCCCCAAATGCAACAACCCCGCCTCAACCGCAACGGACAGAGTAATCCATCACCGCAGAAATTATCGCCGGACCGAAATCGTAGCACAGCGTGATACGCTACACGTCACGTTCGTCAACTAGCTGCACGCCTACGCCCTCGTGGGGCAGACGTAACAATTCATCCAGCACCGCACGTGCCTCTTCGTTTTTCCCGGCTTGGATAAGAACCTTTGCCGCCTGTTCCAAATAGGTACGTGCCCGAGCACTCTCTCCGCTTTCCACTGCCAACCTGCCCAGTTCAGACAAACACCTCGCCTCCTCCACCTCCTCCCCGGCTTCCTTTGCTCTGGCCAGAGCCCGCTCTAGACTCTGCCGCGCCAGTTCCTTTCTCCCCTGCTCTTTTTCCTGCCGAGCAAGAGTCCTTAAGGCCCGGACTTCTTCGCTCGTCGCTCCACAGCTGTGCAAAACATTGATCCCCTCTTGAACCTTGTGGAAACCCGATTCAACATTCCCACTACCGCTCAAGGCGACCCCAAGATTCACCAGTATTCGCCCATATTCTCTGTCGTTCTTATTCCTTCTCAACTCTGCTGCACGTTCTAACTCAATTACTGACTCTGCCGCCCGACCGAGTCGTAGAAAACACAGTCCCCGTTCTTCGCATAACCGCGCTACTACTTGATTATCCTTGTCTTTCGTTTCGCGGTAATGCTGCAGCAGCGTGAGTGCTTCTTCGGTACGTCCTGATTCTCTTAGCGCTCGCCCCAATTCCAACGCGGCGAGCAGTTCCACATCTCCATCCTTCTGCATCCGACCGAGTTCATATGCCTCTCTCAATACCTCCTGGGCTTTTTCCGTCTCGTTCTGCTCCAACAGCACCCGGCCTAGAATAATCAGGTGTCGACTCAGCTCCTGCTTGTCATTGCTTTCCCGGTCCAAAGATACCGCCTCTTCCAACAAAGCTGCCGCTCGCTCATATTCGCTGTGCAACAACAACCCCTCGGCCATCCCGACAAGAGATTTGGAAATAGCTTTCTTGTCACCCATCCGCCGCGCCAGACGCAGAGCCTGCTCGTACACTTCCAGAGCTGTCGCCGCCTCACCCAGTTGTTCGTGACAGGAAGCCACCTGTAGCAAGGTGTACGCCTGCCGGGAAAACTGCTGGGTATCGCGATACAGACGCAGAGCTTTGCTGTATGTTTCCAGTGAACGCTTTAGATCACCCTGCCTGGCATGGATTCCCGCAATGGCAGCAAGTGCCGCACCCTCCGCAGTTCGGTCCTGACACTCTCTTGCCAGATGAAGCGCATCCTCGTAGGCGGCCCGGGCTCGGTCCAACGTCCCACCCGCTTCCAGTATCCGCCCCGTAGCAATATAGCGCTGAGCTGCACCCGACCTGTCTCCAGCTCTTTCGCATATGGTAAGGGCGCGTCGATGCAGTTCCAACGCCTGATTTGTCCTTCCCAGCTGCTCCTCTACCTCCGCTGCGCGCACCAGCGCTTTCACCTCTAACGGCACATCGCCAAGTTGACTCCATAAACGAGCGCTCTTCAGATAGCGCCCCCGACTGTTTTTCAATAATCCACTTTCCTGTTCCATTCTTCCCAATACAAACAAACAGCTGGCCTCACCCGCCCGGTCTCTGAGACTCTGTGCCAGACCCAGGGCCAGCTGCAGATTCTGTTTTGCCTCGTCAAGGCTTCCACTCAACCACTGGCAGGATGCCACAAGAAAAAGCAGGGCTACTCTCTGCCCTCCCTTCGCCTCTTTTTCTGCCTCCCTCCATTCGGCAAGCGCCCTCTTCCAATCTCCTCGCGCTGCCGCCTGCACGCCCTGTTCAAACCTCCGTCCATTCTCACCTCCCGCAGCAGCTAATCCATCCAGATACACCAAGCCCACACGTTGACGCAGTTGCCGCAACCGCTCCTGGATGCCGCGCGAAGAAGTCCTTTCCAGCCGATAAAGTCGCTTTTCCATCTCCAACATTCTGATACCAGAAGCGCGGTGACGAAAAACAAAAATCGCTAATCCTCCGGCAAGAACCGCAACCAGAGCTGCTAACACTACTAAGATAACCAAAACCCCGCCTTAACCTACCCTGCTGCTAGTTCTGTAACCTGCCCTTGTGCGGTCGAACTTTCAACAGGTAAATTGGCTATTTCTATACTCTCAATAACCAACTCCTGGCCGCTTATGATATCCGCTCCGCAATTGCACTCGCACATATGCTCTAGTGTGGAAAACTCCTTCTGACAAGAACGACATCTAAGCCGTAGAGAAGTAATTCTGAAGCATAGTTCTGCTTCAGCGGCCACCGTGCCTGGCTTCAGAAGGTCAAAATAGAAGCGAACGCAATCTGGTACCACCCCTGCTTCTCTGCCCACCACAAGGTTTATTTTGGTAACACGTTCCGCTCCTATCCTGCGGGCCTCAGTCAATACCTGCTCCAGCATGTGCCTGGTCACGGTCAACTCATGCATGAAAGAGACTGGACGGCTAACGAATGTTTTTCAGTATATTCCTGGCCACGCTGTCATTCGGCACCCGCTGTAGCCAACCTTCGAGTACCGCCCATGCCCGCGCTGTATCATGCATGTCTTCCAGATATAGCTTATAGAGAGCCTGTACCGGCTCCGGCCTTTCCGGCGACGCCTCGGCTGCTTGACGATAATACTGCTCGGCTCGCGCGTAGTCTCCCTTACCTTGGTAAGCCAAACCCCGCCGCAGCATAAATTCCGGGTCGTCAAATCCCTGCGCCTGAATAGAGTCAAGATAGACCAAAGCATTGTCAAAATCTCCGTTCAGCATGGCAAAAATAGACAAATGGTAGTAGAGAGGTATCTTTCGTTCTCTATCCAGGTCAAAAGCCAAAGCCTTGGTCATCACCTCCTGCGCTTCCCGATTACGGCCCATGCGCTGGTATTCCTGCGCCAGCGCCAGATAACTTGCCGCGTAGTTGATAAGTAGTCCACGCGTGTTCTCATCCTTCTTCACCCGCTTGTCCAGCATAGAGTTCATCTTGTATACCTCAAACAGCAATTCTCGGGTGCGTTCAACATCAACCTGTCGCTGTCCGCGCTCCGGCACCACCCGGTTCACCAATCCCTCCAACCGCAGATACGGCTCCACATCCTGCAGATTATCACTGGAAACCGTAGTCGCAAAGTAAACCGGTGTCTTGGGTTTATAGTCTGGCGTAAAAACTTTGGCCATAAACTCCTTAGAACTGGAGCCATAGTCATCCGGCCAGCGCAACTTTACCCCTGCGCTCGTAGCCACTATGTCCCGTATCATTATGTCCTTCAAAAGAACAGTTCGTCCGTTCTGTCCGACAAATCCCTGCGGCAGTCGGTCTATCTCTTCTTCCGTAAAGGAAATCGGCGCTCCCCAGCGTTTAAGCTGCCGACAATACCAATTGGTGTTGAGCAGAGAAAGGTTGGCCACAGCCACGTTCTTGCCAAAGTTGGGGTCCAGACCGGCAACCTGGGAAGGAACGGTCTGCATAAACCACAGGGGGAAAGTATCGTTATCGCCGTTGGTAAACAGAACCGCATGTTCGCCCGGGCAGGAGACCAGCATATTGTATCCGTATTCTGCCGGTATCCAGTTGTGCCTGCGCGTAACCGTATCGTAATTCAGAAACATGGGCACAAATCCGTAGGCAATAGTCAAGGAAGAAAGTCCGACTACCATTACCTTCTTGGCTCGTAGTTGTTCGGTTATCCAGCGCAGAAAAGCGTAGGCGCCTATCCCCACGAATATGGTATAGAACACAAAGGAAAAGGCGAAGAAGTAGTCACGTTCGCGGACCTCCCGGAAACGTAAATGCGGCCGGGGGTCAGAGGGCGAGTACTTAAGATTGAGATAAGTAAGAAGCACCAGAGAAGCAACCAGAAAGGCAATAAATATAAGAACAAAAGACTTCTTCTCTTTTTTGAACTGATGCCACATGCCCCAGATACCCAACAACGGCGGTATCAGACCCAAAAGGGCTTGCCACTTCACACCCAGAAATATGTCGAAAAACCTCTCGTTGCCCCACTGCCAGAGGAAGTACCGTACGTAGAACTTAATCTGTTCGAAATAGCCCACCAAGAAACTGTAGCGTGCGTTTATGTTCTGCCGGTAGTCATCCTCAGTAAGAAACATCGTCTTACGCGGATACAGCTTCATCGGGTCATATTGTTCACGTCTCAATACCGAAACAAAATCTCGCCAGTTCGACGGGTCTACTTCGTTGATGGGCGGTCCCACTTTTGCCCGCACCAACAAGAAAAACTGTACAGAACTTGCCACAAAAATCAGGCCGAGCATCAGACCCACATACCCGGGTCTCAGCTTACCCTGAGAGTGCAACCAGGCCAGATAGCCTCCATAACCCAACACAAACAGTATGAGGAGTATCTTGGACTCCACCCACATCTCTATGAAAGCGACAGCCGGAGATGCCAGAAACAACACAGTATTGTCCATCACGTCCCCACCCGAAGCCACGTATCCGATGCCAAACGAAATCGCCAAAAGACATAGTCCCCACAACACAGACACATTGTTCTGTGAGCGCTCTATAACCCGGATACCAAACCAAGTCGTTGCCAGCATCAGCGCCGCTACTACCGCCTTGAGTATACCTGCTTCGGCTCCATCTCCGCCCATAGCGTTCACGCTCAAGATTATCAGAAACCCCATCACAAACTCGAATAGTCGCAGCTGCAGTATGGAATCGCGGTCCACTATCAGCGCAAATATGACTACAGAAAATACTACCAGCATGGGCGTAAAGTGAATGCCGGTGGAAAGAAACAGAATAAATATGGCAAGCAATATCAGCCGGTTGTCTCCTGTAGCCGTTTCCACTTTCGTTCGCCAGTGCAGCGCCATATAGAGCACAGTCAGAGCCACCACCACACAGGGCGCATATACCTCCGCCTCCACACAGTTATCCCAGTAGGAATACGCAAACCCGCAAGCCAGCGCCGCCAACACTCCTGCCACATGCTTGAGCCAGGGAAAACGGTCCTTGTCGGAGTAATAAGAAATCAGCCTGAGCACGATAAGGTAGATGAGTCCGCATGAAAATGCGCCAAACAAGACGGGAATGAGATTCACCCGGAAAGCCACCTCTCGACCAATTGGCAGAAGCGTAAACAGCCGCCCAATGGCCACAAACAGAGGGGTTCCGGGAGGGTGAGGAATACCCAGAACGTATGAGCAGGCGATAAACTCGCCACAATCCCAGAAAGACGCAGTAGGCGCGGCCGAATACAGATAGACTCCACCTACTACCAGAAAGATCAGTACGAAAACAATAATGCGCACCTGGCGCTCAGTCATAAACTAGGCCTCCTTTAGAAGGGCTTGCGTCATATTATAACGGAGTTGGGAAGTGGTCAAATTCAATATCAATCTTCCGCGATTGGCAAAACTAATTCTTCCGGTGGTTTCAGAGACGACAATAGCCACGGCGTCAGACACCGTGGCTATTCCCAGCGCGGCGCGGTGTCTCATTCCCAGAAAACCATCCTGATATGCCACGTCACTCAAGGGCAAAGTACAGCCCGCGGCCACAATATGGTCGCCCACCACGATAACCGCACCATCGTGCAGAGGTGAAGGCGGGGTAAAAATGGAAACAATCAAGGCAGACGACACCTTTGCGTCCAGACGTGTTCCGGTATCTGCGTACTCTCTGATACCTAAGTCCCGCTCAATCACCACCAAACCACCAATACGATTCTCTTTCATCTGTACTGCAGCTTCCACCAGCTCTTCCAGCACTTCCCGGCTCGCCTCCTGTTTCAGCAAAAAACGCAGAGGACGCAATCTTCCCACCCTGGCCAGCATATTGCGTATCTCCGGCTGGAAAATAATGACGAATGCCACTATCCACAAAGTGGTCAGAGAATTCACTATCAAACCCAAAGCCCGGAAGTCCAACCAGCGAGCCACGAGAGACACGGCCACTAGGAACAGAAGTGTGTAAAGCATCCTGATTGCCCTAGTACCTTTCAAGAACCGCAAGAAGTAAAACACTATGAGCGCCACGATAAGAACGTCCACCGCATCAACCAACCTGAACTTAAGGAAGGATAGATACAACACTATCTGCCCTTTCCCTCTATTGCATCTACCACCCGCAACGCGCGCACCGCTTCCCGTACATCATGCACCCGTACAATGTTCGCTCCCCTCTGTGCTGCGAGTACCACCGCGGCCAGGGTACCCTCCAGGCGTTCCTGCGGTTCCAGCCCTGTCACTCCGGCAATGAAGGATTTGCGCGAAGGTCCCACCAGGATGGGCCGACCCAGAGAACGCAACTCGGTCAGCCGACGCAGAATTTCAAGATTGTGTTCCAGTTTCTTACCGAACCCTATGCCGGGGTCTACAATAATCTGCTCAGGCTTCACGCCAACCTGCCCTGCTCTATCTATCGCCTCTTTCAATCTGGTGATTATTTCCTGCATCAGGTTTCTGTAACGGGGATTCTTTTGCATCGTTCTGGGTGTACCGCGCATATGCATCACCACGCACGGCACGCCCGTGACAGCAACCAATTTTGCCATGCCCGGGTCGAAACCAAAACCGGATATGTCATTGACCATGTGGCAGCCCGCGTCCAGAGCCATTCTTGCCACTTCCGCATTGGTGGTGTCAATTGAAAGAGGAATCTTGACCTTTCTTCGCAGCTCTTTCAGCACCGGCCGCAGACGAGAAATTTGCTCACGGGCCGGAACCGGCTTCGCCCCCGGCCTGGTTGACTCGGCACCAACATCCAGAAAATCAGCTCCTTCCTGCTCCAGCTTCACTGCCTGTTCTACAGCATTCTTCGGCTCCAGATACCTGCCGCCGTCGTAAAAGGAATCCGGCGTAACATTGAGCACGCCCATGACATAAGTACGTGACCCCAAGTCAAACGTCCTACCCCCCACGCTCATACGGAATTCCTGCTGGTGAAACGCATTATCCAGAGCAATCAACTGCGGAACCAGTGCAGCCACACAATTCGGCTGCTGCAACAACCTGTCAGTCAGATTCTTCAATTGTCTACGATTCAGAAACAGGATTGCGCTCGTATATCTTACCCTGCCCCCCACAGTACCGGAATGGACGGCGCAATCCCCGCCGCAGGCCAGAGCTGTCTGTTTCAGTATATTTGCCCCGGCAGTAGACAGTTTATCAATCCATATCGGCAATACCTCTGCCTTGGCCGCAAAAATTGACCACGACGCCGGGTCTGCGCCCACTCGCGCCAGCTCAGTTTCCAGGTCAGCCTGATGGTCTAAAGCGAGAACTCGCACGACAACTTATATACTAAAGCTTGGCTATGTCAAGACAGCGACTTTCCTCAGAAATAATCTGCCCCGAAAACAGTCTTTTCGTCAGAAAAGACGCAAACCTGTGGGAGCTTAAAAAGACAGGTTGTCAAGAACTTTCTTTAGTCCTGACCTAAACAAGCACACTCCATAGCAGCCAAAATACCTGAGAGAGTTTAATCCATTTCACACGCACTAGCCGGAAGTATTTCAGCTTCGGGTTCCGCAACGCCGGCCGGAAGATAACTGCCGTACAGGACATTATCTATCACCGCAAACCCGACCTCCTTACTTCTCTCTCCAAGACTCACATTTGAGTAATACTGGCGATGAACAGCATTCTGCGGGCAACATCTTTCCGGTCGCCGCCCTCCTTTACAACGTGGCCATCCAGAGACGATTCGACTACTGAAACCACAACTTGACGCCGGCCTTGACCTCTGGACGGTCGGCGGAGAAATCCAGTGCCAATGCGGGCTGCATATCTGTTCCAATCGGACCAAATCTATATTCAAGCCCGGCAGTGTGTTGATGCTTGTTCCAATTGAACGCCCATCCATGCGTCTCATTGTAGCTCTGGACAGCGACGTATGTATGGATGCACTCTAGAATGCGAATGGGAACCAAAATGGCTAGAATCGGAGGGTGGCTTCTATCGCCTCGATCCGACTTGGCCTCAATCGCGTACCAGACGGTCAACGGCGTACAGAACAAAAAGTACCCGGCAGCCCCCGCGTACTGTTCAGCGTACAGCATGCCCGCCCCCGGCACAAGCCAGCAAAACAAGCAACCCAAACATGTATTCTTAGGCTTTGGACTGCACGAGTTGCCGCAGTCCAACCCGCCCACCCGTGGTCCCAGCGAGAACTGACCGGTGTCCTGAACGTAGTCCATTCCCAGCACCCTCGCTTTCGGAATACCAAGTCGGCCATAGCCTGTTTCCACATAGAGCGTATCTACCCCTTCTCTCGCGACGATGCCCCTGACAGAGGTTCCGTTCGCGAGATAGATGACCTGAAAGCCCTCAGCTAGCGCCCATCCCACAAGCAGAACCAGAACGAAAACAACCCGCGACCTAAACTTCATCATAGTACCTCCTGCATCTCTACCAGCCGTGTCGCACCTAAGACTTGAGTTCCTCAAAATATACCGGTGCCGCCGTTGAAACGGGTATCTTTTCACTCAATGGAATTCTGCTGTCTCGTCCGGGTGTTGCACCCAAACGCACTTTGTGGCACGCTTCCGCCAACAACGCGTTATACCAGGATGACACATTATGTCAAGAAGACGATTTTCGTCTGTGAAACCACAGGGATAAGCTGGTACATGCTTGGGCTCCTATTTTCCCACTCAAATCCCCGAGTAACAGGGTCGCTAAATATGCCATCCGTAATACGACAAAACAGGCCGCGCGGTCCTGTACTCCAACCTTATTCCAGCGGCCCGCGGCCGTTTCTAGTTTTTGTTCTGGGTGTCCGCCGAACTCTTACCTTCTGCAGGTGGTTTTCCCTTTCCGTCGTCCGGCGGTGAGGAGTTTTTCTTGTAATCGGTGATATAGAAGCCCGACCCTTTGAAGATAAGACCGCTGCCACCGGATATGATCTGTTCCACGCAGGACCTTTTCTTGCACCGGGGACAGTTTTTCACCGGCGGGTCCACTATACGCTGAAACACGTCAAACCGGTGGCCGCATTTCCTGCATTCGTATTCGTAGGTAGGCATGGTTCTAACCTCTACGGTAATCGGGCAACCAGGTGACCAGGTAATCAGGTGTCCCGCTCGCTGCTTGCGGAAACTCAACACCCGACTGCCCGGTCACCTGGCCACCGTTCTGAGTTTAGTAGTCTCCGCCGTAGCTGCCGCCACCTGGCGTCGGAGGAGTCTTTTCCTTCTCCGGCAACTCGGTAATGGCGCACTCGGTAGTGAGCATCAGACCGGCAACGCTCGCCGCATTCTGCAGCGCTACGCGGGTTACCTTGGTCGGGTCAATTACGCCCGAGCTAAACATATCCTCGTATTCCATGGTCTCGCAGTTGAAGCCGATGTTGGACTTCTCGCTCTTGACCTTCTCGAATACGATGGAACCATCTACACCCGCATTCTCGGCCAGCGTGCGTATCGGCTCTTCCAGCGCGCGCTTGACGATGTTGACGCCAATCTGCTCGTCACCCTCCAGCTTTAGCTTCTCCAGGGCCGGCAGACAGCGCACCAGCGCCACGCCGCCACCCGGCACCACGCCTTCCTCGACAGCGGCCCGGGTAGCATGCAGAGCGTCCTCGACTAGCGCCTTCTTCTGCTTCATTTCCACTTCCGTGGCGGCGCCGACGTTGATAACCGCTACGCCACCGGCAAGCTTGGCCAGCCGCTCCTGCAGCTTCTCCCGGTCGTAGTCCGACTTGGTCTCCTCAATCTGGGCGCGAATCTGCTCAATCCGGGCAGTGATGTCGGCTTTCTTGCCCGCACCCTCGACAATGGTCGTGTTCTCTTTGTCCACGACCACCCGCTTGGCCACGCCCATATCAGATATCTGGACATTTTCCAGTTTGATGCCCAAGTCCTCGGAAATCAGCCGGCCGCCGGTAAGTACGGCAATGTCTTCCAGCATGGCCCGACGGCGGTCGCCGTAACCCGGAGCCTTGACCGCGCAACAACGCAACGTGCCCTTGATGTGGTTTACCACCAGGCCGGCCAGAGCCTCGCCCTCCACTTCCTCAGCAATGACGAGGATGGGACGGCCTTTCTGGGCCACTTTTTCCAGCACCGGCAGCAAATCACGCATAGAGGTTATTTTCTTTTCGTACAGAAGAATCAGCGCATCCTCCAGGATGGCTTCCATCTTCTGATTCTGGGGGGTAGTTGTACCCGGTTCCAAGGCAAAGTAAGGAGACTGATAACCGCGGTCAAACTGCATCCCCTCGACGACTTCCAAAGTCGTCTCCATCGCCTTGGCTTCCTCTACCGTGATTACACCCTCCTTGCCGACTTTTTCCATAGCGTCGGCAATGAGCTTGCCGATTTCCTTGTCGTTGTTGGCGGAGATGGTGGCTACCTGCATTATTTCTTCCCTGCCGGTAGTCTTCTTCGCCATCTTCTTCAGCTCGGCTACGGCCACTTCCACCGCTTTGTCTATGCCCCGCTTCAGAGCCATAGAATTGGCTCCCGCGGTAACATTCTTCAATCCCTCGCGGTAGATAGCTTCGGCCAAAATTGTAGCCGTAGTGGTGCCGTCACCGGCCACGTCCGAGGTTTTGGACGCGACTTCCTTTATCATCTGCGCGCCCATATTCTCGAACTTATCTTCCAGCTCTATTTCCTTGGCTACAGTGACGCCGTCCTTGGTTACGGTTGGAGCACCCCATTTCTTGTCAATGACTACATTGTGACCTTTGGGGCCAAGAGTCACCTTGACGGCATGGGCTAGTTTCTCAACTCCGCGCAGAATCGCTCGTCTTGCATCGTCTTCGAATTTCAGGTCTTTGGCTGGCATATTTCAGTCCTCCTCTACTTTTCCTTTTCAATAATGGCCAGGACGTCTTCCTCGCGCATAATGAGATACTCCTTATCGTCTATGCGTATCTCATTACCCGCGTACTTGCCGAAAAGGACATAATCGCCCTTGGCCACATCCATCGGGATTCTCTTTCCGTTTTCATCCACGCGACCCGGCCCGACGGCAATCACCTTTCCCTTCTGCGGTTTTTCCTTCGCCGTATCCGGGATGATGATGCCGCCTTTTCTCACTTCCTCCTCTACTCGCTCTACCAGGATTCTATCCTGCAGCGGTTTTACTTTCATCATTTCCTCCAGTTTGACTTTTAGCACCTTTGCCCGTGACCCGGCAATTATGCCGGGCTCTGCGGCACTTCCTGTTCTTTGCTGGATTATGCTGAACCAGCATTACCACTGACTATTTGCAGACAACCCTGCAAATAACTACCTTCCATTCGCTACCATTAGACCAACGAAAATGCCGGTTAGATTCCAAGACCAGCAAATAAACTCCTTTGCCCTGCTAGGGACGGAATGTATCTAACCTGTTGACTTGGTTTATGTTAGAAGATGGGCGATATCTGAATTGAACAGATGACCTCCTCCTTGTAAGGGAGGCGCTCTAGCCAACTGAGCTAATCGCCCTGTGTAGCTATTATATGCTGTTATTTCCCTTATGTCAACGCAACCACGAGCCCTGCACCTGGAAATATCCCTAGCCGCCCGCTAATACTGTAAAATCTTTACCGCCTGCCATTGGTCCTGACTTGTATGTGTCGTATTTGCGAATAGTTACAGTGACAATTCTATGAATGCGAGATAGTATGTATAATTGACAATGTCGGGAATTTGAGTATTCTTAGGCCGGAGGAAGACTAAAAAATGCCAATAGCAAAAGAGAAAAAGGAGCAGCTCATTCACACGTACCAGCTGCACGAAAAAGACACGGGTTCGCCGGAGGTACAAATCGCTCTTTTGAGCGAACGTATCAGCCTGTTGAGCGAACACCTCAAAATACACAAGAAAGACAAGCATTCGCGCCGCGGCCTCATCAAGATGGTCAACGAAAGACGCCGTCACTTGAACTACCTGGCCGAACGTCATAAGGACCGCTATAAGAAAATAGTGGAAGAACTCGGGTTGAGGGGCTAGCCTTGACCCGCGTACAACAAGAGGTCTGCGGCCGGACCTTATCATTGGAATTCGGTCGCGTTGCCCGTCAGGCTGACGGTGCGGTCCTTGCCCGGTATGGTGACTCCGTGATTCTGGCCAGCGCCGTTTACAAAAAGGAGCCGCTGGAAACCTACCAAGATTTCTTTCCCCTTACGGTTGACTACCGCGAACTGGCTTATGCCGCGGGAAAAATTCCCGGAGGATTCTTCAAACGAGAAGGTCGCCCCCGGGACAAAGAGACGTTAACGGCCAGGCTAATTGATCGGCCCATACGCCCCCTGTTTCCAGACAACTTCCGCTCCGAGACACAAATAGTAGCCTTCCTCCTTTCCACTGACTTGGAAAACGAAAGCGAACTTCTGGGTCTTATTGCCGCTTCCGCGGCTCTCACCGTGTCGGAAATTCCGTTCCTTGGCCCCATCGGTGCCTGTCGCGTCGGCAAGTTTGGCAACGAGTTTGTCCTGAATCCGCCCATGACCAGAGAAGAAGAAGCGGATATGTGGATGATATATGTCGGTATCGCCGACCGGGTAATGACCATTGCCGGCCAGGCTAAAGACGCCAGTCCGGAAGACATAGATAAAGGCTGGGAACTGGCTCTTCCGGTCATACGTCAGACGATAGACCTGCAGCTAGAACTGCAGAAACTCGCCGGCAAACCCAAACTCAAAACCGACCAGCCTCTGTTGGCACCTGAACTGGAGGCAGAAGTACGCCGACGCGCAGCCGATGCCGTAAAAGCGGCCAATGACATTCAGGACAAGCTCGCCCGCGGCAATGCCCGCACCGAGCTGGCCCGTAAATTGGTAGCCGAACTGGAAGAACAGTTCCCCGATTCAGAAGGGCCGATAAAGGGCGTACTGGATGCGATGTTCGGCGAAGATATGCGCCGGCGCATTCTTCAGGATGGTGTGCGGCTGGACGGTAGGAAAGAAGACGAAATCCGACCCATTACCTGCGAGGTAGGAGTTCTTCCCCGCGCCCACGGTTCTGCGCTCTTTACTCGCGGGCAGACACAGTCGCTAGCCGCCACCACCCTTGGCACCAAACAGGACGAACAGATAGTAGACGACGTGGAGCTGGAAATGGAAGAAACCAAACGTTTCATGCTCCACTATAACTTCCCCCCCTTCTCGGTCGGAGAGGTAAAATTCCTGCGGGGTCCGGGCCGTCGGGACATTGGTCACGGCGACTTGGCGGAAAGGGCTCTCGCCTCTGTTATACCCGCAGAGGAGAATTTCCCCTACACCATCCGGGTTGTTTCCGACATTCTGGAATCCAACGGCAGCTCTTCCATGGCCTCGGTATGCGCCGGCTCTCTATCCCTAATGGATGCCGGTGTACCGATACGGGCGGCTGTAGCCGGCATGGCCATGGGGCTCATCACCGACGGAGACATAGCGCAGGGAGCTCCCTACCGACTGGTCACAGACATCTTGGGCGACGAAGACCACTACGGCTATATGGACTTCAAGGTAGCCGGAACCAGACAGGGCATCACCGCCATACAATTGGATCTGAAACTGCCCGGAGTCCCCTATGCGGTGCTGGCTGAAGGCATCCGCCGAGCCACTGCCGCCCGGTTGCACGTTCTGGACATCATGGATCAGGCGCTGGCCAAGCCCAGGCCGGAAATATCCCGTCTGGCTCCCCGTATTGTGTTCCTGAAGATAGACAAGGATAAGATAGGCACGGTGATCGGGCCGGGCGGCAAAACGATTCGCAAGATCACCGAAGAAACCGGCTGCACCATAGACATCGAAGACGACGGCACTGTAACCATCGCCTCCAACAAGGCAGAGGCGCTGGAGAAAGCCAAATCCTGGGTGGAATCGCTGGTTGCCGAGGTGGAAGTGGGCAAAATCTACCAGGGCACTGTCACCCGCATAATGAATTTCGGCGCCTTTGTGGAAGTCCTCCCGGGTAAGGAAGGCATGATCCATATCTCCCAGCTCGCAGAAGACCGGGTGAACAAGGTAGAGGATGTGGTGCGGGTTGGCGACAAGGTATGGGTAAAGGTCATAGAAATTGACGATTTGGGGCGGGTTAATCTTTCCCGTAAAAAGGCGCTGGAAGAGCGGGGAGAAATCCCTCCTTCGGACGACACCGGTGTGGCCCGCAGACCACCGAAACGGGAAGGACACAGCCGCGACAAACAGGACCGCGGCCGAACCCACAAGAGAAGAAAATAGAAACCAGGTCTTCGTGCCAGAAAACAGCCCGGTCTGAATGTCCGGGACCGGAAGAGATGTTTGCCGATTCGCCCAGAGTAGACACGCTCCCCAATCGGCTTCTGTTCGTAACCCAGCAGATGCCCTATATCCGTTCTCTGGCGCTGGGTATTTCCTTCCGCGTAGGTGGACGAGACGACCCGGACGACCTGACCGGACTGTGTCACCTCAATGAACACATGGTATTCAAGGGGACAGAACAACTGGACGCCCGAGCTATTTCCTATGCGGCGGAGTCTTTAGGCGCGGAACTCAACGGTTTCACTGACAAGGAGCTTACCTGCTTCTACAGCCGTTTTCCCTCTGACCAGCAGACAGCGGTCGCCGAACTTCTGGCGGAAATAGTGGCTCATCCCGCTTTTGCACCGGCTGAGCTGGAAAAGGAAAAAGGGGTAATCGTGGAGGAAATCAGAGCCGCGGACGAAGACCCGGATTCGCAAGTCTTCCAGCTGGCGTTTGAGTCGCTCTTCGACTCGGACCCGCTCAGCAGACCAGTAAACGGCCGGCCCGAAACTCTGGCCCGCATAGACGCGGAACTGCTGCGTCGCACCTATGCTGACTGGTACCACAGCGGCACCTGTGTAGTAGTGGCGGTGGGCGATGTCCGCCACGAAGAACTGCTCTCTGTTCTGGAACGTAAACTCGGCCACTGGCAACCGGGCCCGGCCATGGTACGTCGCCCGCCCATAGTTTCCCAGTGCAGTATTCGCACCGAAACCCGCAAAGACTTGTCTTTAGTTTACCTGTGTCTATCCCGGCCGGTTTTTGCCTACAAAGACCCGCGCCGCCATGCGCTTGCCGTGCTCAACACTGCTCTGGGTGGTGGTCTTTCCTCCCGCCTCTTCCAGCGCTTGCGCGAAAGCGAAGGTTTGGTATATTCCGTATCCAGCTTTGCCGATCTGTTTGAGGACAGCGGCATGCTTGGTATTTACTTTGCGGCTGAAGCCAGTAAGCTCGGCCGGTGTCTGGAAGTGCTCCGCGAGGAGTTGAATCGGTTCCGTAGCGACCGGCTCAGCGTCGAAGAGTTTCAACGCGCCCTGGTCATGACCAGAAGCTCACTGCTTCTGGCCCTGGAAAGTCCCACCGGTCGCCTGATGCGACTGATACGCACCATGCATCTGCTGGGCCGGCCACAGCCTATCGGGGAAACACTGCAGGCCCTGGACCGGTTGACGCTGGAAGAAGTCAACCGGCTGTGTGCAGAGGTGGTTAGTCCGGATGGCTGGAGTGCAGCCGCGGTAGGGCCACTTTCTGCGGCCGAGCTTGTACGGCTTCTGCAATAGTTGCCGGCCAGAAAAACGGCCGGGACTTGATGGAAAGGAGTATTATGCCCGGAAAGGTGCAGATTTCGGCAAGAGGCCGGCAGATGCCTGCCTCTCCCATTCGTCGGCTGGTACCTCTGGCGGAAAAGGCCAAAAGCCGGGGAATCAAAGTTTATCATTTAAACATCGGCCAGCCCGACATTGAAACCCCGCAGGAGATGTTGGACGCGTACCGCCATCTCAACCTCAAGGTAATCGCCTATGGCCCCTCCAACGGACTGAGCTCTTACCTTGCCGCTTTAGTCCGTTACTATGACAGCGTGGGCATCAAGGTTGAAACAGACGACATTCTAGTGACAACCGGTGGCAGCGAAGCAATATCCTTTGTGTACAAGGCCATTACCGACCCGGGAGACGAAATCCTGGTTCCCGAACCGTTCTACACCAACTACGCCGGCTACGCCTGCATGAACAATATTTCCTTGGTGCCCGTAACCAGCCGGGCCGAAAACGGATTTGCCCTGCCGCCGGCCGCAGAATTCGAAACCCGGATTACGCCTCGCACCCGCGCCATTCTTTTCTCCAACCCGGGCAATCCCACCGGCGTGGTTTACACCCAACAAGAGATGGAAACTCTCCGGCAACTGGCGCTCAAGCACAACCTCTACCTTATTGCGGACGAGGTGTACCGCGAGTTCATCTACGACTCCGGCGTCACACATCATAGCGTGCTTAACCTGGCTGACATTGCTGATCGGGCCGTAATGGTGGACTCTGTTTCCAAACGCTATTCTGCCTGCGGAGCCCGCGTCGGCTGCATTGTTTCCCGCAACCGAGAGCTCATGCAGACCGTGCTCAAATTCGGCCAGGCCCGGCTCTGTGCTCCAACCGTGGACCAGCTTGCCGCTCAGGCAGCCCTTTCCGCTCCGCCTTCCTATTTCGCCGCTGTACGAGACGAATACCGGCGACGCCGAGACCTGGTATGCGAGGCCCTTGCCGCCATGCCAGGCGTTTTCTGTCGGAAGCCGGCCGGCGCCTTCTATGTGATGGCTAAACTTCCCATAGACGACGCGGAAGAATTCGCCACCTTTCTTCTCGCCGAATTCCAGCAGAACCAGGAGACGGTAATGGTGGCGCCCGCGGACGGCTTCTACGCCACGCCCGGAGCGGGCAAGGACGAAGTACGCATTGCCTATGTACTCAACTGCACCGAGCTGGAAAGAGCGATGAAATTGCTCGCCGCCGGTCTGGCTGCGTACAACCAGAGCCGATGAACCAAATAGAAGCGGCCACGCCGGGCCGCCGCAGTCCCGAACGCATCCCCTCTTCTCTGCGCATCTGCATGGTATCGGACAACTATTATCCCTATATTGGCGGCATACCGGATCACATCTACCACCTTTCCTCGGAACTGCGCAAGAAAGGCCATACCGTAAAGGTACTCACCACTCATTACGGCGGCAGTACCGTAGAATGTCTGCCCGCGGCTCCGGATGAAGAGCATATCTACCGCGTAGGCAAAGGATTGCTCATCCGCTCCAACAAGTCATTTGCCCGGGTACCGGTCGCCTGGCGTCCGGTGGACAAGGTAAAACGGTTCTTTGCCCGGGAAAAATTCCACATCATCCACATTCACGGCTCCCTTGCTCCTACTCTGCCGCTGGTCGCTATCCGGGCCTCCCGGGTGGTGAATGTGATGACGATGCATTCAGATTACCAACGCAGCATTCCCTATGTGCTTTTCTGGCCGGCGCTACGGCCCTACTTTCATCACCTGCACGGACTGGTGGCAGTGTCCGAACGAGCGCGTGACTCCACCGCTAAGTATTTCCCCGGACCCTATCGCATCATTCCCAACGCCGTGGATACCAATCTGTTCCGGCCCGATGTGCAACCAATACCCGAGCTTGACAACGGTCGGCCCAACGTTCTTTTCCTGGGCCGCTTTGAACCCCGCAAGGGACTGAAATATCTGTTGATGGCGCTGCCGGAAATAGTCCGCCAGGTCCCGGACGTACAACTGATAGCGGTGGGCGCTGGCCTTTTCGGTTATTCCTACAAAAGCTATCTGGACAAAGAAGTGGAATCGCACGTCCACTGGGCGGGCGTGATTCCCAATGAAGACCGACCTCGTTACTACGCCACCTGTGATGTGTACTGCTCTCCAGCTATCGGCTTTGAAAGCTTTGGCATCGTTCTCCTGGAAGCTATGGCTACCGGCAAACCGGTAGTCGCTTCGGACATAGAAGGCTATCGCAAGGTTCTGGAGCACGGCAAGGAAGGACTATTAGTCCCTCCCCGCGACCCGGAACGCATCGCCGAGGCTATTGTCCGACTGCTGAAGGACCCCGACCTACGCCGGCAGATGGGCGAAGCAGGGAGAAAAAAGGCCCTTTACTACTCTTGGTCCCGGGTGGCCGAACAGGTGGAAGACCTTTATTACGAACTGCTCGCCCGTTATCCGGTGCCGCGTCTGGGCCGCGAGGAGTAAACTGTGCCGGCTGAACCGCCCGGTCCGGCTGCCCTGTCTTCACCAGGCGAAGAGCTGGGACTGCTGACCACCAGACGTAGCACCCTGCTGCTTGTTCTGCGCCTGCCCGAATTTCTCATTTTCTCCGTCTCCCAGGCTGTTTCGCTTTTTGGCGACAAACTGGACTATATGGCCCTGCTGGCAATGATCGCCTACTATTCCGCCGAGTTCGGCTGGAAAAGCGCGCAGGCCATTTCTTTTCTTTCTGCTGTCATCGCCCTGCCCACCATACTCTTCGGCCCTCTGGCCGGTATTCTCGTGGACCGCTGGGACCGGCGCAAAGTAATGGTGGTGTGCGACACGGCGCGGGCGCTGCTGGTCTTGGCCATTCCCCTTTTGGCCGTTGCCACCCGCAGCCTCTATCTTATTTACACTCTGGCCTTCTGCGTCTTTCTCTTCGGTCTGTTCTTCAACACCTCCCGTCTCGCCATCATACCCAATCTGGTGGGCGAAGATCGAGTGCTGGGCGCCAACTCCTTTATGAACCTCATCGGCCGGGTGGCGACGCTTCTGGGCGTGCTTTTGGGCGGGCTCATCGTGGACTGGTCCGGCTGGCTGCGCCTGGGCATCCGGCCGGTGTGGACCGCCGGCTTCTATCTTGACTCACTCACCTATTTCCTTTCGGTCCTTGCGCTGCTCATTGTGTTTCGGCGCCTAGCCGGCAACTGGCAGCGACCCCGCACCCGGCTCCGGGTCAAAGACGAAACCAGAATATTTATTTCCCAGCAATCCCGCATGCTGCGCGAGGTCAGAGAACTGTGGCAGCTGGTCTCCCGCCAGCCCACGGTGTTCTTCGTCAACTGCGCAGTGCTGATGTATGTGATACTCGGGTCGGCTGTGTTTGTGCTTTACATTCCCATCGTCCAGTCCGGCCGGGAACTGGACGGGGTCGGCCTGGGCACCAAAGGCGTAGGCTATATTGCCGCCATCGGCTCGGTGGGACTGGTGCTTTCCTCCATGGCCTACGGACTCCTCGGTCACCGCTTCCGCAAGCACAAGGTAATGCTCGCTTCCTTCTCTCTCCTCGGTCTCATCACCATAGCCCTGGCCCTCCTGCGTCAGTTTCTTCTAGTCATCCCTCTGGCCTTTCTGGCCGGACTAGCCCTTTCGCCCATCAACATCGGTATGGACACGCTCCTGCACGAGGCCGTACCCGAAAACATCCGCGGGCGCATCTTCTCCACCCGAGAATGGCTGCTCTCCCTCTGCTTTGCCTTTACTTCTCTTTTGCTGGGACAGCTCACCCGTCTTTTTGCGGTCCGGCATCTGCTATTGGGCGTGGGCGCCCTGACCACTGCTCTGGCCGGAACCGGACTACTACTCACCCGGGGAAAAAACATAGGATAGACGAAATGTCCCCACTCTGGACTTGGCAGGAATACAAAAAACAGTTACCAAACACTTAGGAGGTGTTACTTGGCTGACAAAAGAATAGAAAACCTGGCCCGTCTGCTCGTACGCTATAGTCTGCGGCTGCAGAAAAAAGAATGGGTGGAAATAATCGGCCCGGCCAATGCCGAAGAACTCATCCGCGCCTGCCTGGTGGAAGCTCTGGCCGTGGGTGCCTACCCCAGCCTGCGCATCAACCTGCCCGATGTCAACTACCTGTTCTACAAACACGCTTCTTCCGACCAGCTCCAGTTCATCAGCCCTCTAGACAAAGTGGTTGTGGAAAAACTTGATGCCATGCTCTTCATCTGGGGCGGCTGGAACACCCGCGAACTCACCGGCATAGAGCCCCAACGTCTTGCCCTGGCCGCAGCAGCGCGTCGGCCCCTGTTTGAAAAACGGCTGCGCCGCGAAGCCGCGGGCAAATTCCGCTGGGTAGGAACCCTGTTTCCCAACTTCTCCTCTGCCCAGGATGCAGAAATGTCGCGGCCAGAATACGAAGAATTTGTTTTCGGCGCCGGTATGCTGGACAAAAAAGACCCCATCGCGGAGTGGAAAAAGCTCTCCCGGCGTCAGGCAAAACTGGTCCGCCAGCTCAACCGTTTCTCCCAGATACGCATCCAGGCACCGGATACAGACATAACCTTCCAGGTGCGCGGGCGCCGCTGGGTCAACTGCGACGGCCGGATAAACTTTCCGGACGGAGAAGTGTTCACCAGCCCCCACGAAGATGGCACCGAAGGCTACATTCGCTACAGCTTCCCCGCCGTATATATGGGCAAGGAAGTGGAAAACGTGCGCCTGGAATTCAGCCAAGGCAAGGTGGTAAAAGCCACTGCGGACAAGAATGAAAGCCTGCTCCGGGCTATGCTCGCTACCGACCCGGGCGCATCCCGCGTAGGAGAACTGGCGTTCGGCACAAACTACTCCATCCAGCGCTTCACCAAGAATACCCTCTTCGACGAAAAGATAGGCGGCACCGTGCACGTGGCTCTGGGCGCGGCTTTGCCCCAGACCGGCGGCAAAAACAAATCTGCAATTCACTGGGATATGGTCTGCGATACCCGGCAGAACTCCTCCATCTACGGCGACGGACAGCTCATCGCCCGCAACGGAAAGTTTCTTCTAACTTAGCGCGGAAAAACCGGTTATCCGGTTCTGCACACGGGCCTAGCGGAAAAACGCCCGCAGACCTTCTGCCATCTTCTGACCCACCCGGGCCGCGGCGTTATACATCATCTCCGCCTCGGTCGGCGAGTCCGGCTCTGATTTTTGCACCAGCTCGCCATACTCGCCGGTCACCGCCCGCCGGTCACCCTCATACACTGCCCACCTTGCGCTGTACTCGTCCTTGCCTTCCACCGTCTCTGTCCTGGCTATGGCGGCGGTTTCCACATTGATAACCTCGTAGGCGCCTGCCAGACTCAAGGATGAATTCTTGGTAAACACCGTAACCGTGGCATGCACTATTGACTCTATCGGCACTTCCACTTCCGTGCCGGTAGAATCCACCCGCTTCTCCCGACGCACCACCACCTTATTCTCCAGCTCCAGCTTGCGACTCTCCACCCGCGGCGGCACATAGAGCACCTGCGTCAACCGGCCGGTAAGAATGTAATGCGCACCCAGAAGCTTTCCCAGCCGCACCGCGCTGGCCGGGTCCACCAGCCCGGAAAACTGCAGATTCTGCTCCCGCATCACCTGCTCCAGCCGCTCCCGCGTCACCACCTCCAGAAACTCGCTCGCCGCCGCATCAGCCAGCAACCGGCTTATCGCCTCGTCCGCAATCCGCTCGACCATAGCTCCGAACTTTGCCGTCTGGCCGGAACGGTCTTCAAAAGGCACAATCGCCAGTCGGGTGGTCCCTGCCTTGCGACTCGCGGCAAACCGGGCGGCAGCATCCTTGTATCCGGCTACAAACTCCTCAGCCCGGCGAAACTCCAGCGCCGCCTGCTTCTGCGCCGCCACATCCTCCGGATTGGCCGACAGCCTGATTCCCTCCTGATAATGCTCCTCTGCCGCTCGCTGCTTTGCCTCAGCCAGAGCCGCGGTATAGTCAGACGTAGGAATTGTGAACACACCGCCCGGCAACACCGGATTCACCAGAGTAGGCAAATCCCGCACTGCCCGATTAAGACTAACCAGGGCTTCGTACTCCGCCACTATTTCGTCCCAGCGGAACTTGTTACTGGAACCGGCAAGTTCCTTCACCCGGTCCAGCCGTCGATTCACCGCAATGCGAAAAGCATCTTGCAACAACTGCTGCGCGCGCAGGTTGTCCGGCTTATGGCGCAAAGAAGCGCAGGCGTAATACACCGCGGCATCATAATCGCCCCTGGCCACTGCCGTCCGGCTCGCCCGCTCCAGATTCAGATACGCCGCGCAGGACACCAGCAGCAAAATAAGAAAACAGCCTAATAAAACACGGATATTCATAACATCTCCCTTCGTACCCGCACTATGGCCGAACGGCATAGAACTGCGAAATGCTAGTTCTGGCGACCGCAAGTGTCAAGCCGACCCCTCTGACAAACCCGCAACCAAAATCGGCATAACCCGGCCTACAGCCCTTCTTTACCGCCCTTCTTCCCCCCTGCCATCCCCGCAGTCTGCCGACCAACTTCTAGAACTCCTCACCCATCCCCTCGCTATCCTGCCCTCACCCGAACTCAGCCCCAAACCAGCCGAACAATCTATCCGCCGGCTCAAGCTCCGGCCCGGCCAGAAGCTCAGCGCCCCGCCCCGCCCGAAACTCTGTCCACCGTCCAGCCGGAAGCTCACCGCCAAACCTACCCAACCCCTCACCCCGCCGCTAACCAGACTACTTTCCAGACCGCCCCCTAAGCGAAGGGGGGAACGGCGGGGGGAGCTGGGGAGCGGGTGAATGCCCGAATAAACCAACCCCCTGAAAAGTAATCACTTATCTTGGAAAATGCCTTCCTGAAAATAATACTCATTAGTATTATTATTTAGCTGGCGAGAAAAACTACCTTGCGGCTTCCTCTCGACCAGACTCAGAACAACAGACAGGTCTGGAAAGTATCCCTACAATCCGCCGGAATTCTGCCCTCTCAAACTAATCCGCCACCACCAGCTTTGTCATACTCTTTCTTCCTCGCCAGACAAAGTACACGCCTGGACTCAACCTTCCCGCCTCGCTTTTGCCAGAACCAAGCTCCTGCACCTTCCTGCCGGTAGCATCCAAAAGCCAGCCCGGCCCCAGCTCGGTAAGCCTGCCCAATTCACCCCGCACAACGCCCGGCCCGGACTCAAAACCGACAACATACGGCGTCCCGCGTTCCTTTACGGCTACCGGCACATAGGCTCCGGCCAGTCTGGCCACCGTTGCCACCAGCGCCTTGATTACCTCCACATGCATAGGAAAATTATTCGTGCCGCAGTTCACATACCGAAAGGGACCGATAGTATCCCCGGTTGTGTGGTATTTAGGTGTTCGGTCCTTGTATCGGCTGCGAATGGCAAGGTATCCGTACTTCCAGAATGAATAGTGGTCTGAAACCGCATCATCCAGCAGCATCGTCCGGCACTTCAACTCCGTAAACCTCTGGGCCTGCGCCACAAAAAGCTCCGCAAACTGCTTTGTCTGCGGCAAAAACGAGGTATAGACAATTAGCTGGGAATCGGTAAGCGCATAGGAAACCATATCAAAATTGATAGCCAGGGCTATTGAATCTCCCCGATTCCTGCACCGCCGCGCAAAACTGTCCGAGCCAACCAGCCCCTGCTCTTCTCCTGAAAAACCGATAAACAACACCGTCTTCTCAAACTCCACATCCTGAAACACCCGACATGCTTCCAGCACCACGTTGACACCTGAAGCATTATCATCCGAACCCGGTGCCAGCGTAGTGGGCGACTCTGAGGTGCAGTCTATATGACCGCAGACCACATATACCTGCTGCGGACTTACCTTCCCCTGCTTCCTGCCCACCACATTCGGCGCATAGCCGGACCGGAACGCCTCCAACCAGACGCTGTCGCAACCGTACTCCTGCAACCGTTTCTGCATCCATTCCACAGCCCGGCGACAGGAATCGGTCGTGGAATATCGGGTGCGGAACTGTCGCAGCCTCACCAGATTCTGCTCCGAACTCTCTGCGCTCACGCGGGCGACCAGCTCCTCTATCAGACTGTCGGACACTGACAGCGGCTCTGGCACAAAAAGCGGCCCTGGCACTAGGGGCTCCATACCAACACCACACAACTCCACCGGCAAAGTATTCAACCCTTCTATTCCTTCTGCCCCGGTACGCAGAAGCGCTCCCCCCTCGTCCTCAAGCAGCAACGTGCCGTACTGCGCCAGCGTCCGCCGGTCGAACCCGGGTTCCCACATTACATACACATACTCCTTCTTTTCCGGCTCCCTATCCAACAGCCTAAACGGCAGACTCGGAGCCGGCGCTCCCTCCTCCAGCTTCACCAGCCAGTATCCCGGCCCGACAAACACCACCGGAAGACCTGCTCCCGCCAATTGGGCCGGGCTCTCTGGAAAAACCTGCGCCAGCCAAGTTCCGGCTCCGGCGCTGATCGTCAGAGCCCAGACCACTGCCACAAACTTTCCCGTATTCATCCAGTCATATGCTAACCTCCCTCCCTGCCAAGTCAAAACTCCCTCGGGCAGCAGGCAACTTTCCGCCAGCATTCCATACTCCCAGCTATCCTCCTGCCAGCCAGATTACGCAGATGAAGACAATTGCACACTTTTTCGGGCTAACTCGTCCCTATGCCGCTGAACCGTAAACAATACCAAATAGGTGTTCCAGCACGCCCTTGAGGAACGGTCAGGTCATTGACGGATAAAAGAATTCACCGATACTGAGGGCATGAGCATGCGGCAGACTTTCCCTGTGCCGGCGGTGTTGCGTCTTTCGGTTGCGCTTGTGCGCGCCTATTCGGTTGAGCCTAAAACCGCTGCCATAGTTGGGTGGGCGACGTGCGAGAACAATACCTCGGCCGCCTTCCTAGTTTCTGGACGGCACGTCTTGATGTAGAAGGAGATTTGACTCTTTGGACCGCGTGACGGTTATCGGCGCAGGGCTGGCAGGTTGCGAGGCAGCTTTGCAATGCGCCCGCCACGGCGTGGCGGTGCGGCTCTGGGAGATGCGGCCGGTGAGGATGACCGAGGCGCACCAGACCGGAGATGTGGCCGAACTGGTCTGTTCCAATTCCTTGAAGTCAGATGAGCCCCATAACGCACACGGACTTCTCAAGGCCGAGTTGCGGATTCTGGGTTCGGTTCTGCTTGCGTGTGCAGAACGGGCGCGGATTCCGGGCGGCAGAGCCCTGGTGGTGGACCGCAGGCGGTTTTCCGCCGAGGTGCAGACAGAGTTGAACCGGGCAGGAGTAGAAGTTGTGAGAGAGGAAGTGAAGGAATTTTCGCGTCCGGGTTTTCAGGATGCGGTTTGCGTTGTTGCTTCCGGACCTTTGACGTCGCCTGCGCTGGCAGAGGAGTTGCAGACACTTCTGGGAGCAGAAAGTTTATTCTTCTACGATGCCATCGCACCGATTGTGACTGCCGAGTCTGTAGATATGAACCGGGTGTTTGTCGGTTCGCGCTACGGCGCGGGAGCGGATTATCTGAATTGTCCTATGACGGAGGAGGAATATAACCGGTTCATTGAAGCATTGCTCGAGGCGGAATTGCATCCGGCACACGAGTTTGAGCAGAAGAAATTTTTTGCCGGCTGTCTGCCCATAGAAGAGATTGCCAGAAGGGGCAGGCTGGCGCCGGCGTACGGACCGATGAAGCCGGTAGGCCTGTTCGATCCGACAACAGGCAGGAGACCTTTTGCGGTTGTCCAGTTGCGCCGGGAGAATGCCGCCGGCACGATGTATAACCTGGTTGGTTTCCAGACCAGGTTGAAGTACAGCGAACAAGCTCGGGTGTTCCGAATGATCCCGGGTTTGGAGAAGGCTGAATTTCTGCGCTATGGTTCGATGCACAGGAATACGTATCTGCACGGGCCAAAGGTTCTCTTGCCTACTTTGCAGACTCGGGCGCGGCCGGATTTGTTCATTGCCGGACAACTGACCGGGGTAGAAGGATATGTAGAGTCAATCGGCGCCGGACTGATCGCGGGTACTAATGCGGCCAGATGGGTGCGGGGCCTGAAGCCGGTTGTGCCACCCCAGGAAACGATGCTGGGAAGCCTGCTACTCTATGTAGCTGGCACAGGTTGTGAGAACGAAGATAATAGTTCTGCTACAAGCACAGAAGATAGGGTGCCAAGTTTTCAGCCGATGAATGCCAACTTTGGCCTGTTGCCGCCGCTGGAGTCCAAAGCAAAAGGACGGGAGAAAAAGCGACTTTTATCTGAGCGGGCACTGGCAGCAGCAAAGGAATTTTCTGTCAGACTGTGGAACGACGCTACTTAATCTGACACATTACCTTGAATCTGTGCAGGGTGTGTTGGAGAGTTTAGGGTGGCTGCAACTGACTCGCGCAGACACCTGTTCCCGCTGGTTATGTGGGACTTCTAGAGGGAAACCGGAAGAAAGCCCCGCTCGCAAACCCATAGGCCTGGGTCCTGCAGGATAACAGAGCTTTCTTCCGGTTTCGCATCGGCGAGAAGACAGGTTCTGCGCCAAGTAGGTCAACCAATGGGCGGCAGCTCCCTGAGCGCCTGCTCGATTTTTTCCTCCGGATGTTCATAGTCGGTAAGTTTGCCGGCCAGAAAGTCTTCGTAGGCAGCCAGGTCAAAGTGACCGTGACCGCTGAAGGCGATAACTATGCATTTTTCTTCGCCGGTTTCCTTACACCGGATTGCTTCATCTACTGCGGCTTTGATGGCATGAGACGTTTCGGGTGCAGGCAGGACGCCTTCGGTGCGGGCAAAGAGCAAGGCAGCATCAAAGGTTGCCGTCTGAGGGTAAGCGCGCGGCTCGATAAGTTTCTGATTGACGAGCAGGGAGACCAGAGGGGCCATACCGTGGTAGCGCAGGCCTCCGGCATGAATGCCCGAAGGCATGAAGGAGTGGCCCAGGGTGTGCATTTTGAGAAGGGGAGTCATTCCAGCGGTATCACCGAAATCGTAGCGGTAAGGACCTTTGGTCAGGGTAGGGCAAGCGGTCGGTTCCACCGCCACGAAGCGGATATCATTTCCTTTGAGCTTATCCTGGACGAAGGGGAAAACAGCGCCAGCAAAGTTGCTGCCGCCGCCAACGCAGCCGACGATAACGTCCGGCTTTTCTTCAGCTATCTGCAACTGCTGTTTCAACTCCAGGCCGATTATGGTCTGGTGCAAAAGAACGTGATTCAGTACACTGCCCAGAGAGTATTTGGCTTCGTCGTGACTGGTCGCATCTTCCAGAGCTTCGGAGATGGCAATCCCCAGACTGCCAGATGAGTTGGGGTTTTCGGCCAGCACCTTGCGACCAAAGTTGGTGCGATCGCTGGGAGAAGCGAATACCTCGGCTCCCCATACTTCCATCAGTGATTTACGCTGGGGCTTCTGCTGATAGCTGACCTTTACCATATACACGGTGCACTTCAGACCGAAGTGCTGACAGGCAAAGGACAGAGCGCTACCCCACTGTCCGGCTCCGGTCTCGGTACAGAGCCTAGTCACGCCTTCCTGTTTGTTGTAGTACGCCTGAGCTACAGCCGTATTGGGTTTGTGGCTACCGGCCGGGCTGGTGCTTTCGTTCTTGTAGTAGATGCGAGCTGGAGTATTAAGGGCCTGTTCCAGGTTGCGGGCTCGGCACAGCGGGGTTGGCCGCCACAACCGATACACTTCCAGTACCGGTTCCGGAATAGGAACGAAGGGTTCGGAGGTGGCTTCCTGGCGGATAAGCTCCAGAGGAAAAACCCGATTCAGGTCCGCGGGGGTGACCGGCTGATGGGTTCCCGGATGCAGGGGCGGACTGGGTGGTGCGGGCAGGTCTGGTATTATATTGTACCAAGCCTGCGGGATTTCCTTCGGGCTGAGCAGTATACGTTGTTCGGACATATGCTTCTCCTTTCTTCTGTTTACGGTTCTACTATCGTCTTTGCCCTAAAAAGAAACCACCTGGCATTGCCAGGTGGTTGTTGGGCAATTCTAAGCCGTTATGGCCGAATCAGCCCCAACCTCCCTGGCAAAGCAGGGCACCAGCGCCAAGCGCTGCTCCGCATGAGATTGAGGCCGTCAGCCATTCGCGGGCATTATAGCGTCCGGAGACTGTCTGTCAATTGCCGATTGTTTGACCGCGCAGGAGGTCAGAAAGTGTTTCCCGGGCGCGGATAAGGCGAGAGCGGCCAGCCCTGACCATTACTTCTGCTGGTCGGGGTCGGGAGTTGTACTGGTTGGCCATCACGTAACCGTAAGCGCCGGCGTTAAGAACTGCTAACAGGTCTCCTTCTCGCGGAGCAGTTATGTTGCGGCCATGGGTGAACAAATCACCGCTTTCGCAGATGTTACCTGCCACGGCGACAAATTGACGCGGTCCGCGTACGCGGCTGGCATTCACTATTTCGTGATGTGCGCCGTAAAGGGGATGCCGGATGAGGTGGTTGAAACCGGAATCGGTGCCGACAAATGTGTGCCCAGGCGTGCTTTTCACTGTAGTTACACGGGTCAAGAGGATACCAGATTCGGCTACCAGATAGCGACCTGGTTCAAGGAGAAGCCGCAGCCGACGGCCATACCTCTGGCAAAAGTTGCGGAAACGTTGGCAGACGGCCCTGCCCAGACGCGAAACGTCCAGAGGTCGCTGACGTGGTGTATAGGGTACGCCCAGACCGCCGCCCAAATTCAGGAATTCCAAGTCCGGGCAAGAGTCAGCTATCCTCAGGAGTGCGGACATTGCGCGTAGAAAAATTTGCACCGAACGGATACCGGAGCCAATGTGCTGATGCAAGCCGACTATTTTCAGACGGTAATGCGCTGCCAGCCGCAGTATTTCTTCAAGCTGACCTACCCAGACGCCAAACTTGGATTCCGGGCCACCGGTGATGACGTGGGCGTGATGACCTGCTCCTATGGCGGGATTGATACGTACGGCGAGTTTTCCGCCCGGCCGCAGTTTGCCGAATAGTTTCAGAGCAGAAAGAGAATCTATTGTTACAGCCACCCCTCTGCTCAAAGCGAAGCACAATTCCGCTTCAGTCTGATTGTTGCCGGTGTAGAGGATGTCGCGGGGACTGAAGCCGACCCGCAGGGCGAGAAGAATTTCGCCTGGGGAAACAACATCAAGTCCGTATCCCTCTTCCCGGAGCACGCGAAGAATAGAAAGGTTGGTGTTTGCTTTGGCAGAGTAGAGCAGCCTAGGAGAACAGGCAGAGAATGCTTGACGGAGGCGGCGAGCCTGGCGGCGAATAACGAATTCGTCGTACACATACAGCGGCGTGCCGTATTGGCGAGCCAGTTTTTCGCAGTTTACGCCGCCCCACAGCAACTGATTGTTCCTTGTGGTCAGCTTCATTTGTTGCCGAAGAAGTAGCCATGCAGCAGGCGGACGCACCGGCGGGAGTATCTGTTGTCCACAACAAAGGACAGATTAGTACGCGATGCGCCTTGAGAAATCATCTCCACATTGATGCCGGCCTTTCCCAAGATGGAGAAGACGGCGCCGGCAAGTCCCGGGGTCTTGCCTATGCCATCGCCAACCACACACACCAACGCACGATTTTGTTCCAGACGTACTTCGGCCAGACGAGCGAGGCGACGCGACGCCTCTTGCAGCCGGTCTGGACAGTCCACCGTCAGGGAAACAGAGACTTCGCTAGTTGCGAGTAGGTCGACTACGATTTCCAGGTCGGCAAACACCTGAAACAGCCGGGCGAGAAACCCATGCGCCATCAACATGCGGGTGGATACCACGTTAAGTACATGGATGTTTCTCTTGCAGGCGATAGCTTTCACCACTTCTGCGCTCTTTCGGCTGGACCGGGTCACGATCGTACCATTTCCGGCAGGACGGAAAGTATTGAGCACCCATACCGGTATGTTCATTTCTATGGCAGGAAGCAAAGTCTTGGGGTGGAGCACCTTGGCGCCAAAATAAGCCAGCTCGGCAGCCTCGGCAAAAGACAGACGGGAAACGGTACGGGCGCCGGGCACTACTCTGGGGTCGGCAGTCATTATTCCGTCCACGTCTGTCCATATTTCCACCCGGCGGGCACCCAGAGCGGCACCCACGTATGCGGCGGTGAAATCAGAACCACCTCGTCCCAACGTAGTCAGGTGACAATCTGGAGTTCGTCCCAGAAAACCGGTAATCACGGACAGTTCTCTGATGCGAGAAAGCGAGCGACGCAGGTTGATGCGCGACACAGGCAGAGGTTCAGCGCATCCAAAGTTGGCATCGGTCACCAACCCCGCTTCATAGCTCATTACTGGCTTAGCCGGCGCAACTGTCTGGTTTAGGTACCCGGCTACCAATCGGGCTGAGAGTCTTTCGCCGAAGGAGAGGATAAGGTCGGTCTCGGCCGAAGAGAGTTTCCGACGTTGGCCGCAACGAAACACAGTTTGCTCCAGTTCAGCTAATTCTGCTGCGACGGTGGTTTCGTCCAGGCCTAGTTCCCGGGCTGTCTTCAAGTGTCGTTTCACCAGGCGGGCAGTTTCCGTCTTGCGGCAATCTGGTTCTTTGCAGAGTCGAATGAGCGTATCCGTCACGCCAGCCATGGCGCTTACGACCACGACGGGGCGAAGAGCAAGCCGGGAGCCGACAATATCTGCCACTTGCCTAATGGCTGCGGCATCAGCCACAGACGTACCACCGAATTTCATTACTATCATTCAGGTCTCCTTTTAGGGAGAACAGCGGCCACAGACCGAGCGGAAAAGTCCGGTGCTCAGATATCGTTCGCCGCGGTCGGGCAAAAGGACGACGATAGTGGCTCCGCTGGTGGTGCGGGCAAGGCGCAGAGCGCCAGCAACAGCCGCACCGCTTGACATACCGGCGAAAATACCTTCTTGGGTAGCCAGCAGACGGGTAAAGTGAAATGCTTCCTCGTCTTCAACCGTGAGTTTCTCGTCTAACATTTGCGGGTCGTAGATAGCCGGCACGATGGACTCCGACATATTCTTCAGCCCTTGAATCCGGTGGCCGGGTGTGGGTTCTACCGCCACAATCCGTACCGAAGGTTTCTTCTCCTTCAGATATCTGCCTACTCCCATCAGGGTTCCGGAAGTACCAAGACCGGCCACGAAAATGTCCACTGTCCCCTCAGTCTGACGCCAGATTTCCGGCCCGGTAGTCTCGTAGTGGGCTAAGATATTGCATTCGTTGGTGAACTGGTCGGGCATATAGTAGTGCTCGGGCTCGCGGGCGATAAGCTCTCGACAGCGGCGAATGGCTCCATCTGTGCCTTCTGCTGCCGGCGTCAGCACCACTTTGGCTCCAAACGCCTCAAGGACATGGCGACGTTCCACGCTCACGCATTCGGGCAACATCAGTTGCACCCTATAACCCTTCGCCGCACCTATCATAGCCAGAGCGATGCCGGTGTTACCAGAAGTGGCTTCCAGAATGGTTTTGTCTTTAGTCAACTCTCCGGCTGCTTCGGCCCGCCTTATCATATACAGGGCCGGCCGGTCTTTGACTGACCCACCGGGATTGGCACCTTCAAACTTGGCCAGGATACGGTTCGGGCCAGAATGCAGATTGGTCAGTTCTACGAGAGGCGTATTGCCAATGGCAGAGATGATGCTCACTTTTTCCTCCTTGAAAAAGAAATATGACGATTCTTGAGTACAGTCATTACCTGAGACAACGATACTTCCCTTGCTGCCAAAAGAACAAGAAGATGAAAGAGCAGGTCAGCTGCCTCGGCAGCCAGTCTGCCTGCTGACTCCTTCCTTGCCGCCTGGCACGTTTCCACAGATTCTTCCACCACTTTGCTGGTGAGCAGCGGCAGACCACCGGAAAGCAGTTTGGTGGTATAGGAACTGGAGGGGAGTTTTTCCTTGCGGTCCAGGATGATTCGGTACAGCTGGTCCAGAAAGGCGGCCGAGTCGGCCGTAAATACAACCGGGTCAAAACAACTGTCTGCTCCAGTATGACAGACCGGGCCGGAAGTTTGCACGGTTATCAATACCGCATCCCGGTCGCAATCAGTAGCCACCGAAACTACGCGCAGGAAATTGCCAGAAGTTTCCCCCTTCTGCCAGTAGCGCTGCCGGGAACGGCTCCAGAAAGTAACCTTGTTTTCCCGCAGGGTACGCCGGAGCGCGGTTTCGTCCAAAAAACCCAGCATAAGTACCCGGCGGTCGGCAGCATCCTGGATGACCGCAGGTATCAAGCCGTTCAACTTGGCAAAGTCCAGTTTTTTTACGTCTCGCAATCGCATTGTCGGACCGGTATGCCGTGTGCGCAAAGTACCTCCTTCAGTTTTCTGATGCTTATTAGTTCGTAGTGAAATACACTTGCCGCCAGCACCGCATCCACTGGCGTAAGTGTCAAAACCTGAACAAAATCTTCAATGGTGCCGGCTCCGGAAGAGGCAATGACCGGTATGTTCACAGTCTGGCATATGGCGGTCAAAAGACCTAAATCATATCCCTGCCCGGTTCCGTCCCGGTCTAGACTGTTTACCAGCAGTTCGCCGGCTCCGAGCCGAGCCATCCGCGCGGCGAATTGCACTGCATCTGTGCCTGTCGGCTGAGTACCGCCACGGATGTAACATATCCAGCTGTCGTTCCGGCGGCGGGCGTCCACTGACACGACCAAACATTGCGAACCAAACTGGCGCGCCGCCTGAGCAACCAGTTCCGGGTTGAGTACTGCGGCTGTACCGAGCGACACCTTGTCTGCTCCGGCACAAAGCAGAGCGTTGATGTCAGCAAGCGTGCTGATTCCACCGCCCACAGTGAAGGGAATAGTCAGATGGCGGGCAAGACGGGAGATAAGCTGGAGCCAGGCTTTGCGTCCTTCCACCGTGGCGGTAATGTCCAGGAATACCAGTTCGTCTGCGCCATCTTCACTGTAACGTCGGCCCAGCTCCAGAGGGTCTCCAGCATCACGCAGATTACGAAAATGCGTGCCCTTGACCACACGGCCGTCTTTCACGTCCAGACAGGGGATTATACGGCGGCTGAGGTCGCTTCTTTCGCGGATAACATCAAGACACTGGCGCAACTGCAGTCGATTTTCATATAGAGCCTTGCCGATGATGACGCCAGCCACGCCCAGACGCTTCAGCTCCAAAAGGTCACGGTAGCGGCTTACTCCTCCGGCCACGATGATTTCCAGCCCGGGTTGCACAAACGGACGCACCAGCTCCAGGTTGGGGCCGGTGAGCATTCCGTCCCGTCGCGTATCCGTGATGACAAACACGCTGACACCTGCCTGCCGCAGTCCGGAGAACAGTTCGCCGGCAGATAGAGAAGCAGTTTCTGTCCACCCTCTTATGGCCGGAAAACTGCCGGCAAGGTCAAGGCTGATGGCCAGGCGACGGGGTTCGTAGCGTTGGACAAGAGCAGAAATAAGGTCAGGAGTTTCAACCGCGGCTGTGCCTAATACGATGCGATCAACCCCATTGTCCAAATAGAGCCGAGCCTGCTCTACAGTGCGAATCCCGCCGCCTACCTGCAGAGAGCAGGAAGCAGGTTGCAAAGCTTGGGCCAAAGTCAGGATAGCGGAATAGTTGCACGGAGAGCCGAGGCGGGCCCCATCCAGATCCACCACGTGCAGTCGGCGGGCGCCTTCCTCTACCAAGCGGATGGCCAGTTCCACGGGGTCGGCGTCGTAATGACTGACACGGTTGTAGTCGCCTTGCTGCAACCGTACACAACGTCCTTGCATAAGGTCAAGGGCCGGAATTATTTGCATAGCGACAAGAAGTTGGCAAGCAGTCTCATTCCCGCCGGCCCGGACTTTTCGGGATGGAATTGTACGGCCCAGAAGTTCGCCTGCCGGACAACAGAGGGAAACGGAAGTCCATACCAGGTGTAAGCGAGGACGCATGCAGCCGGCACCTCCAGATAGTAAGAGTGAGCAAAGTAGAACCAGACGGTCGAGCCGATGTTCTCCAACAAAGGGTCGGTGGCCGAGATGTGTACCTGATTCCAGCCGATGTGCGGTACCCGGAGAGCAGGCAGTCGCACCACTTCTCCGGGCAGAATACCCAGACCGGCGGTATTGTCTTCAGCCAGATGCTCGGCCAGTATCTGCATTCCCAGACATATGCCTAAAAAGGGCTTCTGCAGTTTGCGGAGGGTTGCCAGGGCACCGGTGCGGGCAAGATGCTCCAGTGCGGCCCGGGCTCGTCCCTGCCCGGGCATCACCACTCCTGCGCAATCAGCCAACAGGGAAGGGTCGGCTGTAACTACGCAGTCCTGTCCCAAGCGGCGCAAGGCGTTTACAACCGAGGTGATATTGCCTGCCCCGTAGTCAATGACAGCAATCATTTGGTAGTGGGAAAGCGGTCCTTTTCGGCCGGGTCAATCCGGATGGCCATACGCAGTGCCCGACCCAGGGCCTTAAAGATGGCTTCTGCCTGATGATGTTCGTTACGACTGTAGCGCACATTGACGTGGATATTAGCCGCCAGATTGTCGGCCAGAGCCCGAAAGAAATCTTCCAGCAATTCGGTGGGCAGGTCGCCCAGCCGCTCGCGGCGGAAACGGGCGTGCCAGACCAGATAGGGCCTTCCTCCCAAGTCAAGGGCTACTTCTGCCAGCGTATCATCCATAGGTACCGTGAAGCCGTAGCGGCCGATACCGCGCTTCTCCCCTAAGGCCTGACTGAACGCCTGACCCAGACAGATGCCAATGTCTTCTACTGTATGATGTTCGTCCACGTGCAGGTCACCTCTGGCTTCGAGGTTGATATCAATCAGACTGTGGCGGGCAAGAAGCGCTAGCATATGATCCAGAAACCCCAGACCGGTGCGGATACGCGCGCGGCCGGTTCCGTCCATATTCACTCGCACTTGGACGTCTGTCTCCTTTGTTTTGCGGTGGATTCGGGCTGTGCGACTTCTGGCTTTCATCCTCCCTCCTGCAACAGTTTATCCCAGGCGTCTATGAACCTGCGCATCTGTTGTGTCGTACCGACGGTAAGTCGCAGCCAGCCCGGCGGTCCCGCGCGTAATCTGGCGGTATCTGCCAGACGCTGGCGCAGGCTGGCGGCGTCCCGGGGCTGAAAGAGAATAAAATTGGCCGCCGAAGGAGCGAACCTGATGCGGTGACGACGCAGAAACTTCTCTACCAGCGGCTTGGCCCGACACATCACTTCCCGACTGTAGCCCTGTGCTGAACCAAGGTCGTCAAGCGCGGCACAGGCAAGGAGATAGCCGACAAGATTCACATCAAAGGGGCCGCGCACCTTGGCCAGTTCTGTCACGCAAGCGGAAGAAGCAAGGAGATAGCCCACGCGCAGCGCAGCCAGACCAAAAGCCTTGGAAAAAGTACGGGTAATGATGATATTGGGAAAGCGCGAAACCAGCTCTACGCAGGTCTTGCCACTGAACTCGTAGTAGGCTTCGTCCACCAGAACGATGCTCTGGGGAGCAGCGCGGCAGATACGGGCGACAGCCTTCTGGCTGGGCATTGTGCCGGTGGGATTGTTGGGATAACCGATTATGATCACACGAGTGTCCGGCCGGATGTTCTCCAGCACTGCGGCCAGAGGAAAGGTGAAGCGGGGCGGACACAGAGGCAAGGAGACTATCCGGCAGCGATTGATGAAAGCAAGCCGCTCGTACACCGAAAAGGAAGGCTGGGGAATTATGACCTGACCGCGCGGTTCACAGAATGTACGCAGTATGATGTCCAAAGCCTGGGATGAGCCGTTGGTGACAAGTATCTGATCCTTGTTTACTCCTGCGTAGCGGGCAAGCCGGGTTTCCAAGCCATCGTACTCTGGATAGAGGTGGGTAGGCAAATCTGCTGCCAGTTGGAGGAATCTCTGGCGCACGGCAGGACTGAGGGCGGTGGTGCGCTCGTTGAAGTCAAGGAGCAGGCCGGCGTACGTGGTCCGACAAGCTTCAGGAGCAAGAAACCGGTCCAGACGGCGGATGCGGTCAGGAATTGGCGGGCGGTACTTCATACATCTCCTCCTGCCCGCCAGGCCATAGCCCGGCGATGAGCTTCCAGACCTTCGGCAGCAGCCAGTTGACACACGGTTGGTGCGAGCTGGCGTGCGCCAGCGGCTGACAAAGTCTGAAAGGTAATACGTTTCTGAAAATCAGCGACGGCAAGGCCAGATACCGCCCTTGCCCAGCCGGAAGTAGGCAAGCAGTGGTTGGTGCCGCTGGCATAGTCGCCGGCAGCCTCGCAGGCATAGGGACCGAGAAACACCGAGCCGGCATTGCGAATGAGAGGAACAAATTCCTGCCAGTCGGCGACATTCAGTATGAGGTGTTCGGGTGCATAGCGGTTGGAGAACTCTAGGGCTTGAAACAGATCTCGGGCCAAAAGCAGCAGGCCATGGGACAGAGAGCGACGACAGATGTCGACACGGGGCAAAGTCTGTAACTGCTGTTCTAGTTCTTCTTCTACCGCCTGGAGAACTTCACTTCTGTCTGATACCAGTACCACAGCGGCATCTGGGTCGTGCTCTGCCTGAGCCAATAGGTCGGCGGCGACAAAGTCGGGCCGGCAGAAGCGGTCGGCGATGATTAGCGCTTCGCTGGGCCCGGCGGCCATATCTATTGCGGCGCCGGCAGGGTCTGCAGACACCAGCAATTTGGCCGCTGTCACATAGCGATTGCCCGGGCCGAATATCTTGTCCACCTTGGGCAGACCGGCCTGGCCATAGGCCAGAGCGGCAATGGCTTGGGCTCCGCCGACGCGGAAAACAGTTTCCACGCCACACAGATGACAGGCGGCAAGCAGAGCGTCAGCTATCTTACCTTCTGGTCCTGGCGGAGTGACAACAACTACGGTAGGGCAGCCGGCCAGCCGGGCCGGAATCGCCAGCATCAGCAGAGTGGAAACAAGGCTGGCGCTGCCTCCCGGCACATACAGCCCTACTTTTTCTATGGGCCGGGTTTCTGTCCAGCATAAAACCCCGGGAGTTGTTTCCAGCCGGGGAAAGATTGTCATCTGAGAGCGGTGAAACTGCTCAATGTTGTCCGCCGCCTGTTTCATTGCGGACAGAAGCTCATCCGACAGGCGGGACACGGCGGTTGCGATTTCGTCCTGGGATACAGCCAGCTCTTTCAGCTCTACCCGGTCAAAAGTTCTTGTATACTCGCGCAGAGCTTCTTCCCCTCTGTGTCTTACCTCACTCAGTATTCTACGGGCGACTTGCAGCGCAGACTCCATATTGCCGGTTTGGCGCCGGCATAGATGCTCCAGCTCGGCAGGTTCGCTCTGGCGGATATCGTACAGTTTCATATCTGCACCTCGCGGGCTATCTTTGCGACCCATTCACTTACAGCCAGGTTTTCCGCTCCCGGGTTTCTTATCAGCACCGCTTCCCATTCTGCCACTTCCGCTACCGGAACAAGGTTGTTTGCCCGAAGTGTGTTACCGGTCTCCACTATGTCACAGATTGCGTCAGCCAGACCCAGGGCCGGGGCAACTTCAACCGAACCGGACAGCTCAATGACTGAGGCAGAGATATGCTGGCGGGCCAAGAACCGGCGCAGGGTAATCGGGTAGGAGGTGGCGATACGTTCGCCTTCCAGTTCGGACGGCTGACGGACAGGCGAAGACGCGGGCACGGCAATAACCAGACGGCAGCGGCCAAAACCCAGTCTGGCGGCCGGTTGGCAACGGGTTTTCTGTTCAGCCAGCAGGTCGGCTCCCACGACACCCAGGTCTGCTGCGCCCAGTTCCACGTAGCGGGGGATGTCGCGATGGCGGACATAAAGCAGGGAGACGCCTTTTCCACAGGGTACGACCAGGGCCCTTTCTGATTCTGGCCGGGGAATCAGACCGCAACGTGCCAGGAGCGCCAGGCTTCCGGCCCGCAGTCGGCCGTCGCGCTGCAGGGCAATTCTGACGCCATTATGTATCATAGAAACCTCGCAGATATTCTGCCACCTGACCTCGGGGGATACTCTTTCTGCGACCGGTAGGAACATGGATGAGGGTAACGTTGCCCACGTCCGGATTCGGGACAGCAGCAAAGGGGATGTGCTGCTCGCGGGCATAGCTGAGCTGACGGGAAAGCGAAACTGCCTCGAAGTAGCAACTGGCAGAAACATCAGAATCCAGTAATTCCCGATACAATTCCAACGTCTGCTTTTCCCGCTGCGGATGCGACATCACCAGCACATTGACACTGGTGTGGCGTTCCCTTTTGCGGTGAGCAAGCTCGGTTACAATCCGGTCCAAGTCAAAGGAAACTCCCACCCCGGTAACACGCTGTCCGCTCAGAGCGATGGTGTAGCGCCCTCCCACGCAAACCGGACTTTCCTTACCGACCAATTCCACCGCGAAGACAAGACCGGTGTAATAGCCCAGATCCCGCACCAACCCGCTGTCCCGCCTTAGTCTCTCTTTGGCTAAACCCAACCGCTCACAACAGGAAAGAAACTCAGCCGTGTCCACCTGGGCCGGGTCTGCCAGATTGTAACAGATAACAAAAGGTTCCAGTTCCAACGCAGACAACGTATCGGCGACAACCCGGCATATTTCCGCGTCGCAGGCCAGATGAGCAGAGCCGATTATATCCACATCGCAGCGATGAAACTCGCGGAAATGGCCCGGCCGTCCGGATAGAGGCCTCCAGACGCTTTGCACCTGATAGCGTTTGAAAGGCAAAGACAGACGCTTGGCGTTGGCCGCCACATAGCGGGCCAGTGGCACCGTAAGGTCATAGGCCAGGGTCAACTCTTGTCCACTGTCGTCCCGCAATGTACACATCAATCCCTGGATTCCGGTTCCATACCCCGGAGCTACAGCTTCGGCTCGGTACAGAGCCGGGGTTTCCAGCGGACGATAGCCGAACTTCTCAAAGGTGCGGCGCATTATTTCCTGCGCTCGCCAACGGCGACTGACCACGTGGGGCGATAAGCCTACGGTCTGATTCGGAGCAATCGGTTCTGAAGTATCTTTCTTCACAATTCTTCTTCCTTACAAAAGCAAAACCGCCCCTTGCGGGACGGTGGCTTCGGGTTACTCGGTGCTTCTACTTCATACGGCTCTGCACCGGCCCCGAGCCACCGGTGGTATGCTTATGATTACACTTATGCAGTCCGAGAAGAACACCGAAGCTATATATCATCGGGAGAAAGCATAGCAAATTTCTTCTAAGTGTCAATTTAAGGCAAGGGTGGTACGACGTGGTGGCAAAAGCAATAGCAACAGTCATAGTCAACTGCCTCGTCAATGACACCACCGTACTGAACCTTGCATGCATTCGGTACGCAAGGTTGCGCCATCTGGAGGCCCCATAGACCACATAAACTAATTCTTTTCCCGAATCTCTACCAGCTGTGCTTTTGACAAGTTTTGCCTGCCACTTGACAGATATCGTTTCCGCGCTTATGTATTAGACAGAAAAAGAAGGGGACAGCGAAGACGCAGGAAACCAGCTACTGCAGCAAGAAGCGCTTCTCGCGCAGATTGGAGGTAAGATGATTACGAATGTTCGCTGGCCGCGGAAGCTGCGGGTACCGATACGAGTGACTCTGACTATTTTGCTGGTCGGGTTGCTCATCGTGGCGTGCTACCTCACTGGAGGAACTATTGCCCAGCCTTCCCAAGCAATGCAGGGTAGCCGATACTGGGTGGTGATGGAATGCACCTGGGAAGGGGCAAGCGTCTACAATCCCTGCGGCTTCATCTTTTCCAAAACTCTGCCTCAGGCTGATCAAGGGATGTCCGTGGTCCAGGCTATTTTCAACTACACCGATGATTGTCCGCGCTTTGTACAAACCCAGCAGGACGAAGAAGCCAATACGCACATGAATGACAGCGTTCCTCCGCCGCCGGGATACGCCTGGTTCAGCTATGCCGATGAACTCTATAATCATGCGGATGCCGGAGCCTTTACCTGTTCCATAGAGGTTGATGTCCCGCGCAACATGCCTCCTGGAGATTACTCGATAGATTACCATGTGCACGAGAGCTTCAACTACTTAGGTGTGCCGCTGCGACAATACAGCGTAGGGGTAGGAACTGGTTTTCCAATTACGATACTGCCGAACACCGGAGTCGTAACCAAACCTCCGCTAGTCGTACGGCCGAGTTTCATCATATCGCCCAATCTGATCACAACCCGTTCAGCTACGGTCCGCTACAACCTGCCCCGGCCAGGACCCGTTACCATCACCATTTTCGACGAGCTTGGTCGGCCGGTGAGGACCATGCAAGAAATGGCCGAAAAAAACGGCGTGGTGCAAATCGATCTGAGCCAGGTTCCCGCAGGCAGATATCTGGTAAAATTAGAAGCCGACGACTGGAGTGAGACGAAGAAGCTAGTAGTACAAAGGTAGCAGAAGCCTAGCCCATTTTCGCCTAATTCTGTCTAGTATAGTCCCTGTATTCGTTTGCCAGCAGGATATTCCACAGTAAAGTCCAAGTCTATCACGAACTTGGCTTTGCTTTCCAATTCCGGCTTCCAGGTATAGGTGCCATTGTCCCTATCCTGTTCAAGGAACTTTGGTTCCACTCTGTTCACCGTGACCTTCACCTCGCTCTGCTGTGACACCGGCACCTGTTCCATCACCTCTATACGAATGGTCTTGGGCAAGTAGTTTTCCACGGTGGTTTTGTAAGTGAATTGAACCTTCTCCGTCCGGGAAAAAAGTCCGCCTCTGGACTTGAAGCTCTTCACCAGTTCCCGCGTAACCTTCACCCGTTCATCGGTACCGAAGCTAAGCTCGGTGGTCTCGCCCGGTGCGACCGCAGGCAGATAGCTGGATCCGGTATATTCGTCTCCCACATAAGTGCCGGCTTCGCCTGCCAGAAATACGAATGGCGTGGTGTTGACCAGTTTGCCCTGCAGAAAAGCCTGGGGTCGGCTACGCGGCAGACTGAAGTAGCTGTATTCGGCTGCCAAGCTCGCTTCTCGCAAGAGAAGTTTCTTGGCCGGTTCTCCTGACTTCAGACTAACACGACCAGGTATGACATACTGCAGTGAAATGCCTGTTTCCACTGCTTCAACCTGTTCATACTGGCGCCCCGGAACCTCAGCCTTCATCGCCACACCCGGAGCAGGCATGGCCTCAGTCGCCATAGCTCCGTCGTATGTGGGACGGTCCCAAGTTTCAATCAAAGAAACATACCAGGGTTCTGGAGCCGGCAACGTAACACCGAATTCAGGCCGAGAGGTGGAAATAACTACCTTCACCTGCTCCCAGTCTTCCCCGGTCTTCTGGGCAAGCTTGCAGAAGTAGGATAAAGCCACCTTATCCCTATCCGGCTGAGCGCGCAGTTCGTAGTAAGGCGACCAGCTCGCCGCATAAGGCACAGCATAAGACAAACGTACCTCGTAGGTACCTGCAGTTGCGCTGTAGTCCAGCCTCACCTCCTTGCGATTCTCCATCTGCGCTCGGGCGTCGTTATATTCCTGTCGGGCGGCTTCCAGCTCCTTTCTTACTTCCTCCTGTTCCCGGTCAAGTCCAACCTGCCGCGCCATAGCCCGGGCCATCTCCTCGGCCAGAAAAGAAAGCGCCTCGCGCCAGGACTGAACCGACACCTTGCCCTGCTGCAATTCCTTGGCTATCAGTTCCGGCGTTCCCAGCTTGACGGATTGCAGGAACTCTAGCTTCGCTTTGACGATATCTGCTTCGTCTCTGAGCTTCTTGAGCTTATCCTCCAGGTCTTTTACCTTCTGTTCCAGCTTTTTCACGGCAGGTGTCGGCTCAGCCAGATAACCCCGCCGCACCTGGACTTCACCCACGCCCAGCCCGGGAGCACTGATCCGTACCGTATTATCATCCAGAGCACCAGACAGCCCAGTAAACACCAGTTCGCCCGGACCCGAAACAGAAACCCGGGCCGTACGTACAACCTGCACCAAGTGAGGATACACCACCACCGAATCGATGCTTGAACTTACGTTTACAGAAATTAGTGCCAGCAGCACTGCAAACATCATACCTCCTGGTTAGCAATCTTGCTTTTCGCTGCTCTTATTATTCCTCCGCCCAGTACCACATCGCCCTGATAGAACACCGCAGACTGACCGGCTGTCACCGCAAACTGCGGCTCTCTGAAACTCACTCTCGCCTCTCTTCCCTGTGGTTCTACTATGGCCATCCCCCCTTCATGCTGACTGCGTATCTTCACCATAACCTCAATCGCACTCGCCGGTTCTGTAGAAATCCAGTGTACCTCCTCCAGTTCCGCCGTAGCGGAAAGCGCCTCTTCGTAGGTGCCCACAACCACTTCGTTCGTTTCCGGTTTCAGTCGTACAATATACCTCCGTCCGCCCAGCGCTATTCCCAGTCCCTTGCGCTGGCCTACCGTATAACAAGCAATGCCCTCGTGCTCACCCAGTACTCTGCCTCTGGTATCAACTATCTTACCCGCCCGGATAAGTTCTGGCCTTCGTTGTCTCAGAAACGCGGGCCGGTCACCGTCCGGCACAAAACATACTTCCTGGCTTTCCTCTTTCTCGGCTACCGGCAATCCAAACCTCCCGGCCAACTCTCTTACTTCCTGCTTGCTCAAATCTCCCAACGGCATTACCAATTGCTCCAGCTGCTCTTGCGTCACCCGATAAAGAAAATATGACTGGTCCTTGGCTCTATCTTTTGCCCGCAGTAGTTGCCATCTTCCGCTTCCGTCCTGGCAGATGCGCGCATAATGTCCGGTAGCCAACTTCTCTGCCCCCAACTGCCTGACTTGTTGCAGAAGCAGTCGAAACTTCAGCCGTTCGTTGCACCTGACACACGGATTTGGCGTACGCCCACGCGCGTACTGCGCGCAGAAATCGAAAATCACCTCCTGCTCCATCTGTTCCCGGAAGTCAAGCGTGTGGTGAGGAATACCCAGCTCTGCTGCCACCCGCCGGGCGTATCTGAGCGGGTGTCTGACTTCACCGGAGGCTGGACCACCCAGTCCTTCCTCGGCAAGTAGCATAGTCACACCTATGACTTCGTATCCCTGTTGTCGCAGCAACAGGGCTGCAACCGCCGAATCCACCCCCCCGCTTATTGCCACTGCAATCCGCATCTTGGTCAACTAAGGTCCCCAGAAGAAAAAGACGGAGAATACGGCAGCCTCTTCTCCGTCTGTGAAGATTCTACTCTTCTGCCTGCGAATGTAATTCCCTGAGCAATACCTGCCAGAGCTCCCGGTGTACAGCTTCGGGCACCGATTCTCCTGGTTCTGCCCGGCAGCAGCAGACAAGCCGTTCCATCTTCCACAACATCCGGGCACAATCCTGACAGGAGGTAACATGCGCCATCAACTCCTGCCGCGCCTGAACACTTACTTCGCCGTCCAGATATTCATTCACCAGGACGAACAGCTGTTCACACTCTGAGCAGGAAGACAAGGACTTATCCGGGGAATTCATTACTTCTCCCTGTAAGTTTTTGACTCACCATTTCTGAATTCCGGTTCATTCTCACAGATAATCGGCCAGCATTTCCCGTAAAGCCAGCCGGCCCCGGTGCAGACGGGACTTCACAGCCGGCACCGACAGCTTAAGAATCTTCCCCACCTCTTCGTTACTCAGTCCCTCCAGGTCGCGTAGCACCACCACCGAGCGATAATCCGGAGGAAGGGAATCAACCGCCTTCTTCAGAGCCATACGCAACTCCCGCTGCTTCATCATCTGCTCTGGATTATACTTGTAATCCGGAATCTCCAGAGGCAGGTCTCCCTCTTCACCCACCGGCTCGTCCAGAGAAACCATCACTGGCGTTTTCCGTTGCCGCAGCCGGGTAAGGCTGGTATTGGTTGCAATCCGGTAGAGCCAGGTAAAAAAGCCTGACTTGAACTGAAACTTGCCGATAAAACGGTAGGCCCGCAGGAATGTGTCCTGCAACACTTCCTTGGCGTCCTGTTCATTTCCTACCAGCCGGTAAATCACATTGTAGACTTTTCTCTCATACCGGCGCACCAACTCTTCAAAAGCCTCCGTATTCCCGGCCTGTACCCGGCGTACCAGTTCCTCGTCCGGCACCGGCAGTGCCTGCGGCGCCACTGCCAGAGCCGTGCCGGTTGCGCGAGGCTTTTCTTTTGCCTCTTGGGGCTGAACCTTGCCGGCTGCCGCGGTTTTACTCTCGCCCGATTCCTCGACCGCCTTCTGCTTCTGTTCCACTGTTTCTAAGATACGCCCAGACCTGAGGTTGTCAACTGGCGAGCGACGCCAAACTCAAAAAAGTCTCCTGCCCAGAAGAGCAGCACTTGACGAAAGCCTGCGGCGCGGCAAACTGTGTCTATGCCAGCCCGCTTTTTTCAGGTAAGCACAACCTTGCCCAACCGGACCGCAGCTGACAAGCTGGCACAGCATCTGGTAAACTTGAAACTGGCTGCCTGTTGTCAGGTGTGGGGGCCTATCAGCAGCACCTATTGGTGGCAGGGAAAGGTGGAAAAAGCCAGAGAATGGATATGCCTGGCCAAGACTGACAGCGCCAGACTCCGAAAACTGATGGCGGAGATACAGAAGGAACATCCCTACGACACGCCCGAGATAATCGCCCTGGCCATTTCCGCCGGGAATGAGCGTTACCTGCGCTGGCTACGGTCAGTTCTCGCTTCCGACTAAAGTTTTCTACTGAAGACAGTTCTACGGTTCTAGTAGCAGGCGGGCAAATGCTTCCGGGTCAAACGGCTCCAAATCCTCAATGTCCTCGCCCGTACCCACAAACTTCACCGGCAATCCCAGCTCCAGCGCAATCGGGATGAGAATGCCTCCGCGGGCAGTGCCGTCGAGCTTGGCCACCACCACCCCGGTAAGAGAAAGCTGTTCGTGAAACACTCGGGCCTGTCGCAGCCCGTTCTGGCCCACCGTGGCATCCAGCACCAACCAGGTCTCGTCCGGCGCCTGCGGTCTGGCCTTGGCGCACACCCGGCGTATTTTCTCCAGCTCGGCCATCAGGTCCTTGCGGGTATGCAGACGTCCGGCAGTATCCACCAGCACCAAATCCATTTCCTTGCTCACCGCCTTGACAATAGCGTCGTAGGCCACGGCGGCTGCATCCTGTCCCTTAGTAGAGGAAACTATTTCTGCCCCGGCCCGAGCCGCCCAGATGGCCAACTGTTCGGCTGCCGCATCCCGGTAAGTATCAGCCGCGGCTACCACCACCTTTCTTCCCTGCCGGGCAAAATGGAAGCACAACTTTCCCACCGTGGTTGTCTTTCCGGAGCCGTTCACCCCCACAATCATTATCACCTGCGGACGTACCTGACTGGCGGCCAGCGTCCCCCCTGTCCGTTCCGCTCCCTTCTTCAGGATAGCCACAATTTCCTGTTCCAGTGCTGCCCGACGGTCCGCGGCCCGCAGTACCCTGTCTGTCAGTAATCTGGTTGCCTCCACTCCCACATCCGCACCCAGCAGCAGCTCCTCAAACTCAACCTCGTCCTTGGCGGTAAGCAGCCGCCTGAACACTGCCGCTGTCTTACTCAGACCTTCCTTGAGTTTATGGAATCCGAACTTCACAGAACAAACTTGGGTTTGCTAACTCACCGCCACAGCCGCGGGCGAGCTGCGGTAATTTGCCAGACTGACAGAAATCAGCTTGGAGACCCCGGGTTGTTCTGCCGTCACTCCAAATAGGGCGTCAGCCCTCTCTACTGTCAGCCGGTTGTGCGTAATAACTATAACCTGCGTGGTAGTGGACAGTTGTTTCAGATAATCAGCAAAGCGGGCGGTGTTGGCGTCGTCCAGCGGAGCGTCAATCTCGTCCAGAAAACAGAAGGGTGCGGGCTTCACCCGATAGAACGCAAACAGCAAAGACACGGCCAGAAGCGCCTTCTCGCCATCTGAGAGTTGCTCCAACCGCTTGGGCATCTTACCCTTGGGTCTGGCGATTATCGCCACCTCTGACTCCAGTGGCCGGGATTCATCCACCAGCACCAGGTCTGCCTCGCCTTCCAGAAACATCTGACGGAAAATGTCCCGGAAATGGGTCCGCACCTGGTTGTATGTTTCCAGAAACCTGTCCCGGGCGTGTCGGTCAATCTCCTTAAGAGACAGAAGCAGATTCTCCTTTGCCGCCAGCACATCATTGCGCTGGCTGATGAGTAACTCCAGGTCCTTTCGCTCCCGCTCGTATTCTTCCCGCGCCAGGGGATTCACCGCCCCCAGAGCAGCCAGCCTTTGCCTCACCTGTGCCAAGCGGTTCACCACGTCCTCCACCTCGGAAGACTCAAAAGAAGCTATGTCAGTTCCATACTCTCCCCGCGCTTCCTGCTCTATGGCCTGGCGCCGCGTATTCAGCTCATACTCGCGCAGACGCAGCTCCATCAGAAGAGTCTGCCCCTGTTCGCGCACCTTACGCAGCTCTGTCAGATTTTTCTCCAGCTCTTCCTCGGCCAGAGTCAGATCTGTCACCTTCAGCTCGCCTATTTTTGTCTCCAGACTGGCCAGCTCTTCCCGCACTCTTTCCAGTTCCGGCTTCAGTCCTGCCGTTTCCTGCTCCAGACTCTCTGCTTCCTGCCGCAGCTTCTCCGCGGTTCGTTGCAATTCCGCCAGCCGATTGCGCCGCTCCTGCAGTTCTCGTCGCACATAGGCAACCTCCGTCTCTAGTCGGGAAACTCTTTGCTTCTGCTCGGAAAGCGCGGCCAGTTGCTCTGCCGCCCGTTCCAGAGCCGCACGGGCTATCTGCTCCTGCTCTCGCACTGCGCTCTCGGCCTTGTGCACAAAATCTGTCTGCTCCGCCACCTGTCTCCGTACCGCCTCCAGTTCCTCCTGCACAGACTCCAGACTCTGCCGCTCGCTCTCCCCCCTGCTCCGGACCGTATCCTGCCGGACTCTGGCCTGTTCCCGCTCCAGTTCCTGCCGTCGGGCAGTAGCCGCTTCCCGCCGGGCGTCTGCCAGAGCCTTCTTCTCTCCCGCCTCCTCCACCAAAGCCCGCGCCTCCTCCTGCTGCCGCTCCAGTTCCGTTCTTTTGGTCTCCAGCGCCTGACGTCTGGTCTCCAGCGCCTCCACCTGCACCACCGCTTCCTGCAACTCTGTCGTCTTCTGCGTACGACTCGCCTGCACCCGCAACGGACCATTCCTGGCGGCAGCCACCACGAACCGACCGTCAGCGTAAACTGCCCAGCCCTCCCGGCTCACCACATTACGGCCCGGCTTCCAGCCGTCGTCTTCGCCATCCACCACAATAAAAGAATCTAGAAGATTGCGTAGCAAAGCCGGCGCGCCCTGCTGCACCTGCACATACTGCGACAGTCTTACTCCTATCGCCTCAGCCGACGTACTGGAGGTATCCTCAGAGCCGGCCACGACAAAACCACACCAAGCTTCCAGACCGGCTTCGCTCAATTGCCTCAAGACCGCTACACTCGGCTCTTCTTTTGTCACCTGAAACTCCAACAGCGGATACAGCGCTGCCTCGCAGGCCAGCTCCCAGCCCGGCGTCACGGAAAGAAAACTGCTCACCTCTCCCGACAACGCATCACCCAGAACACTACGGCACTGTGCGCTGCGGTCAGGCGCAGCCGCTCCCAATGCGGCCAGCTCCCGCTCCAGTCTGTTTCTTTTCTCGCGCGCCCGGACAAGCTCCTCGCTCACCTGCTTCAGCTCGGCGGCCACCTTTGCCAGCTCGGCTTCCACGCCAGAAACTTCCTGACGCATCTGCTCCAGCCGGGCGCCTGCCGCTGCTGCGTTCGACACTGCTTCTTCCTCTTCCTTGCGACACTCTGCCAGTCGCTGCTCCAGCTCTTCAAACTCAGCTTTAGCCCTTGCCTCCGCCTCGGCGGTATTCTGTCTGACCGCTTCCTCGTACGCCAACCTGCGCTCCAGTTCCTGCTGCTTCTGCAGCAAAGCCAGAAGCGTCTGACGCTGAGACTGTTCGTGCGTGCGGTAGGTATAAAGCCTGGTTTCCGCTGCCCGCGTCTCTTCCTGCGCCTCCTGCAGTGTCGCCTCCAGCTTGCTCTGCAGTGCAGTGGCTTCGGCCAGACGTTCCAGCACAGAAGCCGCAACCGGCTCTGTCTCCTGCAGACTGCGGGCCAGCCGCCCGGCCTCTTCCTCCGCCTGCTCCGCCTGCATTCGCAGAGAACGCACCCTTTCGTTTCCTATCAGCTCCTTCCCCTCCAGTTCACTCAGATAAGTACGCAGCGCCCGCGCCCGGTCAGCCAGTTCGTCCTTCAAACTCTGCTCTTCTCTGAGTCTACCCCTTTGCTGGTGCAACGCCTCCTCCAGCCGATTGATTTCCACCAGACGCTCGGCATCCGCCTGCTCCAGACTCTCCCTTTCCCGCGCCAGCCGCTCCAGCTCTTGACAAACGGAAATATACTCCGCCTTCAACTCCACCAGCCGATAGCTCTTCTCCTCTTCCTTCAGCTTCTCCCAGGAACGCTGCTTACCCAGCTGGTAGCGCAGACTTCGCACCACCCGCTCCCGTTCTGCGACAATATCGCTCAGCCGGGTAAGGTCGGCATCCGTCAGCGCCAGCTTGCGCTCACAATCTGCCTTCGCCTCCTGATACTTGGCCAGAGTGGAAGCTTCCTCAAACATCTTGCGGATATTGCCGGCGATAATCTCCCGCATCTGCCGCAGGTCAAAAATGGAATAAGCCTTGGTGCCGATGCCAGAAGCCAGGAATACCTCCTGAATATCCTTCTGGCGGCAGGGTTGCCGATTCAGGTAATACTCGCTCTCGCCGGTGCGGAAATACCGTCGTCTTATCTCAATCTCGGTGGGATACTGCGGCAACTCATTGTTTTCCAGAACCAGCTTCACATCCGCATAATTCACCGGCGGCACTTCTGCGGTCCCGCCAAAAATCAGATCCTCATTCTTGCCACAACGCAGAAGGCTGAACGATTGCTCGCCCAGCACCCAGCGCAGAGCATCCAGGATATTCGTCTTGCCGCATCCGTTCGGCCCGATGATGGCGTTCATACCGGGCGACAGACGCAGCGTAGTTTTCTCCTGAAAAGACTTGAAACCGGTAAGCTGCAGTTCTTTTATGTACACTTGGGCCTAACTATAGAAGCACCCACTCTGAAGTCAAGCACCGACCGCTGCTGGACAGACACCTTGACAGCCTCGGCAGCCACCATAGAATAACTAATGAGAGGAGGACTTGTGAAAAAAATTTGTCTTCTCGCCTTCTGCGCCCTCCTGACAATCTGCCTCGGTCAGGAACTGGTCAGAAACGGTGGCTTCGAAGACTCTCTCCAGTACTGGACGAGAAGCAACGAAGGCGGCACCTCCACCGTCACTCTGGACCCCACCTATGACCCTTCTGACCCAGACTTGGAAGTGTATCTATACCAGTACTACGCTTCCTACACGCGGCTTGACCAGACAGTCAACGTACCCGGTCCTCTGGTAAGATTCTCTGCCTCGGCCAAACTGGAAGCCACAACCGCGGGCGTGGCGGGTTACTATGCCATCGCCAGTATCATCCTGCAGTATCTGGACTCGGCCGACAACCATCTGGGCAGCACCATGATTTACCGGGCCTACGCCTATACGCCCCAGAACACCTCCACTCAACACGTCATTCAGGCGCCCAGCACCAACTGGGAACGCTACGAATTCCTTTTGGCCGACGAACTCACCAACCTGCCCGGTATTGACCCTGCCAAAGTAGCCAAAATAAACATCCGCCTAGAGGCAGCCGGCAACGGCCGGTCAGGTTGAGGGGGCTGTGCCACTACGGCGAAGGTCTTCGCCGACGACATCTCCCTGAGAGACGAATCTCAGGCCCCCTACATCATCAGACAGTCCCACACGGTAATAGACAGCCCGCCCGGCGGCAACGCCAACGGTCGCTTTGATCCCGGCGAAAGTGGCAAACTGCTCATCACCCTGAAAAACCTGGGCGCGGATGCACAGGACGTATCGGCTATTCTCCGCTCCGGACATCGCCACTTTGTCATCAGTGACTCCGAAGCATTCTTCGGCAACATCCCCCGCCAGGGAACCCGCACCAACCACACAGACCCCTTTGCCGCCACGGCTCTAGGCACCATTGACCCTGGCACGCAGGTTCCCTGCACCCTCCTGGTGCGTTCAGAAAACCGGGACCGGGAATGGACCTTTGTCTTCGCCCTCACCGTCGGACTACCTGGCGGCACGCGCCTGTGGGGGCCCAAACCCTGTGTAGGTATGCCGGCCAGCCCGGAGATTTGCGGCATCACCTACAACCCGCAGGACGACAACGTGTACTGCACCCACCTGCTCACCAACAGCATATACGCCTACAGCGCCGACAGCCTGCTCACCTTCCGCCGCGCTCTTCCCACGCCCGAAGACTCCTGCACCGACATTCACTACTGTGCCTACGACAACACCTTCTGGGTCCTCGCCAACAAGAGTAAGAAGGTGTACAAACTGGACGCTGTCACTGGTGCTGTCCTGCGCGACTTCTCCATTTCACCCGTAGAATTCCCCTACGGTCTAGTCGAAAACCCGGCAGAAGGCAGGCTCTACATCACCGACCGCCGCCTTACCACCGCCGGACAACAGCGCATTTTCATCTACGACAACCGCGGCAACTTCATCCGCGCCGTGTACCACCCGAAAAGCACGGGCAGACTTGCCAGCCGCTGCCTGGCTCTGGATCAGGGTGTAGCTATCAACCCACCCTCGCTCCTCAACATATACATCTGGAACGACACCAGCGGCACCGTTCTGGACAGCTGCCTGCTCTACGAAATAGACCGCGTCACCTTCTCCATCCTCAACAGCTACAAATTCGCCGCTCCGGTCTGGAACCTGCGCGGCATCGCCTACGACCCACGCGACGGCTCCTACTGGGTAACCGCTCCCACTGCCGGCGGCCACGACAACACCATCATCAAAATCTCCGGCTTCCACAACCCGCCGCAGGTAGGAATCGGCAACCAGTCTAAGACTCCAGCCTGTCCAGCCCGGCTTACGGCCCGACCCAACCCCTTCACTCACACCACCACCATTTCCCCAGCTCCGGGCAGCACGAAACCAACCCTGCTCCGCATTTACGACAACAGCGGCCGGCTGGTGCGACAACTCATCGCTCAGGGCGCAACTGTCTGGGACGGTCGCAGCCAGACGGGCAAACCGCTTCCTCCCGGCGTTTACTTCTGCTGCGCTGCGGAAAGCTCCTCTGACTGGACCAAACTGGTGCTATCCGCCGGCAACTGACGCACAGAAGAAAAATCACTCCGGCCCTGCCTTGAGGCGGGGCCGGAGCTTTACTGCGCAACAGCGACTACGGACTCGGCGCACCGATGTTGAACACCTGGGTCCGGATCCTCTCCAGCACTGACTGAGAGAGACCTCTCGCCACCCACTTGCCGATCAAGGTGGCAGCCTCAACCGCCAGTGACTCACCAGAGAGATTGATTCGCTGCAGGTGCCACATCTCGCGTCCGAAGTTGAGGTAGAACGGGTAGGTGATGATGCTCACGCCTTCCGCGTCCAGTACCTGCTTGACCTGCTGCTCCATGGCATAGATCAGCGGGAATGCCGCGGTTGCGTTTGCGAGCATATCCGGCCGCATCTTGTCGATGTCGTTCTTCAGCCGAGTCGAGTCGTATTTCGCATTCCACTTCGCAACTCTCTTTATCGGATCCATTGCTATCACCTCCTTTCACGTAGGCTGGTCTCCTGCGGCAGACAGCAAGACCGCGGGCGGATGCCGGCGTACCTGGCCGGGCCAGGGCAGGCACTGCCGCGCCGGCACCCGCCGAATCGTCTTTACCCAAGGTGGAGCAGCTCATGACAAACCTCTTCTAGGACTTCGCGGGACAACCCCTTGGCTTCCCACAGTTCAACCGCCAGCCTGCACTGCAGGGCAAGGGTTTTGCCCGCGTATCTTCGGGCCAGGCCGACAAGACGGCGGCCGAAGTTCGCATAGCACGACAGGCGCGCAGCGTTTCCTTCCCGCGCCAGCACCACCCGCCGCACCCGGGCCTCGGCCATGCGGACAAGCTCCATACCCTGGCGGTAGCGCCGCACCTGGGCCTCCATATCACCATCCCAGCGTTTGGATGTGCCGGATGAGAGCGACATATGGTAGTGCCGACAGGCTCGTTCCAGACTCCGAGCCATCTACTTCCCCTTTTCCTTTGCTCCGGCGAATCCTTCCAGCACCGCACGGCCCACCAACCAGAGCAGCTCCACCGACAAACCGCGGTTGCGATACTTGACCAGTATGTTACCGGCCCGCTCGTCGAACCTCTCCGCCCCACGGCGCACGGCCAAAAGCATCTCCTCAGCAAATGCCCGATAGGCCCTGCGCCTTTTCTTCTCTCTACCCAGAACCTGATCCACCATACTGTCCAGCCGTCTGGAAATCTGCTGCACTCTGTGCTCCTTCATTGTCCGCCTCCGTTCTCGCCTGCGGCCAGTTTCAGCTTGCCGTAGATGAGCGTGATGAGGAACTGCATCGTGTTCAGCTCCAGACCGTTGGCCCGCCACGTGCGCAGAACCAGCTCCAGGTTCATCGCCAGGTCCGGGCCGAACTTAGTTCGGAAAAGCCGACCCAGCTCTCTTGCGTACCAGCGGTAG
>CBFGJV010000012.1:0-74970 GCA_965649205.1 Caldifarciminota bacterium | reverse complement strand
TTGCCGCATTCTCGGCCCATTTGACCGCTTGACCGAGGCGCTCAATCAGGTCAGCACTGCCAATCAGCTTGGCTGGAATCGGCAGCCGCTCATGCCGCCAGAGCAGGAATTTGCCCTGCTGGGTAACAACCCCGACGACGTTCACACGGGGGTAGAAATTGCTCGGCAGGAATTCGTCATCATGCAAACTGGCAAAATGGTTTATGCAAGCCGGAGGCTTACTGATATGGTCTGACTTGGCGAGGAGAGCATGGAGGTCGCGCCAAACCGCCCGGTCTTCTCGGAGTCTCACGGCCTTGTAGCTTTCTCTCTCTGACTTTCGCGTGTATGCCATCATCGGGTCACCATCATCATCCTCGGCCTTCAGCCCGTTGGTGAAAAACATTGACCTTCTGTCCAGGCAAAGAATGAAGCGACTCAAGGGCGCATATCGCTGGACAGGACCGGTGAAACGTACAGCACGACCCCACGACCTCTTGGCCGTCTCAACGATTTTGTCGTCATCCCAGGCAGGGAGACCCCCTTTATCGAACACGTATGGCACCAAATTGAGTAGCAATGTCTGAAACAAGTTTTCCCCCTGCAGCCAGATGACCAGGCCCTGCACGCAAGGAGCAAACTTGCACCGCGACGGAGTAATTGAGTCAGGACCCACCCTGCCTCTGCGTGCGACTCCTGTGCTCGCATAGGAGTGAGCTGTTACGAGCATTCGGGCAATTTGACTTGGTTCGTATTCCGGACGTACCGTGCCCATCCGATGCTCAAAAAGAACTCGCCCGCCCTTGTCGGGCGCTTCAGTCGCCAAACGCATGAGCCCGTCTGTCCCGTACTCCCGGACATTCCCGTCCTTGTCATACTTGTTGAGGTCTAAACCTGCCACCTGCATGAAAGGATGCTTGTCGTGGAAGAGATAGAAACGGTCATGACGCCTGTGAAGGTAATCAACCAAGTCTTGACTCGACTCAAAAGAACCTTTCAGCCATAACTCCTTCCAGTCAGTCGGTCCCTGGTATGCCCGGTATAAAATTGCCAGAAGCAGGCGGTGGATTGCGACTGTGACCAGAGGCGAATCGTCCCATATTTCCCGCAGTTTGTGAGCCTTGAGCATGGTATCCTGGATGCCGTATTCGATGCGGTTTCCTGCCGGGTCAATGCAGGGTATCCAGGGCTCGTCTATCAGGTTGAATTCAGCCATTCGTTTGTTCCTCCTTGTTTATGACAATGCCTCGTTGTTTGTCAACTGTCAGGATATAGTTGCCGACCCGGGCTTTGCCGTTTTCATCCAGCCGCACCAGCCGGCAGTGGCGCAGATGGACTGATTCCTGCCACTCAGTAGCCGGACTGTCATTTCTGAGAACTCCAAACACGCCGCGATGATTAAGGCTCACCGAATTTCCCAAAAGCCGGCAAACCTCGGTCCGGTTGGGCGACTTGGAAAGGTGTTCCCCTGCGGGCAGCAGCACTGCTGTAACTGAGGGGTCGCCTTCTCTTGTCGCCGCCCTGACAGCTTTGTGTACTTCGGGGTCTTCGTCTTCGGTCAGTTGCGCGTTGAACTGTTCCACCAGCTCTGACGGGTCTTGGGGGAAAGCCACCAACAGCCATTTGGCGGAGTTTTCTGACTCGGAATTGCGGTCCTTCATTTGGCCTTCGGCCTTACAGAGCGCTTCGGACCAGCCGTCTTCTGCAGGGAGGGCGTTCGGGCCGTACACAGCCTCGATGAGGGTTTCAACTTCGTCCGGAATGTTGATTTCTCGCCGTTGGCGCAGCACCAGCCAGGTGCGAAGCAGAATATAACGGTCATACACATACTCAATGCCGTTGCCAAACGAGTCTGGCGGCGGGCCGGAAACTTCCGCATCGCAAAGCACTGTGAAGCATGGCGTTTCCAACCCTTGGGGTCTTACGCGCAGATGGCGGTGCATTCGGCCTGCACGCTGAAGTAGGAGGTCTACGGGCGCAATTTCCGAGAACATCAGGTCAAAGTCCAAATCCAGGCTTTGCTCGATAACCTGGGTTGCCACCAGTACGCTGCGAAATGGCCGGTCCGGGTTCACGCAGGTTCCGTCCGGCTGCTTTTTGCCCTTGCCGAACTTGTGTTCCACTTCTTCTTCTCGCTCGTGGCGCCATTTCTGCAGGGTACGGGCGTGAAAGAGAAAACATTCTGTGTCCCGCAGCTCCCGGCATAGATAATCATAGGTTTCTATCGAGCGATCAACGGTGTTGCATACTACTGCGGCGCAACCGCCGTGTTGCAGCTCATCCTTCAGTCTACCAGCCAAGAGTGCCAGGTCAGTATTCTGAAACCGGAGCGCAACCCGGCGGCTACCTTCCTTTGGCACCTCGACACAGACCGGCTTCATTCCGGCCTGTTCCTTAGGGTGGTGTCTGGGCAGGGCCAGTGTAATGCGCGGATAAGGACAATAGTCAGCGTCGTCTCGGCCGGAATACGCCTGGACCAGCTTTTTGCGCCGACCATCCGGCAGTGTGGCAGAGAGCATTATCACAGTGCAGTCCAGTTCGGCCAACCAGTGCAGCAGTCGCTCTAGAATGGTGGTCATATAGGTGTCATAGGCGTGCACTTCGTCAAAGATGACCACCTTGCCTGCCAGTCCTGTCATTCGTACAAACCAGTGCCGGGTTTGCAGCACGCTCAACAAGCTCTGGTCAATCGTGCCTACGCCAAACGGTGCAAGTAGTGGCCGTTTTCGGGCCGTGAACCAGGACTGCGCTTCTAGGTCTCCAGATTCATTTTCTGCGTCGTCTTCTATGTTGCGAGGCTGAGGTTCGGGGGTATTTCCATTCTTCGGTTTGCACAGATCAACCAGGACAGCATTGCCGTGTACCAGTTGCAAATTCAGCCTGCCTTGGTGGCCGCGTTTGCTCAGATATTCCTCGTGAACCCGGACGAACATCTTGTTGCCTGTGGCCTGCGTAGGCATGGCTACGTACATGCCCCGGGCAAAGCCACGGCACATAGCCAGGTCTGCAGCATACAGCGCCGCTTCGGTCTTGCCTAGACCTGTCGGCGCTTCCACAATCATCAGGTAAGGTGATTTCTGTCTGAGTGCCAGTTCGGCCACTACGCTCTGCACGGAGTTAGGTTTGTACTCGGGAAATACGCCGCGGAAAGAGGTTTCGCAGGCAAACTTCACAGCAGGCAACCAGCCGAGCTGTTCCAGGGCTTTGCGGGCTGATTCCTGCGTTTCTGTCCAGTAGGCACCTAGGTCTATTTGTCTGGACTTTCCCACTTCCATTGCGAGTGGGAAAAGGTTTTCGTCCGAACCTATCCAGTCAGCGACTGAAACAAAACCGGCCAGCAAAGGTACAAGTCCTGGGTCGCTGACTTCGCTCTGCGTGTTCTCAACCTCGTCCAGGTGGAGCCCAACGATGCAAGCAAGCTGAGTCAAGAGTGCCTGGCGGGCCTGGTTCCATCGGTCGTCGCCAAGCGTACCAGAAGCTATGTTCTGAAGAACCTCTGCCCGGGGAAAAACGCCATGATGACCACCCGCAACCCGACCCCATAGCGACACGGGTAGAAATCTCCCTAGAACCTTAGCACTCACGTGTCCGTGCGGACGGGGCACATCGTTGCGAGAAAACCAGGAATCGTCCAGCCCGTGATATTCCGGCTTTCGCTTCTGGAACGCTGGGTTCGCCTTGCCGATGTCGTGCGCTCCAGCCAGAAACATAATAAATGGTCTGGCATCCTCTAGACCCAGACCTTGCTCTACTCGTTTGCGAACAGGTGGGGTCAAATATTCGTCCCATATACGCCCGGCCACTGCTGCAACATCCAACATATGCAGCAGCAAGGAATGGTATCGGTCCTTTTTTTCCTTCTCTGTTTTGCCCCAAAAAAAAGGCACAAAGTCTGTGCTAATACTGCACATATTCTACTCCCCAAGTTCACCAGCAGGGACTGATTTGTTTCCGAACGTCGGCTCGGACCTCACCTTGAATCTTATACCAGAAGCAGAAGAATACGTCAAGGAAGTAGGCACAGTCAGCCCAAGCTGTCCTCGGAACCAGTTCTGAATAGGCCTTTTTTGTATGAATTCTTACGAATTCGGACTTTCGTGGCATATAATGGTTATGGAGGGTGCAATAAATGCACGACACCCCGGGGGTCCGGGAAATCAGCTCTGGCTCGGTTTGCCCAGACCAGGAACAAGAACACCCGGACTCCTATAGCTGGACTTACTGGGCCAGGGCAAGAACCAGGAGGCGCATCATGACCGATGCACAGCTGATACAAGGGGCACTGGAAGGAAGGGAAGAATGCTTATCCGAGCTGGCGCTTCGTTATCGGGGACCAGTCTATACCTGGATCAGGCACCGGGGCTTCAATCGCCCGGACGCCGAGGACCTTACCCAAGAGACATTGGCCCGGGCTTGCGCCCAGCTCGCTCAGTTCGACCCTACCAGGGCGCAATTCCGCACTTGGCTGTTCACCATAGCAGACAATTTGTGCCGCATGCAGTTACGACAACGGAGCCGACATCCTCCATCGGAGAGCATCGAAACAGTTTTCCCCGAGCCCAGTTGCACTGGCCCAAAAGAAATACTGAAGCGCAAGAGATGCGAAGAAATACTCTGGCAAGCCGTCTGCCAGCTACCGGAAAAGCCTCGTTCTGTAACGGTGCTGTTTTTCTACTGGGGCATGAATCGCTGCGAAATCGCCCGGTTTTTGCACATAAGCGAAGGCACAGTGCGATACCAGTTGAGGAATGCCTGTGTTTTGTTACGAGGGTACCTGGCCGAGCAAGGAATAACCAGTGGACGACAACTGTCAGAATAGTGTCGCCCGGTACCCAAAACCGGTAAAGGAGGAATTTATGAGAGCAGGCAATGGCTGGAAATACGCAAAGAAAGGCTTGAACTCCGAGGCCCAGCGACTGGCCGACGAGTTCCTGGACCTGGTGCAGAGAGGAAAGAATCCAGCCCCGGAAAAGTTTCTGAAGCGCTATCCCGCATACCGGGAGATACTGGCACCGATAGTGGAGGGTGCTGCCCGGTTGAACAGAGTGATGAAAAGGTACTGCCGAATGGCCGGCACTAAACTTCCCTTCCCAGAGAATCCCTGATTTGATTGTGTAGCACTTCTGCGCAACCCCGGTTTCAAACCGGGGTTTTTGTTTACGAATTCGGCAGCACAGAGCATATATTCCTGTGCAGGAACAGACAGCTCTTTGACAAGCAGGAGAAGAAGCAGCGCCGGTACGAAGCAAGTATTTTGCGGGCAGGGGCAGCAACTGCCCGTTCGCGACAGCAGCCGCCGCATTTTCCGGGCACAAGCCGGAGGAACCTAGCAGGAGCCTTTTCGCTGCGGTCGCCCGTGCACAGTAACCGGGGTGCGGCGAGTCACGCTGCAGAAAGGAGGTGAACAACCATGCCAAACGACCCGACCAGACGCATAGAAGGATGGGACAAGAAGTACAATATAGAGCGCATCTCTGCTATACTGACCGAACGACGACCCAAGATGCTGGAACGCGTGAACTACACTTTCGTTTCTCTGGCTTCGATGGAAGCTCAGGTGAAGCAAGTTCTGGATCAGGAAGGTGTGTCCGTCATCACCTATCCGTTCTATCTGAACTTCGGACGAGAGATGTGGCACTTGTGCCAGATTGATATGTCCGGCAACGCCTTGGCGGTCGAAGCCGCTACCCTGATCGGGAAATGGGTAGCTCGCGGTCTGTCCCAGTCGGTGCTGGAAACTATCCGCACTCAAGTCTTCAACGTCGGCGCGCCGACGCCGTAGAGCGGACACGCCTGAGTCGCACGCGGAGCGGCCCTGCTGCCGGGCCGCTCCGTGGCATCTTCGCAAGCTGCCGGGCTTTCTTGACATCCTGTGTTCAGTCCGGTATCTTACGCCACGTCGGGAAGGACGGCGGCGACAGGACACAACACACAAGGATGATGAGGAACATAAATCTGGAGGTCTAATGTCAGAACGCATCGCGGTCGTCGGCATCGGCGCCACGCAGTTGCGCAGCATCTCTCCGGATGTTTCCTACAAGGAGATGATGTTTGAAGCCGCGGTGAAGGCCTATGCCGACGCAGGAATAGACCCGCGCAAGGATGTTGACACCTTCGTCACCTGCGCGGAAGACTATGCCGAAGGTACTAGTATCTTCGACGAGTATGTACCGGATCAGCTCGGCGCGGCATTGAAGCAGATGCATACTATTGCCGGTGACGGCCTGCACGGTATCGCCGCCGCAGTTATGCAGTTGCGCACCGGTCAGTTTTCCACCGCCGTGGTCGAAGCTCATTCCAAGGCGTCCAACATGCTCACACCGGACGGCATCGCCGCCTGCGCGCAGGATCCGATAACCGTCCGACCGCTGAGGCTCAATACCCATTTTGTCGCCGGCCTGGAAATGAACCGGTTCTGCTCCGAAACCGGGGTTTCGCCGGCTCAGTGTGCCGCAGTCGCTATCAAGAATCGCCGTAATGCCCTGACCAATCCGATTGCCGGTCAGGCTGCGCTTTTGACCTTGGATGACTTTGCCTGTGCCCAGCCGGTTGCCTGGCCTCTGACTGAGCTGGATATCGCCCAGCCGGTGGATGGAGCGTTTGTGTTTGTGCTGGCCACCGAGTCCCGGGCACGCGCTTTGCGGGCCAAACCGGTATGGATTACCGGCGTGGGCTGGTGTAACGGCTCGCCCAATCTGGAAACGCGTGACTGGTGCTATCCTGAGTATGTCACGCAGGCGTCGCTTCTGGCCTGCCGCATGGCTAACATTCAGAACCCGCGCAGCTTTGATTTTCTGGAGGTGGACGACACCTATACCTATAAGGAAATACAACATCTGGTTGCGCTAGGGCTGGGTGACGCCGCTACGATTGCTCATATGACTGAAACCGGCGCTACCGGCCGGGACGGCACTCTGCCGGTGAATCCTTCGGGTGGCTCCTTGGGTATGGGTCATATGTACGAAGCGTCCGGTCTTGCCCGGCTGTACTGCGCAGTGCAGCAGTTACGGGGCGAAGCCGGCGCCAATCAGCTAAAGAGGGCTTCCACCTGTCTGGTGCAGGCATGGCGGGGAGTGCCAACCGCTTCAGCCGCGGTCGTAACGCTGGCCGCATAGGGAGGAAATATGGGTAACAGAGTAGCTATTGTCGGAGTGGGAATGACCAAGTTCGTGCGCCGGGCTTTGGAGACCGGCAAGGAGCTGTCCTGGCTGGCCACCAAGATGGCGCTTGATTCCTGCGGAATGAAGATGGACCAGATTGACTGTGTTGCTCTGGGCACGGCACCCGACACCTTTGACGGCGTACACATGAAGGGCGAGTACCTCTCAGACGGTGCCGGTTGCTGGGGTAAGCCTTATATGCGTTCATACGTGGGCGGCGGCACCGGCGTCTTCTCGGTTGCTCAAGGCTGGTATCATGTAGCTTCCGGAATATGCGATACCTGCCTGGTTGTCTGCGAAGAGAAGATGTCCACCTACCAGCCTCATGCCCAGGGTGCGTTTCTCACCATATTCGACCATACCACTGAGCGGCCGCTCAAGCCAAATCTGCTCTGGATTTTCGCCCTGGAGATGAACCGCTACATGACGACCTACGGCCTGCGCAAGGAAGACATCGCCCGGGTAGCAGTCAAGAACAAGAACAACGCACTCGACCATCCGTGCGCTCAGATTGCCGCACCCGTAACGATTGAGGATGTGCTCAACTCCGAAGTGCTGGCCTGGCCGGTGCAGCGACTGGACGTAAGCCCGGTATCAGACGGTGCGGTTGCGGTCATTCTGGCTAATGAATCCATTGCCCGCCGGGTCACAGACAAGCCGGTCTGGATTGAAGGCGTGGGCTGGGCGCTTGACACCGCCTACTGGACCAACCGCGACTTGTGCTACCCGCGCTACGTAGAGGAAGCGGCGCGGATGGCGTACAAGATGGCCGGTATCACTGACCCCCGGCACCAGATTCATGTGGCCGAACCCTATGACCCGTTTGACTACAAGGAGCTGCACCACATGGAAGGCCTGATGCTCTGCGGTAAAGGTGAAGCACCCCAGCTTACCGCAGACGGCGTCACCGCACGCGACGGCGAGCTGCCGGTCTGTCCCTCAGGCGGTCTGCTCGGTGTCGGCAATCCTATTGCCGCCGCCGGACTGATGAAGATTGCCGAGCTGTTCTGGCAACTGCGGGGCGAAGCAGGCAAGCGTCAGATTGCGCGCAAGGCCCGCAGAGGCGTAGCCCAGGCCTGGGGCGACCTGATGCAGGTAGGCACGGTAGTGGTGCTCGGAATCTAGGAGGAATCATGCCAAAGGCAAAAGCACGGGTACGGAAACAGAAGACTGCGGCGCCAAGGTCGGTGCCGGCTGCACCACCCTACGGTGCGCAGGGAACCGGACTTACGGATGAAGAGTTGCGCGAGGGCAAAGTCTGCACCACCCGCTGGGTGGCAGATGCCCGTTATACTTGGGACCGAGGCGTAGCTATGGGCCGGTATCTGGCAGAATTGAAGAACGGCAGGCTTGTTGGCGTTCACTGCCACAAGTGCGGTCGGGTGATGATTCCGCCCCGCATGTTCTGTGAATGGTGCTTCCGGCCGGTTGACGGCTGGGTGGAGCTCAAGGATACCGGCACGGTCAATACCTTCTCGCTCTGCTATGTGACTTGGGATGTGAAGCGCGTCAAGGAGCCGCAGGTGCCTGCGGTTATCGAAATAGACGGCGCTTCCCCCGGCATGGGCATCATGCATCTTCTCGGCGGCGCTGACCCCAAGACTTTCAAGCGCGGTATGCGGGTGAAAGCTGTCTGGAAGCCGGCTGAGGAACGGGAGGGCGCCATTACCGATATCCTTTACTGGAAACCACTCTAGGAAGGGAGAAAAAAATGCCACTCAAGGAAAGAATCGCAAGGCCCGGATTAGCCGGCACCTGGTATGGTGAACTTCCGGTGCAAAGCCTTTACACAGCTGGCGCGGCCGGTGACCGCTTCTTCAAAACTCTAAAAGAGAAGGGGCAGTTTCTTGCCTCGCCTTGTCCGGAGTGCGGAGAGGTATATGTTCCACCAAAACTCTATTGCGAGAAGTGTATGGTGGAATCTGCCGACTGGGTAAAAGTCGGCCCCTCCGGTACCCTGGAGTCCTGGACTGAGGTGTACATTGGGCTGGATGGCAAGCCGCTAGAGAAACCGGTCCTGGTGGGCCTGATTAAACTGGACGGTGCGACTACCAGTATGGTTCATCTTCTATCCGAAGTGGAGCCGGAAGGCATATACATCGGTATGAAAGTAACCCCAGTCCTGAAACCTCAGGCCAAGCGGGAGGGCGCCATTACCGACATCCTGCATTTCCGGCCAAAGTAAGAACAATAGCCTGATACAGAGCGGGGCGGCCCAAAGCCGCCCCGTTGTGTTTCAAACCGGTCTGTCTAGCAGCTATTTCTGCTGGTAGTCGTAGAATCCTTTGCCGGTCTTTCGTCCCAAGTATCCGGCTGCGACCATCCGCTTCAGCAGAGGACAGGGTCGATACTTGGGGTCTCCCAGGTCCCGATGCAATACATTCAGTATAGCCAGACACACATCCAAACCAATAAGGTCGGCAAGGGCCAAAGGACCCAGAGGATGATTCATACCGAGCTTCATTACCGCATCTATGGCCTCTTTGTCTGCCACGCCTGTTTCCAGACAGTATATCGCCTCGTTTATCATCGGCAGCAGCACACGGTTGGACACAAACCCGGGTGAATCGTTCACCACCACCGGCGTCTTGCCCAGTTTCTTGGACAGCTCGACGATAGTCGCTACCGTCTCTTCCGAACTGGCCAGCCCGCGTACCACTTCTACCAGCTGCATCAGCGGTACTGGGTTCATGAAATGCATTCCTGCCACCTTGTCCGGTCTTTTTGTGGCCGCCGCAATCTCTGTCACGGAGATGGTAGAAGTATTTGTAGCCAGAATCGCCTCTGCCGCGCACACCTTATCCAGGGTGGAGAATATCTGTTTTTTCAACTCCACATTCTCCGGAGCCGCTTCCACCACCAGGTCACACGCCCCACAGTCTTCCAGTTTGAGGGTGGTCTTGATGCGGGCTAGAGTGGCGTTTTCGGCTTCTGCAGTCATCTTGCCCTTCTCCACCAGTTTATCCAGGAATTTCTTCACCGTGGCCAGCCCTCTGTCCAAGAACTTCTGGTCCACATCTGTCATCGTCACTTCCCATCCCGCCATGGCAAATACCTGGGCAATACCATTGCCCATGGTGCCGGCGCCGACTACGCCTACATGCTTTATCTCTTTCATAGTTCCTCCGTTCTCCTATGGTTCAAATTTGCCTATCGCTTTTCACTCTTTATTCCCTGCCGCCCAGCATTACCAGTTTCAAAGTAACAGACCCACTCCCTGCCTCTGTTCGGCAGATATACACTCCCCGACCACACCTGCGCCCGCTCTCGTCGCACCCATCCCAGAGCAGTTCGCTCTTGCTACTTTTGGCAAAAGTTCGGATGAGGCGACCGCCGGCGTCGTATATCCTCAGCTCACAACCATCCGCATTCAGCGTAGACAAACTTATGGTTGTTCTCGTACGAAAAGGATTGGGACTGGCCAGAAGCAGACGACGCAGAACTCCGACATGGGCATTCTGCTCGGCCAGACCCGTGGGCAAAGCGGTAGTGTACTTTATAGCCATTCTCGGCACAAGAGGAGCCGCAGCCTGATGACGAGTACCGTTGTAAAGACACTGAATAGCTATGGTTCTGGTCGGATCCTGCAGTCCTACGGTGTTGGAAATGTAGTTGTTGGCGCTGGCGTATTGCACCACCACCACGTTATCTCCCGACGGCGCAGTCTGACTGGTATCGTAGATAATAACCTGAAACCTATCCCAGTTAGCACTCCCAACATATTCCACACTGTCGTACTGCACGATGAGCCGACCATTGGGCTGGTCATAGTACCACCACACACCACCGCCGTAACGAGGATCATAGTCATCCCAGCTGGCACATACCATCGGTGGTGCCGATGCGTTCGGCAGGGCAGTATTGGAGTAAGCCGTATAGCTGGTGCTACCCGGAGCCACCCAGCCATTTGAGCATATGGATATGCGGTCGTAGCTGACTCCGTAGTAACGCCAGTAGCCAAAACCGGCTGGCAAACTCAAAGTCACAGTCTGGTCATCTGCCAGACTCAGCCTGGTGCCTGTGCCTCTGATGTCCAGCCAAGCATACACCGGTGCTTCGTCGTAAAGGGTGTCAATAGCATCATAGGCATAGTATAGCGCCGGCGTGCGCGGACCGTCCGGAATCGGATCTATCTGACGCAGAAACCCTACCGGAAGGTCGAGAGGAAACACCCGCATTTCGTCGCCGTAGCTGACCAGCAGTGTACAGGTAATCATAGTCTGGCGCGGTATGGACAGAGCCGCACTTACCCGCACCCGGTCAGCGTTGTTGTTGCCGGTGGTCTCCTCCGGTATGGTGCCAAAGAAACACAACGAATCCAGCACCGTGAGCCTGGCGTCTCCGGAGCGTAATATGCCGCTCACTTCATACGCCTTGCCCTTACCGGCGTTGCGCAGAGTAATAATCAAATCTGCTTCTTCGCCCGGGTCCAGCATACGATTACCGTTTCCGCCCGGCAGCCGGTCGTATGTTTCGCATCCGCTGTAAATCAACGCGGGGGCGCCTACAGGAAGCGCCAGCAGGCTCTGCCAGGTGGAATCCCGATAGTCTCTGACGTTGACTGTAAACAGAAGACGGTAGCCATTCGTACAGGAGTTGGCCACCACAAAATCAAAACCGTCCGGGCCGGAGTAAACCGAATCGCCAGCAGGAATGTCGTCAAAATACTTAATTGAGTCCAACAGCACCAGATTCGGGTCTGTCGTCCGCAAGCGGGCCTCTATCCCTTCGGCCCTCGCCTGCCCCCAATTCTTCAACCAGAGCTTGAGATTAATAGTTTCCCCAGGATTTATGATACGGTCGTTATTGCCGCCAAGGGAATCATCTGGTTCTGCCCGGCACCATACCACATAAGCGCCGCTCATAGGAATCGCCAACGCTACTCCCCGATATGTAGCCAGATTATGGCCGCTCACCGTAACATACAGGGTATCCGGAATAAGCAGGTTCAAGTTGAAAAAAACCTGACCAGCCCCATCCGTATAACCCGAAACGAAAACGGTGGTATCCGTTCTGGCTGTGATGCACACCAGGGCATTCCGCACCGGCCCTGCTGCAGACTGGACAGAAACGAACATATGGGAACTGCCCAGAGGCACTACAGAAGGGTGCGATACATACAAGCTTTCGGGCCGGGAGGAATAGACATCAATGGCGCCATCGCCCATCATGTTATACATCTCAAAATACCTGCGCGTCATGCCGCTTGCGCCCATCTGCCGATAATAGATGAGTTTGGCTTTGTTGAATCCTCCCATTACCCAGAAAAAGGAAGAATCCAGCATACAGTCAAATACCCGTCGCTCCAGCGTATCATCCTCTGTCCAGTAAGAAGTTACGGTGGAAGCTATATGTGCTATACCACCTCTGCGTCCGGCGCGAATCCAGGATTCGGAAAAACACTCTGGGTAGCTGGTCGAGGTGTAATTGCCGGAAAGGCAGGCATAAGTCTGAACATACGGCACCTTGTCAAGATTGGATAACGCCCGCACCTCTGTGATGGTGAATTTCGGGCTCGGGTCAGCCCAGCAGTTCACATCGCCGTGGCCAGAATAGGTTACCCAGGCACGACCCGAATTCACTGCGGTATTGATGTCGGTCCCCTGCCGGTAGTAAAGCCAGAGCGAATCGCAGACCACGCCCCTGGACCGGAACTTAGCCATTACATACTGATGTGTCCGTTCCGCCACCTGATGGTAGGCGCCGTCCGCAGACGCAATGAAGTAGGCCCGGTTCAGCCAGTCGCGGTCAGCAATCCAGGTATTCTGCTCATAGCTTATGATTTTGGCCACTAAGCTATCCAACTGGGCAGCATTGGCCACAGAGGCCCGGCTCAAGTCAAGGTCGGGGAAATAGTCGTTGCCTGCCAGAAGGGAAAAGTTCAGATCGGTTGGCGGCTGGCCCGTACCCGAACCGGTAAAATATCCGATTCGGTCAACATCTCCCACTAACAGTACAAAACTGGGCGGAATGGGCCAGTTGTCATACGCGTTCTGGATATAGTTTTTCACCGCCGTCGCAGTACCTCCGCCTACTTCAGAAAGCTTGCGCAAGAAAACATGAAACCCTTTACGTCTGCGCCACTCGGCCAAGGGAGCAATATTCGGCGCCCAGGCATCAGGCACTATAATCAGGTAGCCGACAGGCAAATCAGGTGGAGGTACAAGCTGCAGCTGACCCCAATTCACACAAACACCTTGCAATCGTTCCCAATAAGGTCTGGAATCATAACGTTCCTGCTGCGCCCGAGTAGTTGCCCAATCCACACCAGACCAAAACACCTCTACCCTGACCCGACCTGCTGTCTGCACTACTCCCGTCGCCGGATTGTAAGCTACCGGATAAGTTTCAATCAGAGCCAGCCGGTGTCCCCGCATTATCCCGATTTCCACCACTCTCGATCCCAAAGAATAGGTCTGATCGGCTTGATACGCCTTTTCTTCCATGACAAAACCAGGCGCCGGGCCACTCTTAGGAAAAGACGGCTGCACGGGGTATATGCGGTGTTCGAGCGAAAACTCCTGCAACTCTTCAAAAGCAGGTCTGAGCTCTAGCTCCGCACCAAAGGGAATCTCTATGACACTCCGCAAAACAGGCAGTTGCGGCCAACCTGGCTCCGTGGTGGAGCCGACTCCGGCCAGGCTGAGCAAAATAAAAGTATCTCCAGCCTGGGCAAGATTGGTCTGTTCCCACTGCAGATTCTCAAACAACAGCACGCCGCCGTCCGACCTGCTCTGCCAGACTCCAACCTCGTTTGCCGACCCTATTGCGCACAACACTGAAACAGCCACAATAATAAAACGCATCTTCCAAGTATATTCCTCCTTCTTTCCCAGTAAAGCCTGCTGCACCGCAAAAAAGCGCAGGGGCAGGAATGCCCCTGCGCTTCAGGAGGCAGGATGCCTCTAATCAGTCTGTTGTCTCGGACACATCCTCCGGCGGAACCGCCAGCGCTGTTGCTGATGCGGCCGGTCGGCTCGAAAGTAATGTCCTGGTCCTTTTCCCCACCATTCCTCTCCCCGCCGGAACATTTCTCGCGCTCGCTTCTGCTGTTCCGGTGTCAGCAGCTTGAAGCTCTCTATTCGGTTAGTGACTCTGGCCAGCTCCAGCTTGGTTCTGATTTCCGCAATTTCCTTCACCTTGGCTATGATAGCTTTGGCATCAAACTTCTCTGCCCGCCAAAGACCGGCCAGTTCCAGTTCCTTGACGCGTAACTCCGCCTCTAACGGTGCTGTTTCCTTTATCAATGCTATCTGCAACTTGCCCAACTTTTCCATTTGTTCGGGAGTCAGCCCTACCCGCTCAAGACCGTGAGGTCCTTGCTCTAGCGGCGGCTTCATTATTGCCGACCGTGGCGTTTCTTCTCCCGGCCCTGTAGCAGGTGGCAATGCCGGCTCCGCAGGTTGAGCTACAACCAGCGCAACCAGCCCAAAGATTAGTAACGCAGTCCAAATGTTTCTCATTGCTTCCTCCTTATGTTATTCATTTTCTTCAGGAATTGGCTCGCCCGGGCTACGCACCACATAAGGCAAACCCCAGGCAGCAGCCACATAGGGCTGAGACGTATCGGCCCACAGCGTTCCCCAACCGATGGCATCATGTCCACTCGGCCTCACCTCTGGCTTTCTAACTGTGCCTTCTGAACCAATACACCATGTTCGCTCAAAAACATAGGTTGACTGCTTCCAGTAAGCCCGGCGCGCTCGATAGGGCCATTGAGGCCGACCGTGGTGTAGAAATACCCAGGCAGAATCACCGTTACTTGTCACTGTCACCCGCACCCAAACGGTATCGGCATAAGTGAAGCTGGGCAACTCTGTCTTGGCCAGAAGCGTGTCGGCTGTTGTCAACCTGTACGTATCTGCCTCCGGCCACGACCGAGCGTGAAGCTCCATCTGAGCAAGGCTCAACTCATAAGGCGCACCTGTAGTGTAGAAACGCAAAGGTGAAAGTCGCCGCACACGCCAACGTTTGCCCTGCTTGGTAAGATAAACCCTGCGCACTGCCTCGTCCACAAAAGGCTTGCGCCATACCAGAATGGGTGTGGTCGTGGTATCAAACACGGTCCGAAACTCTCCTCTGATTGTATAACGCACTGTGGCGAGAGCAGTGGTATCCGGATAACCGGGATAGGCCGGAATGTCTACCTGCACCGTACGCGTCACTCCGTCTGGTGGAATGTAACGGACAAAGCGAACGAAAGGTATCCTCTCTCCGTCCGCCATACTCTCATCTCCGCCCTCTGATACGCTTGTATCTCTGCCCGCGTAGCTGCGGATACCATTGTCGTCTGTATAGGCCGACCGGCCGATGAGGTCTCGGATAGCATCTTCATCCGACTGAGTCGTACAGCCGACAATAAACAGCCCCAAAACGGCCAGCACTAGAGCTAGAGTGTTTTTCTTCATTGGTCCTCCTTATGTTTGTTCAAAGACAACGCTTCGTCTCCCTTCTGGTGGAAATCCCTCTTTACCTCGCGGCCTGGGTCCAGGCATTCTTTCTCGCCAGGGAGGCGGAAACCGAGGCCGCAGGTGTCTGCGGCGCGGTCCACGCTCTCTTCCTCCTTCCCACATCTCTATCAATCTACGTCTTATCCTTTCTCGCTTCTCCACGGGGTATTCTGCCTCCAACCTTTGCGCAGTTTGGAATACCAGACGGTTCATCTCTTTATGTGATTCGGCAATCACATTGAGCAGAGAATCCACCACATAAGGAGCCGGGTTATCTTCAAACCCCAAAATGCCAAGTTGCCTCCTGGCATCCCAGTACACATTCCTAATCGAATCCATCTTTGGCTCCATTTCCCTGACTAGAGCTGTCACTCTGGCTTTGGCACCGCCTCTAATTCTTTGGGAAAAAATCTGTTGTCGTCTGGCTTGAGTTACTCGGTTGTACACAAACGTCCCCACAGCCGCCAGATTCAAGGTCACGGAGGCAACCAGAAAAATCAGCATCCATTTGCCCTTCATGCCTACTCCTCGGCTATGGCCTGGTAAATGTCTTCCAGCGAAAGTCCTTCACTCACAGTCAAGATATGGACAGATCCGCCTTTATTCTCAGTCGCATATTCCCGTCCCAGAAAAACACCCAGCCAGGCGCCAGTTATTACCAGTATCACCCCTGCCGCCAAGGGTAACGCACGCTGCCAGAAAGAGATAGCTCTACCCCTCGTCCCGGCTCTCAGCTCAGACATTACCTTATCTATTAGGAACGCCGGGGGTTCTGGTACAGACAAAGCTGAACTAATGAGTACTTGCCCGCATTCTCTCAGGGCTAAAAGTTCTTCTCTGCACCAGGCGCACTCGGCCAGATGTTTCTCTACCTGTTCAAGCTCTGGGCCGCATAGCTCCTGGTCCAGATATCGGGAAAGCAATCTTTTCGCTTTCTGGCACTTCATTTTTCGTAATATTTAGACTCCCAAGATCTGTTTCTCCTGCGGTCACTACTCACAATATCCCCTTGTCTCTTGCCGGGCCTAGTATTTTCCGCAAGTTCTGCCGAGCCCGGAAAAGAAGCGAGTCAACCGCCCTTACCGTTTTACCCAGAGACCGGGCTATCTCCTCATAACTCATATCCTCATATACACATAGCACCAAGGCAGAACGCTGGTCCGCAGGCAATCGCTCCAACGCTGCCCGCACTAATGCCTCTCGCTGTCTACTCCGATACGCCTCCTGTGGTTCTGCCGATTCTGGCGCCGGAAGCGTTTCCGGAATCTCACATACCGGCTTGCGTCGGGTCGCCCTGTTTATGGCGAGATTCGTACCAATGCGGAATAACCAGGTCTTGAAACTAGACCTGCCCTGAAATCCCTTGATACCTTGCCAAGCCTTGACCAGCGCTGACTGCACTATTTCCTCAGTTTCGTTGTAGTCTGTACACATTCGGTAAACATAAGAAAAAAGTGGGCGATAGTACTTCACGACAAGCTTCTCAAACGCATCCAGGTCTCCGTTCTGCGCTCGCAGTACCAGTTCCCGTTCAACCGTCTGCGAGGTCGGGGTTTCTTCCGCCACCTGCACTAACCCCAAAGTTACAAGATACTTGCCCGTTGCGGACAAGTCCTTAGCCATCTTTTTGCTATCATGTTAGTTAGACCCTCTCTCTTGCTATTTCCTGCGACCCGTCCGCCTCGCCCCACACCACGGTTTTCAAGCGTCGCGAGCAATTTGAACCAGTACAAGGGCAATCACCGCCAAGCCAATACCAAGCCAACTCCTGACCCCTATCCTCTCTCGCCAGACGATGGTGCCAGCTAAAGTAAGCAAACCTACTTCCGCTCCGGCAACCACCGGATAAACCACTACCCCGGGTAGCAAAGCCAAAGCCAGAACTAAAAAAAGATAATTGCCCAGGTTTGCAATGCCCAGCAGGGCTCCATAGGACAATTCGGACCTGCTTAGTTGTCTACGACGCAAAAAGTAGAAAACAGAGGTGACTACAAAGGCGGATATGAATATAGCTACTTGAAACGGGAAATTCTCCCCCTGCGGCATATGGTGTCTGAAAACCTGAGCAGCAGACATCACCAGACCATCAACCAGAAAGAGACCGATAAGCCAAAACCAAGCTGGCAATGTGGCTGTCTTGCAACCTGAGCAAACGCCTTGCGTCGCCGTGGCATACGACTCAGACTTTGCGCCTTCCCGGCTTGTGGCTACATCCCAGAGCACCAACCCCAAGGCACACAGTGCTATGGCTGCACCAACCAACTCCAACCAGTTGGGCTTCTCCTGCCAAATTAGAACTGCCGCCAATGCAGGAATCACAATAGCCGTACGCATCGCCACCACGGAAAGAGCCAGACCGGCAGTCTCGATTGCTTTCATCCATAGAGCCAAGCCGGCCACAAACAAAACGCCAGTTGTCCCTCCCAGAATGGCTGTTGGCCAAGTCAACTGGGTCTGATCAAAAATCACAGCACATCCAAAACCCAGAAACGCAGCTACTGCGTAATTAACCCGGATAAGTGCAAGCCGTGAGAATCTACGCACCTCTGCCTGTTTCAGCACCAGCCCCATTGCTACCGCTGCCAGTATCTTCAGTAGCAGAAAATGCACGACCTAGTATGAAGTCAAGATAACAGTTGGTCAATGGAAACAGAGGGGGGGTCTGCTTTTTCCCAACAGTCTCTTTCGCACTTGTCCGCACTTGACTTCTACTTGTCTGCTCGCTATTTTGCGTCTGTGGACAGTACCGCACCTCTTCGCTACGCAGCCAGGTTCCATGGTCATCTCGGTCCCTGGCTTGTGCTTGGCCTGCGCGCCGGAACATTTGCCGCGCGCAAATTGCGAGCCTCTCCCTTTCGTCTGCGAGCCTGTGTATTCTGCCCCAGTCGGCCTCCCTACACTTGTTTTGTTGATGGAATACAAGTCGGCTGCGGTTGCACGGTAGGTAAATGCAACTTGCGTATCCGACGTTCACGCCGGGTAGTCGTCCTTTTCGAACGCCTAGGACAAAGTCAGAAAGAATCAGGCACCCCTTGGCAAGAGCCGGCTGGCGCCCAGCTGGAGTTGGAGCTCCGGCCGGAGGTATGGACTGAACTGCACCTCACTCCCGCACGAACAAAAAAAGAAGTAGAAAGCCTGGCCCAAGATGTTTTCCGACGCCCTTTTTCCCAGCTATTTCTTGAGCGTTGACCTAACGAAAGATCCCACCGGCGCCTGAAACCCCGACCTGCGGATTTAGTCTAACAAGGTGGAAATGAGAGAAAAAGGAGGTGAGGACTATGGCAAAGCAGCTGGTTCGCTGGGATCCTTTCAGGGAAATAGCATCGCTGCGGGATGAAATGGACCGTCTGTTTGACTCTATGGTAGGTCGTTATGCGCCGGACAGGCTGGAAACTTTCTGGTCTCCGGCTCTAGACATAGAGGAAACGGACAGTGCCATTATCGTCCGCGCCGAACTGCCCGGGATGAAGAAAGAGGATATTAAGGTCTCCATAACTGGTGACCAGTTGACCATCTCGGGTGAGCGGCGTCACGAAGCCGAGGAGAAAGGCAGGACTTTCCATCGGATTGAACGGGCGTATGGAAAGTTCCAGCGCTCCTTGATCCTGCCGGCCGACATCCAGGCCGACAAGGTGAAGGCTTCCTACAAAGACGGGGTTCTGGAACTGAATATGCCCAAATCCGAAAAGGCAAAGTCGCGAGAGATTACGATCGAAAGCAATTAGAACTCGGCTTCGCGCAGAAGAAGGAGCAGCCGTATTGGCTACTCCTTCTTTTTCTCTTTAGAATCTGTGGGCGCTATTCAAGTCCTGGTATTGAATCAGGCCGGGTAAGATGCAACCAGGCCAAAAGAAATCGTTCGCGGTTGAGGAACAGAATGACAATAATGACAGCGATTAGCAAGAGGGCCAGCACCCAGGGTGCCAGCAAAGGGCGAGGATGCTGGCGTTTGTGCTCCAACTTTTGCATCGCTAGTATTATTTTCTCCCCTCTTTCCTGTTCCGGATCGAGAATTTGGTGAGGTTTCCGTCTTGGCATTGCTCAACCGGGAAATTGCAGACTGGGACAACCTATGTACTGCCACAGAAGATCAACCCCGTCTTCCTGTTCCACCAATCCCAGCAGCTGGTAATCTTCGGGTCGCAATAGTAGTGTAGCTACATAAGATTCTTTCCGCCGGCAGAACCGCACCCGCTGATTATCCTTACACACAGACGACACAAGCACCAGAGCCAGAACCAGAGCGTGCGTCTTTACCATCATGATTATTTTTTCTCAGCAAACGACGTCTGTCAAACAGTTTGGCAGAAGAAAACATTGACCTGCAGGGTTATCAGCCTAAAATGACGGTAATAAGTACGACCCTAGGACCCGTTCGGGGCCTTAGTGGCGCACAAAGAAAAAGCTAAAGGCAAACAAAGAAAGGAGCATAACTATGAAGACCGCCCTAGTAATCATCTTGGCCGGCTTCTGTCCGATAGTGTGGGCTCAAGTTGATCTAAACTCCACCGGGCAGAAATACGTTCCCCCCTCGGTAAAGACGACGGTTTTTTCCTCCGAGGATGCGCCTATAAGAACATGGAAAAATACCGGCGACATCCCAGACGGATACCGACCTGGTCCCGCCCCCCTTCCTACACTAGGAGAGCCACCACGCGTCCTGGAAATAACAGATGGCGGTGAACCTGCAGAACCATACCCTCTTTGGGGACCGGACATCGTAGTCTACAGTGGCAACCTGAGAAGTCCTTCACCCTCAGCAAGCGAACGTATGATTGCATATGACCAGACATCAAGTGGTATACTATTCGCGGCCTTCACTGTGTCCAACGGCGAAACCGCCCACATATACCGTTCCACCAACAACGGCCGAAACTGGGCGAAATGGAACGGCCTAGTACATCCTGGCTACGTACTGAGCTCGTTGAAACTGATAGTAGGCGAGGGAGATTCTAATTTTGTTTTCTTCTTCGTGAAAAGCTCAGCCGGCAACGGAGATATTTACGTAGGCCGGTTTGGTCTCACCGGCGGAGCCAATGTCTTTCCCGTCAAAGTGGACACAGACACGATCACTAATTTCTCAGCCACTAGGGATATAGAAAATCCGTACTACCTGTATCTCACTTATCAGGCTGAAGATGGCGGAAGCAGCATATACACGTTGCGCTCTACGGACTATGGTAAAACTTGGGCATCCACCTCTGGCACCATACTCGACACCAAAACTGCTCCCAAACCCGACATCTGCTACGGCCGCAACGGAAACGTTTATATTGTCTGTCGCGACAAGCGTCAATCAACCACCGATTCCGTTTCGTTCAGAATAAAACAGAGCACAAACCGAGGCACCACCTGGCTTAATTCCTATCAAGTGGGAACGCCCACAGTCCCGGTCTACGACCCCGTCATTGGTGCTAGACACAACAGGGGAACAGTCTGGCTGGTACACGTCAGAGATATGACTCTGTACAACAACAAAGGTACGGGGGTATTCTACTATTACAGCACAGATGACGGTCAAAGCTGGGCCTATGGAGGAGACGACGGCATCGGCCATATGGATACCCCGAACAACGAAAAACTGCCCAGCATTGCCTGCGACCGGGGCACCGGATATCCTACAGTATGCTTCGCCCTTGTCCCATCTGACTCGCTGATGTTTACTTGGGCTTCCGGTGATACCAACTGGACTAAGCCCATAAAAGTAAATGACCACCGCCACACTGGTAACTTCCCCCCTCAAGCGGGATGGATGACCGACAACGGCAATTTTTCGACAGTACTGTACGCTGGTGTCGGACCCACTGGTTTGTACTTCGACGGATACGGGATGTCCGGCATCGAAGAAGGACAGATTTCTCCAAGAAAACCTCTCAACCTCTTTATCCGGCCCACTCCTGCTTCCCATCATGCCGAAATCAGCTTCTCCCTTCCTCGTACCGGCCCAGCTCGTTTGTCTGTACTAGACATCTCTGGCCGGGAGCTAACCGTTCTTAATCAAAAGGAATTCACAGCTGGAACCCACCACCTGGTATGGAACTGTGCAAATCTCCCCCCTGGCGTATATCTTTTGAGACTGGACACCGGCACGGGGTCCCACACTTGCCGCTTGGTGGTGTCACGCTAATTTGCAGGCTCAAACGAAAAAGCAGGGCTGCAAAAGCCCTGCTTTTCTTTATCGTCCTTGCTACCATTGACATCAACCGCATAAACGTTGTAATCTTGGACCATAACCAAAGGAGCAACTATGCCAGTAATTGACCTGCGTTCCCAAATGGTACGGCGCTCAGCAGAAGAAATGGTAAAACACCTCCAAAATTTTCACCTCGAACTCAGATTCTCCGCTGGCATCTGGTTTTTTTCTCCTCCAGACAGTCGCTTTCACGAAAAGTACCAACCAGACCTGGACATAAGACAGCGGCTAGATATTGCGGCTAAACTCAAAGACTACGGACTGGGAGGTCTTGAAGCCCACTATCCCAACGAAATCAACGAAGACAATGCTGACGTCTGGGCGAAGTTCTGCAAAGAAACCGGTTTCAAATTGGTAACTATTGTGCCCCTCTTGTTCCGCGACCCAGACTTCGCCTGGGGTTCCCTTTCCAGTCCGCTCCCACAGGCCCGACAGAAAGCAATTGAAATAACGAAGCGCACCCTGAGACTGAACCAAGAATTCCATACCGATTTTGCCGTAGTTTGGCCGGGTATCGACGGTTACGAAAACCCGTTTGGCATAGATTTTCTGGCAATGCGTGATCGCTTCGTGCATGGGCTGGCCGAGGCCATGGACGCAGTGCCGGGCGTACGCATCGCCTTCGAACCTAAACCTTATGAACCACGCGGCCGTATTATTTACGGTACCACGCCTGAAGGCATACTTCTCTGCCACCAAGTCGAAAAGCTGCTCCAACACGAAGACAACAGAAAAATACTCGCTGAGGGACACACTCTCATCGGAATGAACCCAGAAGTTGGTCACGCTCTAATGGCTTATGAAGACCTCCCTTACGCTTACTCGTGGCCCCTGTCAGAAGGTCGCCTGTACCACATGCACCTGAACAGCCAGCCTCTGGGCAATTTTGACCAAGACCTGAATGTAGGTGTAGTCTCCCCTGAGCAGACAGAAGCTCTGCTCTATGTACTCAAGATGCACGGCTATCGCGGCTGGTTCGGTATAGATATCAACCCGGAAAGAATGCCGGTAGAAACTGCCCTGAAAATCAGTATGGACGCTATCCGAGCAGCAAACGACAGAATCAACAGCCTAGACCACGAAGCTATCGTGTACGCCACCAATAACCCTGACAAGACCTGTGGCTGGCTGGAAGCATACCTAGTACGGATGCGAGCCAGATTTCCCGAAAGACTCCACCCCCTACAAAAACCTGGAAGGTCTGAAGCATGAAACCGCTTCTCCTCGGCATAGATATAGGCACCACCGGTGCCAAGGCGGTACTGATAGACCCCGAGGGCACCGTACTCGCAGAACACACAAGCGAGTACCCACTGGCAACACCTCGTCCTGGCTGGGCTGAGCAGAATCCGGAAGACTGGTGGCAGGCAACCATCAAAAGCATTCGGCGAGTGCTGTCTGCATCCGGTATTAAGTCCAATCATATAGCCGGTATCGGCCTAACCGGTCAGATGCACGGCTTGGTTCTCCTGGACGAAAACGACCGCGTATTACGGCCTTGCATAATGTGGAACGACCAGCGCACCGCAAAACAGTGCGACGACATCAACCGCCGGATCGGTTTGTCCCGCATCATCAACATTACCGGCAAACCGGCCCTAACCGGTTTCACCGCAGGCAAGATTCTCTGGGTACGAGAAAACGAACCCGACGTGTACGCGCAGGCACGACACCTGCAATTACCCAAAGACTACGTCAGGTTACGTCTCACCGGGAACTATGCCATTGACGTAGCCGACGCCTCAGGAACCAACCTGTTGGACACAGGCAGGCGCGTCTGGTCTGAGCACATCCTTCAAGTGCTTGACATCCCTTGGGAGTGGCTACCAAAAGTGTACGAATGCCACGAGCTGGTCGGCCACATCAGTTCGCAGGCCGCAGAATTGACCGGCCTTGCGCCAAAAACCCCGGTTGTTGCCGGAGCGGGGGACCAAGCTGCCCAGTCGCTTGGAACGGGCATTGTCGACGAAGGCATTGTCTCTGTGACCATCGGGACCTCTGGAGTAGTATTTGCTGCCACTAACTGCTACCGCCCGGACCCGACTGGTAGGATGCACGCCTATTGTCATGCTGCTCCGAACCGCTGGCACCTGATGGGCGTAACCCTTTCTGCCGGAGGCAGCCTGCGCTGGCTGCGGGATAACATCTGGAAAGTAGCAAAATCTTGGTCCCACGTAGACAAGGACCCCTACGAAGTTATGACCGAAACCGCTGCTTCTGTCCCTGCCGGGAGCGAAGGTTTGCTCTTTCTCCCCTACCTTTCCGGGGAACGCTGTCCTCATCCTGATCCGCATGCTCGCGGCGTTTTCTTCGGTCTGTCTCTGCGCCATTCCCTGCCCCACCTGACCCGTTCTGTAATAGAAGGAGTTACCTTCAGTCTGCGTGACTGCCTGGAGCTACTATGCGAACATAATCTGGCCTGCGGTAAAATCCGAATCTCTGGTGGCGGCTCCCGCTCTGCTCTCTGGCGTCAGGTAATGGCAGATGTTTTTGCCGCAGAGGTGGTAACTGTGAACATCACTCAGGGAGCAGCCTTTGGAGCGGCTCTGCTGGCTGGCATAGGAACCGGAATCTATGCTACAGCTCAGGAAGCCTGCAGAAACACTGTTAAAGAAACCGGCACCACCTTGCCAGGGCCAGACCGCAATGCTTACGAAGCTTATTATCAGCGTTACAAGGCGCTGTACCCGAAATTGAAGGAAGAATTCGCCCTTTTGGTTGAAACCAGTCAGCAATATCAAGGAGAAGTTCATGGACATGCTTAGAGTCAGAGGTACAGAAATTGTGAACGCAGAAGGAAAGAGCATTCGCCTGCGCGGGTTTGGTGTAGGCGGATGGATGAACAGCGAAAACTTCATCAACGGTTATCCCGGATTTGAATCCGGGCTTAGAGCCGCTCTGGCTGATGAACTGGGTCCCCTAAAGGCAGAGTTTTTCTGGGAGCGACTGCTCGATTACTTCTTTGCCGAAGAAGATATCAGACTGATGAAAGAACTGGGGTGCACAGTCGTACGTCTGCCGCTGAATTATCGCCACTTTGAAAACGATGCGGCCCCTGGCGTCTGGCTGGAAAAGGGATTCAACCGACTGAATCAGGTATTAGCCTGGTGCCGCAAACACAACTTGTACGCCATCCTTGACCTGCACGCGGTCCCCGGTTGGCAAGACCCAGACTGGCATTCAGACAACTATGGCCGCCTGACTCTCCTCTGGTCGCATAAGCAGTTTCAAGATCGCTTCATTGCACTCTGGGAGGAATTCGCTCGTCGATACCGAACCGAAACAGTAGTAGCCGGTTACAACATAATGAACGAACCCGTAACCGGCGCACCTTGGGGCTTCTTCGGCTTTCCCTATAAGCCTAACTGGGAAGCTCTCAACCTGCTCTATCGGAGAACGGTAGACGCGATCCGCAAAATAGATGCAGAGCACATCATATTTCTTGAGGGCGATAAGTTCTCTGTACTCTTTTCCGGAATGGACGCGCCGTTTGCGAAGAACCTGGTCTATTCCGGCCATAACTATATCCAGCCTTGTCTGGGTATCGGTCGCTATCCCGGGGAATTCAATGGCTCCTATTGGGACAAGAAAACGATTGCTGCCAATTTTGCGGAACAGGAAGGCACCCGTTTCTGTCGCCAGCATGGCGTACCACTCTGGGTAGGAGAATTTGGTGCCGCCTTCGACGGCAACCCTGAAGAAGTACCTGATCGCTTGCGTGCGCTGGCTGACCAAATTTCCGTATTGGAAGAAGCACAAGTGCACTGGACCATCTGGACTTGGAAAGATATGGGAATGATGGGACTGGCCACTGTGGATCCGGATTCGGACTACGCCAGAACTGTTGCTCCCATACTTACGGCTAAGCGCGAGCTAGGTACCGATTGCTGGGTAGCAAATCAACCGCAGACCTCGGTACAGCAAAAGACCGCAGACCTCGCCGATACAATTCTTTCCCGCCTTCCTGAAACCGGTGTGGATCGCCACCAATTTTGTTTCTTTGTCAAGCAGTCCATACTGAGTAACTTCACCGGCGCCTTCCTGCACTCCCTGTACGCCCGCTGCTTCCGAGGGATGAACGAAACTCAGATTGACCGCGTCCTGCAGTCCTTCTCTCTTGCCCGCTGCCGCATCAATACCAATCTGAAGCAACTGCTTGGCAGTTATCTGTCTCGGCCCTGATACTCGCGGCTCAGAACTAAACCAGTTCTGCTTGTCTTACCGCAGTCGCGTCACCTTTCTTCTTACTGTTACGCCCTCAGTATCAAGCCGCACGAAATAAATCCCCGCCGGCACTGCTGCACCGCCACGCCAGGAAACCCGGTAGGTCCCGGCATCCTGTCTACCTGCTGCAAGTACCGCTATCTCCCTGCCAAGACTATTGTGCAGAACCAGTCGTACTAATGAGGCCCGCGCCAGCGCATACTCTACCTCCAGCCTATCGCGAAATAGAGTAGGATTCACGCGCTCCAGCGCAGTAACAGGCAGACTGAGATCTTCCTTTACTCCGGGTATCCTCCGCGTACGCAACTTGCGCACAGAGGACCAGACGCTACGGTTGCCCGCTCGGTCAGCAGCTCGCACCCGCCAGTAATATACTGTATCCACCAGACGTATCCGGTAGCTGGTATCCAAAACCACCGTATCTCGCACCAGGACCGCGAATATCGGATCAAGCGACAGCTGGAACTGATAATACGCTACCCCGCTGGGCCGGTCCTGCGCAGGATACCAGAAAAACCCGAAAACCGTGTCTGCCAGAGTGGTATCATCCGGTGGCCAGGAAGGCATCGGCAACGTCGGAGGCGTCCAGTCGCACCCAAAACTGTCCACACCGGACCAGTTCCCTTTATTGCCGGCCAAGTCAAATGCTCGCACCCGCCAGTAATAACGGCTAGCCTCCAGCTTTACCGTGTCCGTGGATACCGGCTGCGTATCCACCAGAACCGGTGCAGAAAACAACCGACTGGTATCCACCTGCAGAATGTAACGCACTGGCGAAAGTATAACGTTTCCAGCCCTTGCCGAGCTGACCTCACTCCATCTGAACACCACCACGCTATCCCTCAACCATATGCCACCAATTGGTGCCAGTAGAGAGGGTACAGCTGGCACGCGGGTGTCCTTCTCAAAAACCCATACTGCAGACCAGTTACTGTGGTTCCCGGCCCTGTCAGTTGTCCGCACTCGCCAGTACCAAACAGTATCTGCCAAAACGGGACAAACAAAAACCGTATCCGCCAGAGAGTCACGACTCACCGGTCTGGCAAATGTCGGTTCGTTGGCATACTGCAGCAGATAGTGTCTCACTCCACTCACACTGTCCTGTCCAGAACGCCAGACAAAAGTCACAACAGAATCAGAACGGGCCGCTCCGCTGTCAGGTGCAACCAGAACTGGTGTAGTAGGCTTCTTCCAGTCGCACCCAAAACTGTCCACGCTGGACCAACCCCCCTGATTGCCGGCCAGGTCAAATGCCCGTACGCGCCAGTAATAACGCGTTCGCTCTGCCAGGGCTATTGTGTCCTGATTGATGGCGGCAGTATCCACCAGCGGAGAGGAAAAGCTCGGTGTCGTGTCTATCTGCACTATATAACGCACAGGTGAGAGCAAGCCGAACGTCACTGCGGTCCACTCAAATACAGTGCGCTGCACATTGCTCCATACCCCTCCTGTAGGTCGAACAAGAGAAGGGACAGAAGGGGAACGTGTATCCAGCTCAAACCGCCATACCGCCGACCAGTCGCTGACATTTCCCATCCGGTCCAGGGCCTGTACCCGCCAATACCAAGTAGTGTCAGCCAGGCGGTACGGGAGCCGATAGATGGTATCGTAAACCTCCACTCTCACCGAATTAGAAAAAGCCGGATTCGGTGCGTACTCCAAGGTGTAATTGTCCACCCCACTAAGCCGATCGAATGAACTATGCCAGCAGAATCTGGGCAAAGACTCAGAGACGAAAGAACTATCAAGAGGTGCAATCAACGTCGGTACCGTAGGAGCAACCGTATCCTGCACCACATGAAGGGTCCAAGCCTGGTTGGCTTCTCGCACCCAGCCGGTACGGTCTATAGCTTTTACGGTCCAAGAATGCGTACTACCATAAGGCAAAAGATGAGAGGGCACTGTCATTGTGTCAGACGGCGAGATACTATCTCGATTCAACTCACCGTTCAGCCACAACTGATACCGGTCCAACCCGGAACCACTGTCGCGTGTCGGATGCCAGCTCAGCACAGGTTGCTGCACATACACAGTGTCATCGTCCCCAGGGCCGGCCAGGCTGAAAGTATCTGGAGGTGTGGCATCTACAAATACCGTCCGGGTCTGGCTGGAATTACGAAAGTTTCCTGCACTATCCACCGCTCGTATCGCCCAGCTGTGGTAACCATCCGACAATATGCCTCTACAAGTAGTGACAGTATCAGACCAGGGAATGCTATCCCGATTCACCTCTCCATCAATCAGCAACTGGTAAAAAGCCAATCCCGAACGCACATCTGCGGATGGCTGCCAGGCAAATAGCAAGCTCTCCCCAGTAGTCCAGACGCTATCCTCAGGATAACGAAGACTGAACGTACGGGGAGGCATACTATCTATCCGGACCAGGAAAGTATCTGCCGAATAACGAGAGCTACCCGAAGAAGTAAGCGCCCGCACATACCAGGTGTGAGTCGTCTCAGACAAACCGACACCAGTCAAGGTATAGACAGTATCTCTGATACTGTCCTTACGCAGAATCCGGTCTATGTACAACTGATAACGTAAAGACTCCAGAGCCGTGGAGGCATACCAGACAAAGGTAGGTCTGGATCCGGCCCAGGCCCGGTTCGGAGGGCTGGACAGGCGAAAGACCGATGGCTGCTGCGAGGCAATTGCAAAATTGGCGTCACTGATGTCCTGCACCAGCAGTGCGTTAGTGGCTGAAAGTGCCTGCACGCGCATACGGCAAGCGGCAGAAGTCGGAGGTGTGACCCTCCAACGATAGGTAGTCTCCGGTGGCGTTATATTCACAGCCACTGTTTCCGCATAGTTAGAGCCACCGTCACGGGAAAGGAGCACCCGATAACGGGCGATACCAGAGCCGTAGCTCCTCCATCTGATGGTCTGATTGCTGTTTATGGACCATGTTTCTCCGCCGTTAGGCACCACTACCGTAAGTCCCCGCCCGGCCGAAGCCCACACGTCGTTCCTGTGCGTTGTATCTTCGGCAAAACCGGCCATCACCCACATTCTGTCTGCATGTACGGCAGAACCGTGAAAATACCGGGCTGTCCAGGGCGCATTAGTCACCTGAGTCCAGCCCGCACCATCAGTAGAATACCAGACATCGTTCCGATAGGTAATACCACCAAACCCACCCAGTACCCACATCTTGCCATCAAACACTACCGCCGCAAGCCGCGAACGTCTGGGCCAAGCCGCGTCACTGGCTCGCGTCCATACTGAACCATTGGAGGAATACCAGACATCACCCAAGGTTCCGCTGGTATCCGAACCGCCCAGCACCCACAGTCTATTGTCGTACGCCAAGGTTGCGTGCCAGCGCCGTGCCGACCAGCCGGCAGCAGCCGTCGCCTGCGTCCAGTTCTTGCCATTGGTAGAGTACCAGACGTCATTCAGATAGTTGGTGCCGTCGTATCCACCCATTAGCCAAAGTGTATCACGCAACACTACAACCGTATGATGATAGCGGGGCGACCAGCTGGCCCGCGATGTATCCTGAATCCAGGTTCGACCATCAACTGAAGACCACACATCGCTTCGGTATGCTCCGCTGAACCCGCCCAGCACCCATATCCTGCCTTTGTACACTACCGCGGCATGGCCATACCTGCCCGACCAGCCTGCATTCGGAGCCTGAACCCAGTTCACTCCGTCGGCAGAACACCATACATCATTGAAACGGGTAGTACCGGCAACACCTCCCATTATCCAAAGGGAATCGCGAAAACTGACTACGGCCGGTCGTTCTCGCGCCAGCCACCCTGCCTGAGCAGTTATCTGCGCCCAGTCAGTCGAACCCTGCTGAGCAATAACTACCCCGGATACGAACACACTGTACAACAGAACAACCATGCCACCGACTTTATTGGAAAACAACCTTCTCATATTGATTACTCCTTTCCACTGTCAGGCTGGTCGCACACAGCGACGGACAAACCTCTTCTGTGCCAGTGGACAGTATTACCCCGCCTAGCAAAAGGCCGAGATAATGCCGCTCTCCGCATGCGATTCTAGGTCGCAGACAAAACTTGTCAACGCTGTCGGGTAATCCACCCTTGACCGTACTCATGGCTTTGCTACCCTTGTCTCTGTGCACATCGTCAAGTACGACGACCTGAACAATCCGAATGGATTTCTACAACTCATGGAAGCTACTTTCGGCTGGCCGGCGCACCCGGACCGTATAGCCGAAATCCGCAAGGCGGACTTACGTTTCCGCGACCCATACGGGTTCGCTCTGGTTGACGGCAGGACTGTCGCAGGTTTCGTAGGCGTAGCGGACATACCTGTTCGCACCCGTGCGGGCGAAACAGAACAGGCCTTGGGAATCCATCATGTTGCTACTCATCCTGCCTATTCCCGACAGGGAGTTGCGGCCCGGCTGTTTGCCCATGTGGAAGATGTTTATCGCGGTCAGGGTCGCCGATTTTCCTTTCTTTTCACCAGCCGCTCGTTTGTTGCCTGGCAGCTTTACCGGAAACTCGGATATGAGGACCTGCCTACTACCGAGCTGGCTCCCCGGGCTCTAAAACTTTATCCCCGTGGTCCCCGCGCCATAAAACCCAGATATTCCAAACCGGACTATCGGCGCGTAGAGAAACTGCATTCAAAACTTACGGCTGGGAAATGTGGTTTTTCTGTACGCCATCCCGGCTGGCTCAAGGCGCTAAAGAAGATATGGAAACCTGGCCCTGGTTTTGTGGTAGCCTGTCGGGATGGGTATGCCTTGGTCGAAGCCTTCCAGGGCACCCTCTATATAGACGAAATCCTCTGCCGCAACCGCAAAGCTTATCTGCGCATACTTGCCCGGCTTCTGCATCGTCGCCCCCAGGTAATAGTAGACCTAGCCGTATGGGACCCAGTCCTTCTGCGTATTTATACAGAAAAGAGATTTCAGTTCCGTCGCAAAAGCTACGGCACCCTTATGGCCAAACCTCTTGCTCCGGGAATTTCCGTGCGCTCGGTCTTCGGGCCCAGGTTCTACTGGACTCCCTGCGACCAGTTCTGACTTACAACACAACCGGGGACCCGCGGGCCACACAATCAGCACGCCGAACCTGTCAGGCTGCGAATTAGTCTTACTTCTTCCTCCGCATACGGTGTACCATCCGGCCAGAAAATATCGTGAAACCATATTGCTGGCCCCGCAGCCCCCGCTGGCGAACCCCAGGGAAAGATAGTCTGCGTTTTACCTCTTACCAGCCCCCAGTTCAGACAACCTACCCTTTCGCGCTTGAAAACAGGTAGATGCGTTTCAAAACGGCTGTTTCTGGTGCGAGCCATATACTCGGTACAAACCAGCGGCCTTCCATGTCTTTTCAACTCTTTTATCTGTCTTTCCAGCTCTCCTGTATCGTTGTAGTTGTGAAAGGTAACTATGTCTGAGGCCTTTAGCTGAAACTCATTCAGCACCGAATTGTCATACCACAAGCCAGCCGTCAAAGGCTGAGAGGGTGCTGCCCTGCGCGCCCAGTCAAATACATCTCGCAACAGCGGCAGCGACCTCTCTCCCAAGTTGTTATTCCCGGGTTCATTATACAAATCCCACATAAGCACCCTTTCGTCCTGAGCGAAACGCTCCAGCACCTCGCCCACATATTCCTCCAACCTTCCCCACTGAGCAGGAGAAGTCACCACCTTGCTGCCCGGACTCTGCACCCAGCCAGAATTGTGAACGCCGGGAATGGGGTCTGGTTGTTTGCCCGGAGCAAACTCAGTCCCCCAGCAGTCGTCAAAGAAAACAAGTATGGGCTTTATCTTTTTCTGCGCCGCAATATCCAGAAAACGCTCTACCCGCTGCAAGAACCCCTGGCGATCAACCAACCAGGCCAGGTCATGCAGATAGGTACGTACGGTATTGAAACCGATGGAGGCGGCTAAACCCAACTCGCGTTCAATACTCTGCGGGTCAAAGGTCTCTTTTTGCCACATCTCCAGCTGATTCACTGCGGTGCTGGGAATGAAGTTACAGCCTACCAGCCAGGGCTGCTTCTTGTACCAGTTCCAAGCTTGCTCCCGACTCCACCTTTCATAACCGGTATTACTAGCCATTGACTCCTCCACAAACTTGCTCGTGAATCATTCTATCCGGGAAGACACCTTGAAACAACTAACGCAAGACAAACTTCCTTGCGTTTTCCAGTCACCGCAAAACAGGAGCGGGCCCGAAGGCCCGCTCCTGAGTCTCCACTCTCCCCCGTCCTATTTCTGCACCACCAGCTTCTGCGCCACGGCAAGACCTGCTCCATCCAGCCGCACCAGATACACACCACTGGACAAATGCCGCAGGTCTAGCACCACACCCTGCTGCAGGCTCCTAACCTCCACAGGACGAGATACTACACACCGACCCACAGCATCGTACACCCGCACCTGCGCTCTCGTGCCTCTGTACCCCTCCAGCCTCAGCACCGCAAAGCCACTCGCTATAGGATTCGGCGCTACTCTCAACACCACCGCTCGCTTCTGCCCCTGCGTCTGCACTCCGTCACGCCTTGATGGCTGGGCGCTCGCCACCTGGAATACAGGCTGCACATACCGCCAGAATTCGTAGGTGTTGTTGCCCTTCAAGAGGAAGAACGCATCTCCCCAGTTCGCCAAGGCGCCGCCTGCCTTCACTACTCCCTTGGTCCCGCTCGCTCCTGTCCGCGGTATCGTGTCCAACGCCGTCCAGCTGTCGCCTACAGGATTGTACCGGTAGAAGTTCTGGCTCCCACCGCCTTTCACCGCATAAATCCGACCCGCATACCACACCGCACCAGCTCCGTCCTTCGACTTCTTCTTCTTGTTCAGCTTCCCTGCTTCCGTCCCGTATAACGGCAAACCGCGCAACGCCGTAGTCTGCCAGCTGTCTTTCGCTAAGTCATACCGGAACATGTAATGGAACGAGTCGCCCACCACATTCGCCTGATGCGCATACAGATAACTACCCTTGTCGTATACCAGGAAAGAACCCGCCCCGTACTTCTTCTTGTTCCCTCCGTACGGAGCGCTGTCTAGCATCATCCATTCTCCCCGCTCCACATCAAACCGGTAGAACGCTGTCTTGCCGCCCGCCAACAGATACAAATACTCCTTGCCACCACGCTTCACATACGCCATGTCGTTGCCACCCTTTATCTTTACCGGCACACGCGTCAAAGTGTCCCACTTGCCGTCTTCCACCCGATAACGCCAGAACCCCTGCGTGCCATTCCCCTTGAGTACATACAGGTAGTCTTTTCCATCCGTCACTGCCCGGCTGCCCTTGGACACCAACTTGGCCTTCCCTGTCGCAGGCTCCACATCTGGTATCGCTCCCAGTATCGCCCAGCTGTCTTTTTCCGGATAGTACTTGTAGAAGTCACTCGTCTTATTGCCCTTAGCCGCATAGATTACCTTGCCGCTGCCAGCATTGTCCGGACCCGTGACCAGCCACGCTCCGGCCTTCGGCGCCTTGGTAGTGGTCGGCTCCTGCGGCAAGGATTTCACTGCCACCCAGCCCTTCTCCCACGCCGGTGTCTCCACCTGCGTAGTAAACTGGGCTGTGGCTGAAAGCGTCACTCCGCCCGGACCCCAGGCCGCCACATACCAGCTGTATGTGGTGCTCCCCGCCAGACCCGAATACGGATACTGCGTATTCTTGCCCGCATTGCCATACCGCTCCGGCGTGCCCGCACCCAACCACACCACATACGAATCTACCGGCGCACCATATACCAGGAACGGATCCCAGGTCAGCATTCCAGACCTTGCTACATCCTCCTCTTGGTCAGGACTCAGATTGGTCGGAGCCGGCGGAACATCCGCAATCGTAAACCCAAACGGACCGTTCAATGCCCACTTCTCTCCATCAGACTCTAGAACCGCCTTCACATTCCAGCTATAGGCAGTATTGGGTAAAAGTGGCTCTGCCAAATCATAGGTCCAGCTGGGCTCGGTCAGACCCTCCTTCACCTTCACCAGCTCGCCAGGCAGACCCAGCCACACCTCATAGCTCGCCGCATCACCAGGATTCGCATCCTCCCACTGAAACACAAGCCCTGTCACAGGCAAATCCACCGCTCCGTCCTCTGGCGCAAGCAGGCTGAAGTCCTGAAGCGTTGGCTCTTTCACCTCAAACCCCTCCGCTAGCACCGCAACCCCACCACCCGGCCCAGGATTACTCACAGACACATCCCACTTGCCTACTGTGGCATCCGCCGCAATATCTATATTAGCTATCAACTCCTCAGGACTTGTTACTGTAACCGAATTCACCGTAATCCCGTTGCCCGGCCCAAACCCTACCTGGGTAACATCCGGGATGAATCCGCCACCCGTGAACACTATCTCCAATCCCGCCTGACCCTGCGTACCTTCGGTCGGCTCTATCTGAGTCAGATTGGGCACAGGGGTCTTCACTGTAAAGGTCTGGACATTGGAAGTGCCACCACCAGGCGCAGGATTCACCACATCAACAGAAAACAGTCCGGCAGTACTCAAATCCGACTCAAGAATAATAGCCTCCAGAGTCGTGCCGTTCACATATTCAGTGTACCGATTAGAGCCATTCCAACGCACCACCGCGCCAGGCACGAAAAACTCTCCGCTAACCGTCAGCACAAACTCAGACTCTCCCACTTCCTTCTCAGCCGGAATAATGCCCGTAGTCACAGGCACCCGGTTATAGACCGTCAAAACTTGCGCATTGGAAGTGCCTCCGCCAGGTGCAGGATTGAATACCGTGATACTGAAAGTGCCACCAAACTTGATGTCGTCTGCAGAAATCTGCGCCTGCAGTGTGTTCTCATCCACATAGGTAGTAGGCCGATCTGAACCCTCAAAACGCACCACGGAGTTGTAAACAAAATTGGAACCGTACACAGTCAGAACAAAACCGGGCTCGCCTGCCTGCTTCTCGTTCGGGGCAATAGAAGTAGTCACCGGAACACGGTTCAATACCACAAAGGTATGAGTCCCCGAAGGAGGGTAACGGTTGTTCTCCGGTTTCCAGTCGGGCAAAAGTTCCGTACTGCAGGTTACCGCATAGTAACCAGCGGCCAGCTGCGGCTCAACAAGCCCAAACTCAACAGGCTTCTCGGTCTCGTTCGCATCCAGGTCCACAGTCTGCAAAGCACTCCACACCTCCTGTCCACCAGAAGTATAAATGCGCATCCGTACAGGCACACTCGTCTCTGCATCATCGGTGTAATTTGAAACTAGAGCCTTCGGTACAATAGGCTCGCCAAACTCGTACTCTGCCCCGTCCGCAGGTACAATTATGCCAGCAGCACCCACATCCACCGGCCTGACGCGAAAAACCAGCTCAGCGGTATCATTGCCCGGTTCTTCGTCAGGCGTCAAAGTATGCCAGAATACCACCCTGTGCTCTCCGGTATCCTGCGGAGTCCAGGCGATATTAAAGTCAACTTCCCTGGTCTCTTCACTATTCAGCACCACGCCTATCTTCTTCTGACTGTGTACCAATGAGTCGCCCTTGTACACCCTCAGCTCCAGGTCACATACTGCCGAAGTACCGCTGATATGCTGCACGCGTACCCGCGGGGTAACCGGCACGTTCACCCGTATGGTTCCGGTAGGAGAGAGCACCGCATCAGACGCAATGTCCAATCCGCTGAAGAAAAATACCAGCTCCGGCCAGTTTTCCACATTGATAAACCGTATCTGCCACGGATTGCCGCTGCCAGCTCCGGTATAGCCGATGGCAAACCAGTCACCGCTGGTAAGTCTACTCTGTATCTCGTCTCTACCAGCATCTGTAAACTTCACAGAATACCATCCCGGTACATCGGTTATCGGCTGATAGGTACCAAAAATCTCTCCGTCTCCGGCGTCGTTGTACAAAGTCTGCGCGTTGCTCGTAGTGGAAGGCCTGTTTGCCATCTGATACAGGTCAACCTTTGTAACTGTGTTTGTGAGACTGGTTGCATAGCTGCGGCAATACACGCTGTCTATCACCATATCATCCGGAAGAGGACTCAGATCCCACTCACAGGTGCCCCGCGCGTACTGGTACGTCCACAAGCCATAATCCTGCCAGTGGCAGACCGCATCGTAACCAGGAAAGTACTTGTAATATGTGCTAAATACAAGAATTTGCTGGCATTCCAGCGTTCCGGTCTGACCGGTTATGTATGTGCCGCCGTCTACTGGATTACCAGTAGACCCAACAGGAGGAAGTGCTCGCAGCACCACTCGGAACGATCCGTCTCCATTGGGAAGAAAGGTTACTGCCCTGGAGTCAGAAATCCTGCTCAGTTCCTTGTGCAGACTCTGAAACTCTGTTGCTGCCGGCTGATTTGTCTCACTGCCCCCCGCCAGCCCAAACACAAGAATCAAAGCAAGCAGCCACACAAACCTTCTGCTCACGACTACCTCCTTCTTTCATTCTTCGCCTGCCACCTTCAAAACCACACCCTCTCCGGCCCCTGCCACTTTGCCCTCTCTATTCCTTTATTATTTTCTTCCTCACCCGTCGGTTGTCAATATACCCAAGCCGCCTGCTCTGTTCCTTCGAGCAGCTGTCTTATTTCTTGTCTACTGTCCCTGCGACAACTTGCTGCAGTTTCTCGCGCACCGCCTGTATCAGCTCATATATGTCGTCGTAGCGGAAACTGAGCACCTCAAACGGACACGGCCCCTTGTTATCACGATTACTGACATAAGGTATCGTCTCTCTGCATCCGAACTCTATGTTAGCGGCAAAGAGGATACTTCCGGCTTCTACTGTGCCCCTGAGAGCTAAAACCTCACGGGGACGGAGATGTGCCAGAATGCGTGCCGCACAGGTTCCGACCAGCCGGTCGGCAACCACCGCGCCTGCAAGACCGGCGGGAAACCAGTCAAGCAATTCCAACAGCGGTCTAACCCCATTTAAGGTGGACGAGTATAAATCCTGTTCGTCCCGGCGCACAAGAATACTCAACCCTTCGGCTGTCAGCCTCTCCAATAAATCCATATTTCATTCTGCAACCCTGACTGCGCTATGTCAACGCGAGAAAGGGCAAACTACCGAAGCAAACAATTACTATGTTACGGACCAGAAAAAGACTCGCTCATGATCAGGGTGTAACTGTGGCTACATACCGCTGCCCCTGCTCGGTGTACTCAAGAATCACCGCGCTCTTTATGGGATTGCCCCACTCGTCAAAACTGATTTTGCCAGAAACGCACGGGAAATCGCTGATTTTCGCCATAGCGTCTCTAATCTCCTTGGGGGTAAGTTTCGGTGCGTTTTTCAGAGCCTCAATCAGAAGAAGTGTCGCGTCATATCCTAGCGTGGCAAGTGCATCCGGACGTTGACCATACTTGGCCTGGTACTTGCTGACCCATTCCTGTACCTCTGGTCTCGGGTCATCAAGCGAGTAGTGATTCGTAAAGTAACCGCCGTGAATCGCACTACCAGCTATTTTTAACATCTGGGGAGAATCCCAGCCGTCGCCCCCCAGAAACTTTGCAGTAATACCAATCTGCCGTGCCTGTTTGACAATCAGACCCACCTTATTGTAATAGTCCGGAATGAACAACACGTCAGGATTCTGCTGCTTGACCTTAGTCAGTATTGCCGAGAAATCCACTTCGTCCTTGGGATAAGATTCAAAGGAAGTAACCTGGCCTCCCCATTGCTCAAAAGCCGTACGGAAATAGTCAGCCAACCCTTTGGAATAGTCGTTGCTCACATCATACACCACGGCCGCTGTTTTGGCCTGCAGAGAATCCCGTGCGAATTTGGCCGCCACCGTCCCTTGGAAAGGATCTATAAAACACGCCCGGAACACATAGTCTTTCCGTCTGCCGTCCTCTCCCACTGTAATCTTGGGGTTGGTAGAGGTAGGGGTAATCATAGGTATCTTGGACGCCTGACACTTGTCCGAAAGCGGGGCAGAACACTTGGAAGAAACCGAGCCTATGATGGCCAACACCCCGTCCATATCAATCAGTTTGCTGCCAGCATTTGCCGTCTCTGTGGGGTCGTTCCTGTCGTCGGTGATAATTACCTGGACCCGCTTGCCTCCTATTCCTCCGGCTTCGTTCAACTCTTCAAAGGCAAGCATCACACCGTTGGTCGTCGATTCTCCGAATGTCTTCACATCGCCGGATAGAGGTACGACCAATCCTATCTTGATGGTATCACTTTTTCCGCAGAACACAAACAGAGACACGAATCCTGCGATTGCCATAGTCTTCATTGCTTTCATTCAGTCCTCCTTTCTTCTATAACCTGTTCTTCTGAGCTCTGATATTTTTCCAGAAACGAACACGTCCAAGCAGAAAATTCTCCCCTCTGTATGGCCGCACGCAATCCCTGCATTAGTCGCTGGTAGAACCAGATATTGTGCAATGTCAGCAGGCGTGGGCCGAGCGATTCCCCTGCTATAAACAAGTGACGCAGATAGGCGCGGGAAAAGTTCCTGCATGTATAGCAGTCACATGCCTTGTCCAGCGGTGCCGGGTCATCTGCATGACAGGCATTTCTGATGGCAATCTCTCCTTCGGTAGTGAAAGCTGAACCGGTTCTACCATTCCGGGTAGGCAGAACGCAATCAAACAGGTCTACTCCCAAACCTACGGCCGCAATAATATCCTCCGGATATCCTGCGCCCATCAGATACCGCGGCCGACCTCGGGGCAGTTCTTCCGCTACTACTGCCACCAGTTCTTTAGTCAATTCGGCTGGCTCTCCCAGACACAATCCGCCGATAGCATACCCCGGAAAATCTATTCCAGTCAGTTCCTGAGCACTTTGCCGCCTCAGTTGGGGATAAGTGGCACCTTGAACAATACCAAACAGGTTGGTATCGTCCCGCGCAGCCTGTCGGCAGCGTCGAGCCCACAGGGTCGTGCGAACAACAGCCTGTCTTGCCCGTTCTTCGGTTACCGGGTAGGGAAGACATTCATCCAGACACATAGCAATGTCCGATCCCAGCGTCTCCTGTATTTCTATCGTCCGCTCTGGAGTAAAAAAATGTCTGCTACCGTCGATGTGTGACTGAAACTCGACCCCTTCGTCGCCTACGCGGGCAAGTACAGCCAGCGAATAGACCTGAAACCCGCCCGAATCAGTCAGGACGGGACGCAACCAACCCATAAACTTGGAAATTCCTCCCAATGCTCGCACACGCTCATGACCCGGCCGCAGATAAAGGTGGTAGGTATTACACACAATCATCTCCACACCTGCTTCTAACAATTCTGCCGGCGTAAGCGTCTTGACTGTAGCCTGGGTTCCAACCGGCATAAAAGCCGGAGTAAGAACTTCTCCCTGAGGTAACACCAACTTGCCCATTCTGGCTTTAGTGGCAGGATCAGTGTGCAATACCTGAAAGTTCATACCAAGCTCATCAACCCCGATCTAGACTGTAAGCCACGTGGTATTCCACCTCTCCGCACCATTCTCCCTATCCCATCTCCAATTCCGAAAACCCTCCCAGATTCAACCTGCGGGGAGTACCTTTCACAACTGACTGCTCTCCGAGGATAGAATGCTCCAAAAGAGCACATTCCACGACCGCTTCGCGATTGACTATGGAGTCGCTGACTACAGAATCTCTGACCTCCGCGTTAGCGCCTATTGAAACATAAGGCCCCACAACCGCATTGTGCAACCTTGCAGTGTCGTGCACATACACCGGCGGCACTATCACCACTCCTTCCCTTGAGCGGCAGTAATTATTCTTGGACAGCAGGTAACGATTGGTTGCCAGTAATGCGTCTGGAGTGCCGCAGTCCAGCCAGTGTTCTATATGTTTTACAGTCATACTCACTCCAGACTCCAGCATAAGCTGAAGAGCATCGGTAAGTTGAAATTCGCCTCTGGTCCTGTGACCACTGCTGATAAGCTGCCCGAGAGCACCAAAAAGCTGTTCTGCATTGGAAAAGTAATAAAGACCTACGATTGCGAGCCTGCTGGCTGGATGCTCTGGCTTTTCCACTACTCTCTTCACAGCCTTCCCCTCTACCTCCACAATACCAAATCTCCTCGGATTCTCCACCTCCTTCACCGCCACCATGTTGGTGTCTCCCACCACCTCGCTGATATCAAGATCTACTATTGTGTCCCCCAGCAAGATAAGTATTGGTTCGTTCCTAAATCGTTCTCTGGCGCGAAATACGGCATCACCCAATCCTTTGGGGTCATCCTGATGTACAAAAGTGAAATTGGCCCTGTAGTTCTCTCTGAGATATGACTCTACCTGTTCGCTCTGTGCTCCTACAACTACGCATATTTCCTCTGGCTCGGCAGGAAGTAATCTATCCATTATGTGGCCCAGTATCGGTTTACCTGCCACCTCCAGCAAAACTTTGGGCGTCACATGGGTGTGCGGTCGCAACCTTCTTCCCTCTCCTGCTGCTGGCACCAATGCTTTGAATCTACTCATGCCCCAGTTCCTACCTTGTTGGTTATTTCTTTGCCAGACTCATTCTGCGCTTCAGTTCATCAATTCTGACCACCGGCATAGGATCCACACCCAGTCTTAGGGCCAACTCCACGCTCACCAGGTCACCGAGCATAACCAGGGACAGGACACGAAACAGTTCAGAACCGTTCGTGATTTCCAAAAGAAACTTGTCTTTGAAGGTACCACGGGCAATATCCAGCAGATGCTTAAGACGTTGTCTGGTATGTGGGTGGGTAGTGGAATCAAGAAGGGCTATGATAACCGAATGTCGGGCAAGAAAAATAGGCCTTCCCATGCCTACTATTTCGTTGTGGTTATGCTCCGGCAATGAACTGGTATGACACATTACTTTGGCGTTCTCATTCAACTGACAACGCCAGCGCTCTGCTACCCCGTCCAGCAGCCTGGTAGTAGAATAAACAAGAGGAAACTGTCCCCGCAGACAGTTTGCTATGAGCTTTGCCTTGCGGTGAAGTAACTTTTGACGACGCAAAAGCAAATCGGCTGTGCGACTCAGTTCCTGACCCAACTCCTCATACAGGCCCAGCCTCTGTAGCGAAACTATCAGAGGAGCAAACAGATAACCCAACGCAGCCCGAGGAGGCAACCCAGAAGGAACCAGAATGACAGGTAGCCGAGCCTTGCTCGCCAACTCAGCCAACTGACCACCACTGGTAACCGCTACTATTCTGCATCCCCGGCGACGGGCGTCTGCAAACGCGCTCAGTGTTTCTTCTGTATTACCGGAATAACTGACCACAAAACACAACGAATTGCTGTCAGCGAAATTCGGAAGAGAATAGTCCCGACACGGCACAACTATAAACCTCACCTTATTGGCCACCAGTCCACTCACCAGCTCTGCCCCTATCCCCGAGCCCCCCATCCCCGCAACAATAACGTGGTGCGAGTTACAGCGTGGTCCTAAATCCACCTGGCGGGTAATCCTCTCCGCTGTAGTCAGCTGTCTGGGTAACTCCATGACCAATTCCAGCATTTTCGCATAGCCGTTCTGGAACAATTCTTTCTTTTTTCTGAGACAACCCGGCATTCGCTCTTCCTCCTTCATCTTATGTTATCTCCTCCCAGTTCAAAGGCAAACTCAGCCAGCTTAGGAAACCGCCGGTACATCTCTCGACGCAGAAATCGTCGCACTTCTACTGCAGTAGCCAATTTCATTGCCGATTCCATTATCTCTGCTGCAGAACCGGTATCAATGGAGCGGATGACCTTCTTTGTCTCCGGGATGAGGGCGGGAGCTACAGAAAGTTCGTCTATACCAAGTCCGAGGAGAACAAGAACCCCCAAGGGGTCTGCCGCAAACTCTCCACACAATCCCACCCAGATACCCTGCTTGTGAGCGGCTACTATGGTCTGGCGAATCAACTCTAGAACAGCGGGATGAAAGTGATCATATAGTTCCGCCACCCTCTCATTGCTGCGATCAACAGCCAGAGTATACTGGGTGAGGTCATTGGAGCCGATAGACAGAAAAGAACACTCCCGGGCCAGATGCGCGGCAAGAATGGCGGCAGACGGCGTTTCCACCATAACTCCGACCTCCATATGCTCATCAAACTTCTTGCCTTCTTTCCTCAACTCTTCTCTTGCCTGCTCCAAGATAAGCTTAGCCCGGCGCAACTCCTCAATAGTGGAGACCATAGGGAACATAAGCTTCACCCTCCCAAAGGCAGAGGCCCTCAACGCAGCCCGCAATTGGTGTCGAAACAGCTCAACGTTATCAAGACAAAGTCTCAGCCCTCTCCAACCCAGGAAGGGATTGGTCTCCACATAGCCTGGTACCACCTTGTCTCCTCCGAGATCAAAAGTCCGAACTATGACTGACCAGGGTCGCACCAACCGTGCCACCTCGGCATAAGTTTCAAACTGCTCCTCTTCTGTGGCCGGTCTCAGTCTGGAAAGATAAATGTACTCGGTACGAAACAATCCTACCCCTCTCGCCCCATTCTGCACCGCAATCCGAGCCTCGGACAGGAACTCAATGTTCGCAGACAGATCTATCATCTTGCCGTCCAAGGTAACCGGTTCTTGCTCGCTCAGCCCAGATAGAGACCGCTGATGCTTGCGATACAGCTCAATCTCAGAACGGTAGGCACTCAATCGTTTCTTGGTCGGATTAAGAATGGCGAGTCCCCGGTAACCATCAACGAATGCGTTCGCCCCGGGAATTGCCAAGCGACAGGCTCCTTCCACACCAACCACTGCCGGAATCTCTTTTGCCTTTGCCATAATCGCCGTATGCGAAGTCTTCCCTCCAACTTCCAGCACCAAACCCTTTACTCGTGTAGGATCGAGAAGAGCTGCTTCCGAGGGTGGTAAGTCGTGCGCAATCACCACAGTGCCAGGCCGCACGCCGCTCAAAGATGACATTTCGCTACCAGTCAGATGTCGTAACACCCTTGTGCCTACGTCCAGCACGTCCAAAGTTCTTTCCCTAATCACCGGAATATGCGAGTCACTCACCGGCTTAGTCAGACGCCGCAGGGTCTCCGCATAGGCGAACTCAGCATTGCGCCCGTTTTCTCTTATGAAGCGCTCCGTGGAGTTCAAAACTTCTTCGTCCTCCAACATTGCCAACTGAACCTCTATGAAATCGGCAAAATCGCGGCCCATATCTCGTTTCACACTGGCATACAGTTCACGCAGTTCCTGCCTTGCCAAATTTATGGCTTGCCGAAAACGTTCGAGTTCGACAGGAATTTTGTCCGGACTAAGTACCTGTTCCTCCAGTTCAGGAAGAGAAGGTCGGTAGATATGCACCACGCCTTGGGCGAAACCGCGAGATACGGGAATGCCGCGCAGAATACGCTCCACGCTCTGAGATCTACGTCCAGAATCCCTACGATTCACGTTCCAGTACCCCCTTTAGAGCGCGAAACGCCTCAACCTCATCCTCGCCTGACACCTCCAAGATTACCTTACTGCCGCTCTCCGCAGCCAAAGTAAGAATAGACAGAATACTCCTCCCGTTTACCCACACGCCGTTCTTTCCCAATCGTACCTTCGAACGGTATTTTTCAGCTACACGTACAAAATCGGCCGCTGGACGAGCATGCAGGCCTATCGGCCCTCGAATTGTGATTTCAGCCTTCAACATAAGTAGAGTATGAAAAGCTAAGAAGTTTCTGCTCGCAAGTTGCTAAATATAGCCTGGTTGTCTTAACCGTCAACTTCTACTGTCAACGAAAAAGGAAGCAATTCCTAATAGCCGGTTAAACTGAAATCTTGGGCAATATGCGCACAGGGCGCCGGGTACCCGGCGCCCTGTGCTGTAAAACAAACAGCAGATGTTCCCTACTCTACCAGCAGCACCTTCAGCCTTGCCTTATCCTCAGGGGTACGCACATCCAGGAAATAGACTCCCCGAGACAGATTCTTAGGTCGCCAAGAAAAGGTACCCGAACCAGCCTCTATGTGAGTCGTCACCCGCTCCACGAGAGCACCAGCTGCATCGTACACGCTTAGCTCCATGTTTCCTGCCTGACGACTGGTATAGCGAATCCGAGTAGCCTGACAGAAAGGATTTGGCGAAACAGAGAAGACATGCTGGCCATCAGCTCCGGCTGGTTTGTCTCCAACACCAACTCTGGCATCATACCACGATTGAGCAGAATCGGCATGAGCCCTGACTTCTGCCTCGCTGGAACCGCCAACAAAGGCAACCGCAAAGCGATAACCCGCTCCCGGTGCAAGGTCAAAGGGGCCGACTGACGTAACAATTGACCAGTCGTACGCCCGGTTGGAACTGCGCTGCACAATCGTCCCGTTCAGGAAGCGCCACTTCATACCCTCGCTCATGGCAGAATCCGGGTACACATATCGGGCATGGTCCACGCAAGATAGATTCCGGAACGACGCCGGCGCAAGGATTTTTACGCCCACGGTCGGAGTGGCTGTGGACTGCTGCCTCATATACATAAGTCGCCGTACAGTATCTGCCGCCGCCGTGTTCAACGCTGGATTAGAACCGATGTCAAAATCAGCGAAGATCCCGGCATACAGACCTGTAACGGGTGCCGTGCTGGTGTTAGTCACGTCAAAAGCCAGAACCACAAAATCGTCATATCCGAACGCAGCCGCCTGATGACTGTGCTGGGTAATCCTGATACCTTTCGGAGTAGGATGTCCTGCGTCCGAATAACTTCCTCGATAGTGCTGGTCTCCGGTCGGCGGAACCACTGGACGCAAACTATCCACCGGAACCAAGTCTTGGTTCACTGGGCTGTTTGCCGGCCGGCTGAAGTAACGGTCTGCAACGTACGCATCGCTAGTCCCTACGGCAAAGCTGGCATAGAACAAAGCACTGGCCGCAGTCTTGGGATAACAGAAACCAACTCCCGCATCACTCGGCGGGTTATCGTATCCTATCGAACCAAAACAAGTCACAGATAGCTTGCAGTACCCCGTATCATGGGTCATCAACGGCAATCCGGTCATAATACTGGTCTGCTGTTGAGCCGTATCGTTGGCGCGGTTTTCGTCTGTAGCCAACTCGGTAAAGAACTTAACACTATACAGTGCACCCGACGGCCCTGTATTCCAGTTTGGACTGAAGGTTACGTCCACTCGCGCACCAGGAGCCAGAGAACCCGTATAGGTATAGGTACGGTCGTACACCGTAACGCCTGCAGAATCTATTTTGCATCGAACCGGGAAGTTTGACTGGGCTGCTGTACCGAAATTCACCACTCGCGCAACACAAGGATAAGAACCTGGAGAAATACTCTTGCCCGGAGATAGAATGTTGCTCACCCCGATATCATTTGTGTATGAGACTGCCCGGCTGACAATTGCGCGAATGTTCCAGCTGTAGTTCAAACCAAAGTCAGCAATCTGCTGCCAGGTAGTACCGGTCGAAATAAATCCCGAACGATTCCTTATCATCGGACCGGAATCACAACCAATAGGATACGTCCCGGCAGTATGCGTCGCACGCACGCACGCCCAAAAATCTATTCCCGCCGGCAGTACACGCGGAACAGCCAGATTCACCCTCTTCCATTGATTACCACCTGCGCCGGTATAGGGAGCTGAGTCCAGAATTGGACCGGGAACCGTATCCAGTCCCTCTCCAAACACGAATACATATTGGTTGGATGATGCATCGCGCTGATAGAACAAAATTGCCTTCAGGGTGCAACTGTAGGTGGGAGTAAACCGGACTGCCGCCCGAAATGTACCTCCGTTCGTCAGACCAATTGCATTGGCCGGCGTACGGTCATACTTCAGAGTTTCGTCCGGATTATCCATCCATTCTACCTCAGTCGGAACTACTGGACTGAGCACGACCTCGTTCTCAGCGAGATTTGTCAGCCCAATGGGCGTACTGGTGCCTAGCTGCCCGGCTGAGAAGCTGCCGGATAACGCACCCAGCGCCATTCCTGCCGTCAGCACGAGACACAGGATGATAGTGTGACCTTTCACTGACTCCTCCTTTCAGAAATTTATGGCCTCTTGAGCCTTCTCAGGCTCTTAAACTGAGCCGAGTGTAGCACAGAGGACCCAAATGTCAATAGCCTAACTTTCATCGGACTGTTGCGAGAAACTCCGCAACCATGAGCGCTGATCTCAGAATGTCCAACTAATGCTCTTGCCGTCTACCCAGAAGTAGCTGCAACAGATTTCCAAGTTAGCGTTGTTTGATGCGGTTCCAAACCGCGTCCATCTCCTCCAGACTCGCTTGACCAGTTTTCTTACCCTGACGACTCAGCTCCTGTTCCATTAAACGGAACCGACGCACAAACTTGCTGTTTGCATCCCGCAGCACAGTTTCTGCGTCCAAGCCGAGGTGCCGGCAGAGATTCACCAGCACAAAAAACAGATCTCCCAGTTCCTCTGCCACGGCACGCCCGCCTTTACTCCCACCGCTTTTTTCCGACCGCTTCTTGCCTATTTTTGCGGCAGAACTTCTTGTCTTACGGATACTGGCAGTCCTTGCCCGCTTCAGTTCTTCTCTTACTTCGTTCACTTCCTCAATTACCTTATCCAATACCTGACTGGGTTCTGGCCAATCAAACCCCACGCGGGCACACCTTTCCTGTATCAACTGCGCATACTTCAACGCAGGTAATGTCTTGGGCAAACTATCCAGGTATGTTCGCTTATTCCCTTCACGATTTGCTTCTGCCTGCTTTATTAGCTCCCAGTTACGCAAAACCTGAGCAACACCTGTTACCTTTGCTTGACCATATATATGCGGATGTCTCTTTTTAAGCTTCGCTATGACCCTTTCAATAATTTGCTCCAACCTTATGCCCTGCTCCTTTGCTAACACATCAGCCAGAAAAATTCCCATGAACAGGTAATCACCCAACTCCTCCACGATGTCCTCAACCTTTCCTGCGGCCAGAGCTTCGTCCAGTTCATATGCTTCATTTAGCAATAAGGGCCGGGTTGTGGAAACGGTCTGCTTGCGGTCCCAAGGACACTCGCTCCTCAGCTTACGTACAACAGCCACAAGTTCTTCCAACATGGCCCAGTTTACTATTGAGGTCACATCCGTCAATGCTCGCACCATGCCTTGCCAGTCCACCTAGCGCAACCAACAGACCTCTGCTTGACTTTCTCAGCAGGAACGTTAGTCTTGGCCAGTTATGCAAGACGTCTGGAGGACTCACTGATGACATCACATGTTTTGTTTACCACCGACCCGGAAATATTCGAGGCGGTTCGCCAGGAAACCGAACGCCAGCACGACCATCTGGAACTGATTGCCTCTGAAAACTTTTGCTCCGAAGCGGTATTGGCGGCCCTGGGGTCGCCGCTGACCAATAAATATGCAGAAGGTTATCCTAAGAAACGCTACTACGGCGGCTGCCGTTTTGTTGACATAGCGGAAGAACTGGCTCGCGAACGGGCCAAACAACTCTTTGGTTGCGACCACGTCAATGTCCAGCCCCATTCCGGAACTTCGGCCAACATTGCTGCATTTCTGACCCTAGCAAAACCGGGCGATACTATCCTTGGCCTCAGTCTTACTCACGGCGGTCATCTTTCCCATGGACACCCCCTAAATTTCTCCGGCCGCTATTTTCGCGTCGTAGCGTACACAGTCGACCCCCAGACCGAACAATTGGACTATGCGGCAATCAGAAAACTTGCCTTAGAACACAAACCCAAAATCATTGTTTCTGGTGCCTCGGCCTATTCACGCACCATACACTTCGACAAATTCCAGGAGATATGCGACGAAGTTGGGGCATCCCACCTGGCTGATATAGCCCACATCGCCGGCCCGGTAGCAGCCGGGCTGCATCCTTCGCCAGTGCCCTACGCTCAAATAGTCACAACTACTACCCACAAGACCCTGCGGGGACCACGGGGAGCCATCGCCATGTGCAAAGCAGCGTTAGCCGAGGAACTGGACAAAACAGTATTCCCCGGCATTCAAGGTGGCCCCCTGGAACACTGCATAGCAGCTAAGGCCGTAGCTTTTAGAGAAGCGTTAACTCCGGAGTTTCGTGAATACCAGCGTCAGACTCTGGCCAATGCCCGAACACTAGCGGAGGCTCTGGCTAGTCGTGGTTACCGTATAGTATCCGGTGGCACGGACAATCATCTGTTCTCAGTTGACCTCCGGCCGAAGAAAATCACCGGGCGTGACGCCGAACGAGTTCTGGGTAAGGTCGGCATCACCGTGAACCGCAATACTATACCTTTCGATCCAGAAAAACCTTTCATAGCTTCGGGTATGAGACTCGGAACTCCTGCTTTAACCACTAGAGGAATGAAAGAATCAGAAATGCTGAAAGTGGCCGAGTTGATAGACCGGGCCATTACCGCAGCTTCGGACGACAATGCCCTCGGCCTGATTCGAGCAGAGGTGGCAGAACTTGTAGCAGCTTTTCCCCTTTATCCGGAACGACGCGCAGAATACTGCAGTATCCACACCCGGAAAGGAGAAGACAATGGCCCAAAAAATAGCTGACCTCAAAGCCCGCCAGATATTGGACTCGCGCGGAAATCCAACCCTCGAGGTTGACTGTATCCTCTCTGATGGGACTTTAGGAAGAGCATCGGTTCCTTCTGGCGCTTCCACTGGCAAGTTCGAAGCATTGGAACTGCGTGACGGCGACCCTCATCGTTATCTCGGCAAAGGTGTCCTGAAAGCGGTCGAAAACGTGAATACAACCATCAAGCATCGCCTAGTCGGCATGAATGCCACCGACCAGTACCGTATTGATCGAGCTTTGTGTGAACTGGATGGCACTTCAAATAAGAAAAACCTCGGGGCCAATGCAATACTCGGTGCCTCTCTTGCAGTCTGCCGAGCCGCTGCTGCCACAGCTGGTCTCTCCATATACCGTTATCTGGGGGGAGCCGGTACCAAGCTTCTCCCCACTCCCCAACTCAACATAATCAACGGCGGTGCTCATGCCGCCAATAATCTCGACCTTCAGGAATTTATGATCATCCCAGCAGGACTGCCTAACTTCCACGAAGCTCTCCGTGCCGCCGCCGAGACCTATCACCGCCTGAAACAGCTTCTTGCCGCAGCAGACAAGAAGACTACAACTGGCGACGAAGGCGGTTTCGCCCCTGACTTCACCGACAACGAAGAACCTATCAAATTCGTTCTGAAAGCCATTGAGGCAGCTGGATACGAACCGGGCAAACACATATTCCTAGGCTTAGACCCTGCGGCCAGCAGTTTCTACAAGAATGGAGCATATGAACTCACTATTCCCGAGAAGCGGCGATTGACGTCGGACGAAATGATAGATATGTATGCGCAATGGATTGACCGCTATCCGATCATTTCCATCGAAGACGGACTAGCGGAGGACGACTGGGAAGGCTGGCGGAAAATGACAGAACGGCTAGGGTCCCGCATCCAGCTGGTAGGAGATGACATTTTCGTCACCAGCACAAAACGTCTGGAACAAGGAATACGCGAGCACATTGCCAATGCCATACTCATAAAACCGAACCAAGTCGGCACAGTAAGCGAAACGCTTGACTGTATCAAACTGGCTACAGACCGCGGTTACCGTACCGTAGTATCACATCGCTCCGGCGAGACAGGAGACCATTTCATAGCCGACCTAGCTGTTGCCGCCAGTACCGGCCAGATAAAAACCGGCGCACCTTGTCGCGGTGAACGCATAGCCAAATACAACCGCCTGCTCCGCATCGAAGAAGAAGACCGCCTGGACTACGCAGGATTGGCCCCATTAGCCAGATGAAGTACAGCAAACCTCCTGTCTCTCATGCTAAGAGAAAGCGACGCCGCGGTTACATTTCCCTCGTTCTCCTCGCACTCTTGTTGTTGCTGTTTCTGCCCGGCCCCAATGGTGCCATAGCCATAGCAACCCGTCACTTGCAAACTACCAGAATGGAAAAGGAGATAGACTTGCTCGCCCGCGAGATTGACAGTCTGCAGAAGCACCTACACTACCTGGCTCAGCCGGAAAGTGCCAAGGAACTGGCTAGTCGCATCTTTGGCACTATTCAAGCCGACTCCACTCCCGTCAAAAACCAGACCCCCTGACTTTCAACTTTTTCCTAGTCCATTACTTCTTAGCCGGTAAGATTACCTGGGGTACACCTAGAAGCGGATGGCGGATGACTACAGGCTTCACTCCATAAACCCGGTTTATTATCTCCTCAGTCAGTACTCGCTCCGGCGTATCACAAGTTATCTTTCGCCCGGCGGCCAGTAATAAAATCTTGTTGCAGACCAGAGCCGCCAGATTCAGGTCATGAGCCAGAAATATAACTGTCCGACCTTCTTCTCGATTAAGTTTTTGCAGAAGTTCTAGAAGCAGCAACTGATGGGATAAATCGAGATGAGACGTTGCCTCATCCAAGAGGAGGACTTCCGGTTCTTGTGCCAAAGCCCTAGCCAATACTACGCGCTGCTTCTCACCGGCAGAAATCTGATTAATCTTCTTGTCTTCAAGGTGGTCAGCATCTACAAACTGAAGCGCTGCTGAAGCTATCTCATAGTCCTGACGCCTCAGAGAAGCAAAACGTCCCACGTGAGGATGTCTACCCATCAAAACCACATCCTTTACCCGGTAATCAAAGGCAAAGTGATTTTCCTGAAAAACCACCGCCACCTTGCGCGCCACGGCCCGACGACTGTATTCAGCCAGGTTCTTGCCACAGAGTCGAACGGTTCCACTTGCAGGTCGCACCAAACCTGCCGCCAGGCGCAAAAGTGTTGTCTTGCCCGCTCCGTTAGGACCAATAACTCCTAAAAAATCGCGACGACTGACGCCCAGACTGAACTCTTCCAACACCAACTCCTGTCCGTATCCAAAGTTTACCTGTTCAAACTCCAAAACTGTATCGGCCGCTGAAGCGGTAACATAACCTGACTCGCCTTTTTCCATAGTTCTGCCCGACCGTTAAAATTCCACCACCGCTACAGCCTTTTTTGCAACAGATAAATGAAGAAAGGGACTCCTACTAACGCGGTTACAATAGAAAGCGGAAGACCTCCTGGCACCAAACTTCTGGCAAGCACATCTGCTCCGACCAGAATAGCGCCGCCAAGAACGAAGGAACCCGGCAAGACCTGAGAATGTCGAGGACCGAACATCATACGGACCAGATGCGGCACTACCAGACCAACAAAACTTATTGCCCCCGTAAATGACACCACCAATCCCACTAGCAGCGAAGAAATCAGAAATACCGCTCTTGTCATCCGGGCGGTGTCGACTCCCAGACTAAGAGCTGCTTCCTCACCGGCAGAAACGATATCCAGCGCGCGAGCATAAGTCAGCAACAGCCCACAACCGCAGACCATTATCACCGCCGAAACAGCGAATAGAAGAAGGGAGCCGCGGGTGAAAACGACTCCCAAATGTCCCATCAGAATATAGACGGCATGTCCCAGTGTCTGACGGCTGAGAACTATCAGCAGCATCACCAGGCTCGAGAAAAAAAGGCTGACTATCACACCTGCAAGTACCAAGCCGGTAACACTCAATCTCCCCTGGGACTGCGCAAGCAGATAAACTGCAACTATGGTAAGCATGGCACCCGCAAAACCGGCTACCGGCTTCAACACGCTGGTTCCAACTCCAAGCACAGTCATCACACTCACCCCAAATGCCGCTCCGCTGGAAACGCCCAGAGTAAAGGGGTCAACCAGCGGATTCCGCAACAGACCCTGAAGTGCGGCACCAGTCAAGGACAGGACACCGCCGGCCAGTATTCCCAGAACCAGACGCAGTATTCGCAGCCTGAGAACTTCAGGAGTACCCAGGTAACCCGGCCCCGTCAAGAAAGATACGATACCCACACAGAGCAACAGCAGGAACATTATGCACCACACCATTAGCTGCCTCGTCCTTCTCCGCTGGGTCCCTACCGGCCGACGACTCAATTGTTCAGTGATCATCCCGAGTATTTTCCCTTCCTGCAGGCCGTCAAAAAGACCTGCCGGCTTCCTCTGGACGACTCTCCGGATGGAGTATGTGAACCAGTTCCCATACTGCCTGCGCAAACCTAGGACCGGGCCGGGAAAACAGGTTCAAATCCAACCCTTCGTAGATCCTCCCGTTCCTCACCGCCGGTATAGCCGCCCATCCCACTCGCTGGCTAAGCTCGTAGGCACTTCCCCCGGGATACAACAAAAGAATTACATCCGGCGCTGATTTAATGACAAATTCCGGGTCCACCAGAGGATACTCTTGCACAACTGTGTAATCATAGATATTGCGTCCGCCCGCTCTAAACAGAAGGCTACTCAGGAAACTACGCGCGCCAGCAGCAAGCAAAGGAACGTCTGAAACTTCAACATACACTCGGGGAGTATCCCTATAGGCTGGTATGGAATCCAGAATGGCTTTCAGGCTTTCCACCAAGGCGTGACCTCGTACTTGCCGACCAAGAAGTTTAGCAACACTATCAATCTCCTGCAGAATGTCGTCTATGGTCTGAGGTTGAGAAACGTAGTATTTTATCCCTGTCTCAGACAACTTCTCGGCGATTTCCTGCTGCGCGGGCAGCGTTAGAAACACCAAATCCGGCTTCAGGGCAACAATCCTTTCCCAGTCCGGTCGCAAATAGTCACCCACTTTATATACATTCTTCGCCGCCTCTGGAAAGTCGCAAAAGGTAGTATTGCCCCTTAGATACTCCTCTGCTCCTACGGCATAAATAATTTCCGTAACGCTCGGAACCAAAGAAACTACGCGAAGACCAGGTCTAGAAGAAGCTGTCTTCGGAGCACAGCTGGCGGACAACGCCAGAACAAATCCTAAGGCAAATACACAGCAAGCTGGAACTCCGCCTCTGTCAGCAGGATAAAGGCTAGGCCTAACAGCGCAACCCTTTTCAGACATCAACCTGAGGATGTTGTGGGTCTACTCTGTCTGTCCCCGTCCGGTTTGCCTTATGCGCCAGCACTATGTACACCGTGTGTCCTATCATCCGGTCTACTGGTCGGGTGCCACCTGTCCTTACCTGCATATCACGCTTGAGTATTTCCTGCGCCCTCACTCTAGTAAACCCGACTGCGGCCAACTCCCGGCAGATCTCACGTAACTGCTCCGCGGTAGGGACAATGGCCGCAAGCGGATGTCCTCCTTTCAACGCCCGCCAGGAAGCTGAAAGCAGAGTCCAGGGTTCCGGCACATCCAGAAAAACCGCATCCACGTCTGTTTGCTCAAAACCATCCGTAGCCACATCTCGCACAAAAAACTCACACCACTCGGCCAGACCGTAGCGCTGTACATTGGCTCTCGCTGCCTGGCTGCAATCCTCCCGCCGATCGTAGGAATACACCCTCCCGTCGGGCCGTACAAACGAAGCCAGAAGCGTAGTTAGACCTCCGGAACCAGAACCCACTTCTACCACCCGGGCCCCGGGAAAAACACACGTGTCCAGAAGAAGCACTCCTGCATCCTTGGGATAAACTATAGTGGTCACCCGTCTGACTTTGAGAAGAAAATCGGCTGTGGTGGGACGAAGCAGCACAAAACGGCAGTGTAGTTGGGTAGTAACCGTATCGCCATATTCCTTGCCCACAACCTGCGCCAGATCGATGTATCCCCGGTGCGTAGAAAACCTGCCCGACTCGGGCAACTGCACCAAATAGCTCATTCTTTCGGAGTGATACAGACAAACGAAGTCACCAGGCTTCAGCACAGCATGCGGATTCTAGAACCACCTTGCCGCAAGTCAAGCACTGGCCCCAGTTCCAAAAAAGGCAATCTTGACTATACTCAGGTAGAGGGTAACATCTTGCGGTGCAGCTTCTTCTAGCTCTTATCTTCGTCCAAACTCCCACCACACTTCTTGCCCCGCCATTCAGCCATACTTTGGGATTTCAGCGTATCACCAGCTTCTACCTGAATCTTTATCTAGGCCAGCGTTTTACGATTTCAAATCCGCAGGGCATGTGTGCTGCCAAAATGATAGAAGAAGACGACCCGACTACGGGCAAAGACGACCACATTCTTACCCTGTTTGCGGTCAACTCCGGTACTGGTCAGATTCTTTACAACGTGAGACTGGTGAAACCCGGGGTATATGGTTCTGTTGGCTCAGACACGGGCCAATTTCGCAATCCGCACGGTATCTGCTGTAACGCGCAGGGCGACGTATATGTGGCCGATACCGACAATAATCGGGTAGTCCGCCTACGTTACGCACAGGGTCGGCTGCAGTGGGTATCTGTACTCGATTCCTCCCTTGCCAGACCGCGCGGAGTTGACCTCGACTCCCGCGGCAGAATCTACGTGGCCGATACCGATAACAACCGAATCGTAGTATATGAACCGGATGGCCGGCTCATATCGGTCTGGGGGACGGAACTCGAACGACCTAGCGCACTGGCCGTCCTAGACGCCGGAGCAGATTACAACGACTACGGAGTAGAAGCGGTTGTAGTGATTGATCGCGACCAAACCCGCATCAGTCAATTTTCACTTTCCGGTCAGTTGCGGCGGCAACAGGACATGCGTCGCATCGGCCGTAGCGAAGCTGCCTTCGCTTATTGCGCCTTCGACCGGCATGGAAACGTATATGTCACCGACCAGGTGAACAATGAAATCCACCTTTTCGATCCTAATCTAAAATACCTCACTTCGCAGGGCGGCACGGGCAAGTTCAACAGCCCCCGCGGCATCACCATCTGGCGCCGCTTCGGCCAGCTGTTCGTCAACGAAGCTGACGGTGGCCAATACTACTGGATAGGACTGGATGCTTACTTTATCGGTTGCTATCCCCCCCAACTGGACTCTCAGCACCTGGGTACAACCATAACTCTATACATAACTGAAGTGGCAGATGTGGAAGTAACTATCCTCAATGAGCAGGAAACTCCAGTTCGCACCCTCACACCTCCGCACGCCCAGCGCCCGGGTGAAGTGCTAATCGTCTGGGACGGCAGAGACAACACCGGAAACTATGTGCCTCCGGGCGACTACAAGATAATAATCACAGCCAGACCGACCTACAGCCGGCCCAAGTACCTGCTGAAGAAGGAACTGGTTGGTTATATCCGTAAGCTGTGAGGAGACAATAAGAATGAGCAAAGCAGAAAGAAAACGGAGCAACCGGTTCATCCCCTATTGGAGTCGACGTAGGCCGCTGGCCACGACGCTTCTGTTCCTGATTCTCAGCTACGCTTGGGCGACCAAATACGCGGGAGACTTTGAAGAACTCGGCACCTCGGCCCGTATCATCGGCTTGGGCGGAGCTGCCGTAACCCTGGCCCGGGGCCCGGAGGCAATCTACTACAATCCCGCTCTTACGGCCAGGACTCCTGGCAACCAGGTACTCCTGCTCCATTCCGAAGACTTCAGCGGACTGCTTCAGCACAACTATCTGGGCGTCACCTTCTCCGCTGACCTCCAATCGTTTGGTATTGGTGTGCTCCACAACGGCATTCCTGGCATCAAACTCACTACCCTACCCGACACCACCCAACCTCCGGGAGAAAACAACCGTCCGATTGTGAAAGAAATTGTAAGTGCCAATCAACTGGTGGGTTACTTCAACTACAGCCGCCAGCTTTCGCCGATTTTCACGCTTGGAGTCAATACCAAACTGATATATCAATCGCTTGGTCCGGGCTCCTGCTTCGGCATGGGCGCGGATGCGGGACTGTTGCTTACGCCTGCACCAGGCCTAAACCTGGGCTTTCGCATACGCAACGCCACCAGTTCGCCTCTGTTCTGGAGCACAGGAAAACGGGAAGCTATCATACCCGCTCCCTGTGCCGGCATCGCTAAAACCTTCTACCTGGGCAGAGATATGCTACACCTGGCTGCAGAAGTGCAGACAGACTTGGACGGCCGCAAGCTGGACCATAACCTGGGTATAGAATACGCCTTCCGCACAAGCCTATACGGCCGCATGGGTTTACACCGTGGCAATTTTTGTCTGGGACTTGGTGCCCGGTACAAGCGGCTGTATTTAGACTACGGTTACTCAGCCGGTTACGCCTCAGGAAGCAGAGAACTGGGCAGTACCCAGCAAGTATCCGGAGGTGTGGAGTTCTAGGCCCGGAAAAAGGGCGCAAGCTTGCTCATCTGCTTGCGCTTCTCATTCCCATTCTCTACTACCCGCTGCCTCAACGTCTCGCCCTATACCTGATGATAGCTGCTACCGCTATTTTTCTGGCGGTGGATTTTCTGCGGCTACACTTGAATCCTCTGCGTGGTATTTTCATCGTGCTATTCGGCTCCCTACTCAGAAAACGCGAGTTCTCCTCTCTTACCGGCGGCAGCTATCTGATGCTGGCTTCGCTTGTGTGTATGATAGTTTTCGGTTCCGGCATACTAGGGACCAAACCGCAAGAAGGACGCGGCGTATTCATCGCCGCCATCTCCTTTCTTTCTATAGGAGACACGGTCGCGGCGCTGGTCGGCTTATCCTTCGGCCGCATCAGACTGTTTCGCAAAACTCTGGAAGGGAGTCTGGCCGGTCTGGCCGCATGCATCGTTGTAGCCTGGGTTATCTCGCTGCTGCCCAAACTTGACCTGCCTTTTGGCGTTGGTATTCTTGGAGCCGTCTCCGCCTCAATTGTGGAGGCGCTGCCGTTTGAGGTCAACGACAATGTCGTCATTCCGCTCCTTTCAGGTGCGGTAATGATGATAGGACTTCAATTCGTACGGTAGATACAACAACACCGGTGGCTGGTAGCAATTGACGCCCGGTGTTATAAAACTTGGAACCAGGAGGTAACATGAAGAAACTCATATGCTCTGTATTGTTATCCATTGTCTGGGCGCACAGCCAGAATCTAACCACTAAACTGGATAGTGTTTATCGGTACTATGCCCTACAGCAGTACTCTGCAGCGGAAAACCTGCTGCAGCGACTGGACGCCGTCAGCACGCGTCCTGCTGACAAGTTCTTAGTCAAACTGGAACTGGCTGACTTCTTCCTAGACAAGAAGGAAGACTACGCTGCCGCCGAATCGCTCTACCGTCTCATTCTGGAACAGTTTCCCAAAGACAAACGCATGCCTGAAATACTGTATCGCCTGGCTCTGTCTCAGGAACTACAGGAAAAGTTCCTTGACGCAGCCAAAAACTACGAACAGGTGGCTACTCGTTATATGAAATCCGCCTTTGGTGCGGACGCTCTGGACGCAATAGAGCGCTGCTTCCGCAAGAACTACCAGGATCGGGTAGCATATGTGGACGGCTTCCCCATTACCCGCATAGAGCTGGATGAACGTATCAGCCAGAATCCGGCCGCCTACGAAAAGTACGAGAAGAAACAGGAATTACTCAACTCCATGATTGACAACCGCCTGCAATACCAGGCGGCGAAGTCCATCGGTGTGTTTGAAGACAAACACTTCCGCTCCTCGCTGAACCAGATAAGAAACCGCCTCCTCTACGAGGAATGGTACGAACGCAACATCGTGGGTCGGCTGGACACCTCCGAGAAACGGCTGCGGGCACAGTACCAGAAAGACAAGCCCACGCGCTACACCACACCGGAAAAAGTACACGGCTATCAACTGGTGGTAGCCGACCGCAGACTAGCTGATTCTCTGCGCAAAGTGCTCCTGGCTGAACCGGCAAAGTGGGACACTCTGGTCCGCCAGTTTTCTATCGCCCCGGACAAAGAGAAAGGCGGTGATATGGGATTCTTTGCCCGCGGAGTACAGCCCAAAGCGATAGAAGTTGCCGCTTTCTCCCTGAAACCCGGCCAGCTCAGCCAACCGGTGAAAACAGAAGAAGGGTTTGCTCTTCTAAAAATTACAGAAAGAAAACCCGCCAGCACGAAGCCCTATGCAGAAGTCAGAGACCAGATTCTTGCTCAACTCCGCCAGGCTGAAGGTCAAAAGCTCTACGAAAAGACAGTAGAGATGCTCAAACGCAAAGCCAATGTGGTTATGGACACCAACGCCCTCAGCCAGGAAAAAGATACGCTGGCTTTCGTGGATAATATTCCCATCACCCGGATTGACCTGGAGGTAAGAATCCAGCAGATACCTATATTCTTCCGCAGCCAATTCATGACCCCTGAAGGCAGACAGCGGATTTTAGAACAACTAGTGCTGGAAAGGATAATCCTGCGCGAGGCCGAAGCGCAAAAGCTATGGCTCTGGAATCGGGTAGTACACCGCCTCCTGGAACAGCGAGAAAGACTGGCTATTGACCGCTACCGCAGTCTCATGATTAGCGAAAAAGCCCAGGTTGACTCTGCGGCTATTGCGGCTGAATACCGTGCCACCCTGAAAGAACACAAAGTACCGGCGCAGGTGCACGCCCGGGAAATCGCTGCCCCTACCCGGGAACGTGCGCAACAGTTACGCGCCTGGGCTGTGGCGGGCCGTCTGCCTGCACTCATTGACGGACGCGGTCTGTTCGTTACGGACCAAGGTCAGGCAGCGGAAATCGAACAACAGCTTCGCACGACCACCAACACCGACTCGCTCATTGCTGTGTACAGCCTGACCCGTGCCCCGGCCCTCACCGGAACACCCACCCTGCGAGTGGCCGGCAAGGAAGTCGCTAACCTCACTGCCAGTTGTCGGGCAGCTGGCCCCTATCGCGGCAACGCCGTGTTCGGCCTGGGGTTCTCCAATCTTTCCGCCGAAGACAAACTGTATGCTCCCCGGCTGCGCCAGGCCCGCACTGCCGAAGAACTCGTCACCCTATTGGGTGAAAAACTGCAGACAGACAGCACCGGGAAGCCAATAGTGGATTCTGCCAAACTGGGGGCTTACCTTACTCTGGACCGCGTCCTGCCAGCTGATTTTGTGAAACGCCTGGTGAAACTGGATACCGGAGAGGTGGCTCGCTATGAACTGCCTGACGGCGTACTCCTGCTCAAAGTCACCCGCAAGGACTCTGCCCAGAAAGTAACCTTCGCTGACCTGGCACGTCGTTTCTCCAGCGCGCCCAGCCGCTGGTCATCAGGAGACTTGTACTGGCTCACGCGAGACGACAAGTCCCGCGACCAGAAAATAATCAATGCTGCCTTCAGTCTGGACACCGGCGCCGTCTCGCCAGTTATGAAACTCAACGACACCACCTATACCTTCATCAAAGTGGAAGAGAAAAAGAAAGCCTACACGCGACCTCTGGAGGAAGTGAGACCCAGATTGGAAGACAAACTGCGCCAGGCCGCAGAAGAAAAACTTGCCGCCCAGCTTCTGGCCGACCTGCGCAACCGGGCACGCATAGAAATACTGATGAAGGAATCTGACTTTATCTTCGAACTACCCGCGGAAGAAGAAACGCAGCCGCAACCGGAAAAATAGAGCATTTCCGGAGCAGACTGCTCTCGCGGTCAACGGCTGGTTTCCCAGGCCTTAAGCCTGATACCGATACGTCCGACTACGGCCAGCACCTGGGCTTGCTCGCTCAGCTCGCCCTCGCCCAGCTTTAGATGCAGGGCACTAGCCGGAAACTCTCCCAGTGTAGCATCCACTGGAATCCAGCGGCCAAGAAACACCTCGTTCCAGGCATGGTAGTAGAACGCTCCTTCCATATATACCAGCCCGACCGTAATCTTCGTAGGAATCCCCAGCGCACGTGCCAGAGCCGCATAAAGCACGGCATGTTCGTTACAGTCTCCCTCCATCTGCCGCAGCACCTCCAGAGCAGACGGAAAAGAGGCGGTCGGAACCTTATTAAGGGCAGCAAACACCCAGGATGCCAAAGTACGCGCCGCCTGCACTGCCTCGTCCGTAGGACCGACAACCTCTCTGGCCTTGGCTTTGATTTCCGGATGATCACACTGCACTGAAAGTGTGGGCTTAAGGAAATCTTCCTGACCGCCAACAGGCAGACGCACCTCTGCAGGCAGGGAAGGAGTGCTAATCTCTATCACCAGCGGCTGGTTGCCTATTACCCGCTGGTAGTCAAACGCAAGGCTCGCCTCCTCAGGCTTTATTCCGGTTATCTCCAGTACCGCCCGTCTCACTCGGGCCGGCTCCGCCACCGTGGTATCCACAGGCACCCGGAACATCCGCAAAATGTCCAGACGACCCCGCCCCTTTTCCTCGGCCATTGCCTGAGCAGCAGTAGTCCGGACCGAACGCATCCGTGGCGGCGAAAGCTCAACCAGCGGCAATCCTTCTGCGTCCAGCCAGCTGGTCATTTCCACCTGAGCCAACCGCACCTGCATCTTAAGCGCCTCCTGCTTCTCCCCGTTCAGACTCACGGTATCCCTGCCCAACACTGTCACCTGCACAGGCACAACTGAAACCACACTCACATCAAACACATCAAAACTGAACTTGGCATCGGGCGCAGGATTACGTCGAACCACAAGCGTACCCAGCGCCGCCATCGGATAAACCGGCCCGCGCAGAGGAATGGTCCGGGACTGATCGCCCTTGCCCACCAGTTTCAGATTCCTGCCCTCCACCACCCCGGTAACATTCTGCGTGCGACCCTGTGCCTGGAAACGGAAATCAAAGGAACGGAGAGAAAAATCCGGCGCGGTAAAAATCTCGGAAGAATAACGCACATCCTGTTTCACCCCTCCCATATCCACATTCATTCTCATCATTCCTTCAAGCCGGTAACCGTCCCGCAACCGCTCCCGCCTCATCACAGAATAACCAATCTTCACTGTATCCACATAGGTAACCAACCAGTTTTCCGCGCGCTCAGGTTTCAGCCCCCTGCTTCTTTTCTCGGCACAGCCGGAAAACACGACTACGGCCAAAAGACAAATTGCGGTTATTTTCCTCATGGTGCCTCTAGGCTATCACAGTCGAACTGTGTGTCAAGCGGAAGCAACCTTCGAAACCGGCGCCCGCTCCACCGTTTACAAGAGCGGTTGCCTCCTTTAGACTTGGACTGTGAAAACTTCTGCATCCCTGCCCACCTTTTCCATACGCAACTTTCTGCCCCTTCTCCTGATTCTCACTTTCGGGCTCGGCCTACGGCTGGCCCACTTCCGGGACAGCTCTGACTCTCCCTTCTTCACCCAGCCTATGGTAGATGGCCAAGCCTACGACGCTGCGGCGCTGGCTATCGCCAATCGCACCCTCACTCCTAAACCTTTCTACCAGGACCCTCTATATCCCTATTTTCTCGCCGGCGTCTACAGACTGTTCGGACACAACTATCCCGCCGTCTATCTCCTACAGATTCTAATGGGTTGCCTAATCATCCTTCTTGTCTGGGATATGACGCGACTTCTCTTCAACCCGACAGCCGCCCTTCTTGCCGCTCTCTTCGTTGCCGGCTACCGCCCTTTCATATTCTACGAAGTTGTAATAGAGAAAACCGCTTTGTCCATCTTCCTCACCGCTCTGTTCCTCTGGTCTTTAGTGCGGAGCCTGCGCTTCCCCTCCTCAGCCGGTCAAACCTGGCAGACCCGGTTCTGGTCCTTTCTCTGCGGACTTTCCCTTGGCCTGGCTTCTCTGACCCGCTCCAATCTGCTGATATTTGCGCCTCTTCTGATCGCAGTTCACCTTGCTCTACGTAGGTCGAAAGTCCCTGGCTCTGGGCGAAAATTCCTCACACCGCAGTTCAACCCACCACTTATCCCGGCACTTCTGTCCCTTCTTGGACTTATCTGCGTCATTGCGCCGGTTTCCATCCGCAATTCTCTGCTTGCCCGGGAATTCATCCTCACCACTACCCAGGCCGGTCAAAACTTCTATATCGGCAACAGCGAACACAACCGTACCGGCCAATACGAGGCACCCAGCTGGTTGCGCGCTCATCCTCAATTTGAGGAACAGGATATGGCTGACTATGCCCGCAAGGTAGCAGGGCGCAAACTCAGCTATGGCGAAACTTCTCGTTTTTACTTCCGGCAGGCACTTGCTTGGATAAAATCGCATCCTGCCGCATTCCTGCGTCTGCTCCTGCGCAAGACCCTTCTCTATCTGAACAACTTTGAGGTCCCCGACTCCTATGACCTGGGTTTTCTGGCCCGCTATTCCTTTGTGCTTCGGCTCCCTCTGGCCGGGTTCGGGCTGGCCTTTGCCCTGGGTTTTCCGGGTCTTGTTCTATTTTTCCGCCGCTCCCTTGCCCATCTTTCCCTCGCCATCTTCTTCCTTCTCTTCTCTCTCTCGGTAATAGCCTTCTTCGTTCTCGACCGCTACCGCCTGCCGGTAGTAGTCTCCCTTGCGCCTTTTGCCGGGGCACTGCTGGTAAAACTCTGGCAGCAGTTACGCCAGCGACACTACAGAAAACTGGCGGCGCGCTTAGGCCTTGTTGCTGCCAGCCTTATTCCCACCCTTTACCCGCTTCAAGGTTCCCGGGTAACCACCCGGGCCCAGTCACTGGTCAACCTGGGCGCCACTTATCTGGAACAGAACGACACCGCACGAGCGGTGGCCTCTTTCCTGGAAGCGATTCAGCTCCAGCCCGACCTAGCTGAAGCCCATCGCAACTTAGGCATACTACGGCTGAAGCAACGCCGGGAAGAAGAGGCGCTAAAACACCTTACCCTGGCTGCCAGATACGATGCGCACAACCCCTTTACCCATTACTATCTGGGAATGATATACGAATCACACAATCAACTGGACGAGGCTCGCAATGCTTACTCCAGAAGCGTAGAACTGAAACCCTCCGAGCTCAAGTTCCGCTTCGGACTGGGCACCGTCTTGCAGAAACTGGGGCGTTATCTGGAAGCACTGGCTCAGTACGACACACTCCTCGCTCTTGCTCCTGACAATCCCCTCGTCCATCACAACCGCGCCGTGGCTCTGTTTCATCTCGGCCGCTATCCGGAAGCCGGAGCCGAACTGGAGACGGCAAAACGACTCGGCGGCCCGGTCAACCCCAGCTTTGAACAACTGCTCAACACAAGACTGAAAACTGGCAACTGATTCCCCCGCTATTCCGCCCCTTCCCTCTGCGGACACACTTCTGCCAGAGCCGCAACCACACAAGAAATTGAACAAGCCCTGCGGCCAGAAGCTCAACCTGTAGCCTGCACCCTGTTTCTACCCTGATTCTCGCTGCTAGCTTAGCCGCTACCTGACACAACACCTGTATCCCTTTCCCTATCCGCAGCAGAAACAGGAGATTATCCAACTATTGCTATCGGCATTAGAACCTAAACCCCCTTTCCGTCCCACCCCCTGCACCACTGGGGGAGTCGTTCCCCCTTCCCCTGCCCAGTCCCCCTACTTTGTGGCGGAAGAAGAAAGAGGCACGCCCCCAACTGGTTGAAAAAGCAACACTTGCCTACCTATGACCAGAGCCAAGCTTCTGCCTGACCCATTTAATCTCACCTGAACCTTTCACTGCCAGTTCCCCCTGTCCGTCAGACCCTGCTTGACACAGCCGCAATTTATGGTCTATTATTGGATTGCCGGCAACGAACCAGAAAGGTATGCGATGCACCATACTACCCGGACGGCTCTTTTCCTGATTCTGAGCTTTCTCAGTGTATCTTCGGCCCAATATATCGAAACTACCATAGTCGTGGGCAAGGCACCTCAGGCGCTCGCCTACGACTCTGTAAACTGCAAACTATATGTGGCAAGCGAAGGCAGCAACGCTGTCTTTGTCATAGACACCCGTACCAATCAGGTGCGAAAAAGGATTGCCGTGGGTCCCAACCCGTGCGCCCTCTGCTGGAACTACAAAGCCGGAAAAATTTACTGCGCAAATAACGACTTGAACAACCCGGGAACTGTCTCTGTAATATCCACTGCTTCCGATTCGGTAATCGCCACTATCACCGTGGCCCGCAACCCGTCCGGACTGGTGTACAATGCCCAACGCAACAAAGTCTACTGCTCCAATAGGGGAAGTTTTTCCGTAACCAGCATAGACGCCCAGAACGATCGGGTTCTCTCCACCATTTCTGTTTCCCAGAATCCCAATGAAATTCTCTACCATCCCACCAGCGACCGTGTTTACACTACCGGAGGCGCCTATGGTCAGCCGGGCAAAATTCATGTCATTGACTGCGCCACAGACCGGCTGGTGGCAACCGTCAGCTCCGGAGTCAACGCTTGGGCTATGTCCGCCAATACCCTGAACAACCGGCTCTATGTGGCTAATGCCGGAAGCGACAACTTGACTGTGCTCAACTGTGCCAACAATCAGGTGCTGGCTACCATACCTGTGGGCAGTGAACCCCACTGTGTACTGTGGACTGTTCACAATAAGGTATTCTGCGGCGCATATTGGGACGAACTATTGCGTTTCATGCCCGGCGAAAGCCTCCGCTTCAAGGGCATGGTCACGCTTTCCGGCAAACCGGAGCGAATGCTCTACAATCCGGTAACGCAACGGCTGTACGTATCCTGTCCGCTGGAAACCCGGGTCATCGTGCTGGACGCCCGCAACGGAATGGAGCAAGTTATCACCAGTCTTACCACCGGCGGCGGTCCCAAAGCTATGGTTTTCTGTCCGGTCAGCGAAAGAATATATGTGGCAAACTCTTGGGACAGCACCCTTACCGTCATCCGCGACCGCAGCGGTATCCAGGAAAACCCATCCGGTTATTCTTCCTTCTGCCGACTAACGCCCAACCCGGCCCGCAACTCTGTGTTCCTCACAGCTCCTGCCGCGCTCCCGCTGTACGACCGCTCCGGCGTCTTTGTCCGCCTTCTGTCGCCCGGACCGAATTCTCTTTCTGGCCTGAAACCGGGCGTATACTTCCTACCGGTCTCCTCCCACCTGCCCGCGCTTAAGCTCATCATTTCCCGCTAATATACCTTTCCCGCCGTCCCACCTTTTTTCTTGCCCGAACCTGGGTCTCGTCCGAAGCAGAAATCACTGACTTTTGGGGGCAGCTCCAAAAGTGAGGAGCGGGCCGCGGCCCGCTCCTCACGTAATGTCGGATCAGTCCAATCCGACTAATCGATCCTATTTCTGCAGCACTAGCTTCTGCGTGGCTGAGAACCCGCTCGCATCCAGCCGTACCAGATATACGCCGGTAGCCAGCTTGCGCAGGTCCAGATTCACAACTCCGCTGCGTGCGGCCATCAGCCACTGACGGTAAGCCACCCGGCCTGCCACATCATACAACGAAACTGTGACCGGTCCGGGCTGCGGCAGATTGTAACGCAGGCGAGCGAAGCCGGAAGACAACGGGTTGGGCGATACGTGCAGCCAGTTCTGGTCTGCCCGAGCCGCAGTCATCACTCCACCTGTCGGCTGCTCTACGCTGCGGAAGAAGGACGGTGGCTCCACATAGCGCCACAGTTCAAACGATTTGTTACCCTTCATCACGAAGAAGGCGCCGTAGTCATAGTAGGTGATACCACCCCCAGCCTTTACCGTCTTCTTACCGCCAGAGCCGTTTCTGGGCACTGTATCCAGCGGGGTCCAGGTATCATACGCCACCTCGTAGCGGAAGAATCCCTGCGTACCGCCGCCCTTGAGCGCGTAGATATGACCATTGAACCAGACTCCGCCGGCTCCGTCTCCGGACTTCTTCTTCTTCAGCTTGCCGGCTTCCAGATTGTACAAAGGCATACCGCGCAGCGGCGTCTGTCGCCAGGAATCCCTCTCCACATCGTAACGATACATGAAGTGGCTCTTCACACCGTCATTGAACTTGGCCCGATGCACATACAGATACCTGCTGCCGTCGTACACCAGGAACGAGCCCTTATCAAACTTGTTATTCGGTGTTCCGGTGTAGGGAACATCCGGCAATGTATCCCACCGCTCCTGTTCCACATTGTAGCGGTAGAACTCGGTCTTGCCGCCCTTGAGCAGATAAATCCAGTTCGTGTCCTTGTACCATACATAGGCCAGGTCGTTGCCGCCCTTGACCTTCTTCTTATCCGCTTTCATCGGCACATCCTGCTTACGAATCCAGGTATCTGCGTCGATGTCGTAACGCCAGAACCCGAGCATGTTGTTGCCCCGGGTCATATATATGGCGCCATCGCGGGTGGCAACCGCAGCCCTGGTGCCTTTGGCCGGCGGCTTTATCTTGCCATCTTCCACGCCCGGTATGCCCGTAGGTATCTTCGCCCAGGAATCACGCAGAGGATAGTACTTGAAGAAGTCGCCTGTCTTGTTGCCTTTTGCCACATAGATAACCGGCGGGCCACCGAAACGGTCCGGACCAGTAACTATCCAGGCACCGTCCTTGGGCGGCTTATCCACGCCCGCAGTTCCGGGCATCGGCGCCGCTTCCTCAAATCCCTTCTTCCAAGGCGGTCGGGCCACGACGGAGAAGGTCTCTTCCAGTCGGTCATTAGCGTGATCCTGGTCGTTTGCCACAAAGGTGGAGCACACTACTGTCCAGCTACCCGCGGCCCGTCCGAGATTGTAGGCGGCGAACTCGTGCTGAGTGCTGTTCTCTGCGGCCAGAGTCAGCTTCACCGAATCACGGTAGTATTCTTCCTTGTCCGGACCAATCAGCCGGGCAAACGCCCAGAAGGTAGAAGACTCGCTCCAGTAGTTGCGGAAGACTGCCACCGGCTTCACCTCGGTACTGGTGTCACGCATACCCAGCGGCGAGACGATTCTCTCTACCCCGGCGTCCCGCGGCGGCGCGCCCTGAGTCCGGAAACGCCACACCTCAGAACTGGCTGTACCGCCTGCGTTGCGGGCTACCACCTTCCAGTAATAATACCTGTCATATTCCAGCTCTGAGTAGTTATAGGTGAGACCGCTCTGATTGGCAGACACCAGCTCCTCAGGCGGATTCTTGGTGTCCAGATACACATCGTAACCGGTAGCCAGTTCCGCTGCTTTCCATTTCAGAATGCCGGCGATTGCCTGCCCGGTGGCCTCGTTTGCCGGCGACTCCAGCTCCGGCGCAGCCGGCGGCACCTTGATGGTAAACCGCCACTTCGGACTGAAATAGTTACCCCAGCCAGCCAGATTCTTAGCCCGGCAATGCCAGTCATACGCCTGACCGTTCACCAGTGCCGTGCCCATATTCCAGAAGCTATCTGGAGTCTGGGTGGAGTACTTGGAAATCACGCTGTCGGCCTTATAAACCTTGAACTCGTACAGAATGGCATCTGCCACTTTAGCCACATGCAGACTGGGAGTAAAGGTATTCAGCTCCGCGTTATTCTCTGGCAGCAACGGCGTCGGCACACTAGCCACTACCGCCACACGGAAATTCCAGCGCTCAGACCAATTGCTGTAACCAGCCAGATTCCGCGCCCGGCACTCCCACTGATACTGCGCGCCGTTGGTCAAAGGTACGTCAACTTCCCAATAGCGATTCGCAGAAGTTCCGCCCGTAACATATATGCCTTCCGGATAGGTATATACCTTGAACTCGTACTCCTGCGCATAGGGCGTTTCCTTTACGCGCAAAGTAGGCTGGAAGAAGGTGACGGTGCTGCCATTTGTCGGCGATTCCAGAATCGGGGTTGAAGGTCGTATTGCCACGCGGAAATTCCAGCGCGGGGTGTAATAGTTGCTCCAAACACCGCCCATCTTCAACCGGCAGTCCCATTCATACCACTTCCCATTCACAAGGCTGTCCCGCAGTGGAACTGACCAGATATTGCTCGTAGATCTGCCGCTGGTCTTCCTATTTCCGGTTTCCAGATCAAACACGCGGAATTCGTACTCTGTAGCTCCGGAAACAGCATTCACCCGCAGGGCTGGAATCTTGCTCGCCACCTCACTGCCGTTATCCGGCGAAGAAGGCACAGGCGGGTCCGGCCGCAAGAATACGCTGAAGTACCACTCCGATGCCCATTCGCTATACGTGCCCAGTTTACTCTTCACCCGGCAGGTCCATTTGTAGTACTGCCCGTTATTCAGGGCGCCGTCTGGAACCTGCCAGAATGAATCAGTAGAGGTGCCGGTCGCCACCTGGGTCCCGTTCAGAAGCATAACCTTCCACTCGTAACTGGCTACTCCAGCCATATGGCCAACCCGGAGAACCAAAGGCAGACTGTTTATCTCCTGCAGATTGGGCGGGTACTTCAGCGTGGGCGGATCAGGCGGCAGGTCAATCTGAAACCACCAAGCCGGGCTGAAATACTCACTCCAGCCCGCTACCGGGTGCAGATACCGGCAATCCCAATCATATGTTGTCCCAGCCGGGAGCGGTGGGTCAACAGTCCAACTTCTGGTAGTGGATTGGCCCTGTGCCAGCAACCCTCCAGCCCGCTCAAACACGCGGAACTCATATTTCTGTGCCTGCGTCGCAGCCTCAACCCGCAAAGTCGGGGTGCGGGTATAAAGCTTTGCGCCCTTCTCCGGCGACTCAGGATAAGGAGGTATCGGCGGCGGATAACTGCCACAGGCCACAATAACATCATCAATATACCAGCCGTCACCAGTACCAGACGCATCAGACCTCAGCCTGAACCGCAGACGGATGTCTTCCTTGCCCTGATACGCGGACAAATCCACCCGGGTGGTGTCCCAGTTGGGCCAGTTGGTATTCTGGCCGGTTCTGGTCAGAATTGGCATCCAGGTTGTGCCACCGTCTGTACTCAGCTCCACCCTACCGGAGTCTGCTCCGGCGCCGAAGCTGTACTTATCGCTGAAACACAGAAACATCGGCGACAGCGCGCCAACCAAATCAAAGGGCCACTTGTAGGTCAAAGTAGTCCAGGAATTGTTTGCATATTCACCCGACTTACTGTCTGTGACATAGTAACTTTCGCTCAAGCGAATCGGAGCGGTCGGTGGAGACAAAGGATAAGTTCCAGCTGGCGGATACGACACGCTCGTATCCCAGCGCGGCACTGTGCCGGATGCGTCCCAGTTATCCAAACCGGAGTTGAAGTTCTCGTTGATATGTATCTTGACTACAGACGTGGCATCGTAATAGTGAATGAGAATGCTTGTCTGATTATTGTAGGTAGGTTCAGACGTGCTGGTATTGACAATGCTAAAAGTATATTCGATGGGCCCGGGCCGTGAGTTCAGCACGGTATAGGGGTCCAGGGTAAAAGAAGCGGTGCCACCAACAGGAATGGAGCCGGTAACGAAATCCTGCTCTAGAGCTCCGCCTGGATAATGCATTGGCCTGGTTTCTTCCACGCGAATCCTTATGCTGCCGCCGGTAGGATAGGCTACATTGCCGCGGTTACGCACCAGAACGGTGAAAACCGGCTTGTCATCGGCAGCAAGGCTGGCCGGCAAAACGCCATCAACCTTCTCAATCACCAGGTCAGGCGACGGCGCGGCCACATACGCAAACCTGGCCGTGGCCTTGTTGTTTCCCAGTCGGCAGTCCAGCCCCAGCGCGGTACTGCAGACCGCAACATAAGAACCATAGGGCAGCGGCGGTGAAATCTCATCAAAAGTTACCGTCTGAACTTCGCCTGCGGTCAGGGTAATCTGCTTAGTCTGCCACCACAGCTCGTTACCATATATGTCGCGGATGGAAAACTTCACATCGAAAGGCGTATTCTCATCCAGATTCGGTGCGTAGTTCTTCACCTTCACTGTTGGCACAATACCGCCGCCCACCACCATCTGGCCATCTGCGGGGAAGCTTATCTCACTTACGCCTGCATCGTGATAGCGAACAATGGCCCGCAGATTGAAGTCACCGTATCCACCAGAATTGTTCAACTGCTGCCAAGTCGTGCCCAAAAGAGTGTAGTAGAACCACGAACGGTCTGGATAATTCGTAGTGGCATCAGAACCCAGAGCCATATTGTTAGCGGCTGTCTGGTGCAAGCCGAGGTAGAAATCGCCGCTGGTAACAATTTGCGGGGTAGTAAAGTTGTAGGTGTAGTCAATTCCTTCCGAAAGATTTGGCGGAATAATAGGAGCCTCGAACACCAACGCTCGGGCGCTGTTCAGCATACGGAAATACAGATTCGTGTAGGAGAGATAATAAGCCATTCTTCCCACCGCACCTACTACTTCGCACGGATAGGCCCGCGGAGTGAATCGCACACACATTCCCGAAGGCTGAAAACCGCCAGAGTAGTACCAGTAGGTAGCATTCGTGCCGTCATCGTAGTAAATGGAATCATTACCCGGAAAAACATCTGTGCTAGGCAATGGCTCTGATACTGGCGGCGTGGACGCCAGAGCCGGCGCGGCCCTCAATTCATACGCCCCGGGCACAAACTCTGCCTGCTGAGCCAGAAGCGGTGAGGCCGCCACCAGGCCCAGCACCAAGACTGTCATTGCTGCCGCAACACTCTCTCTCCGCATACTACCTCCTTATGCGGTCTTTTACCCTGTAAGGCCTTGACTTGGTTCTTATATGCATATAGTCGCTCCTTCTAAGCTGGACGTATCCGCCAGCCGGCAGGGTCCGGAAATTGCAAACCTGTGTCTCAGAAAACAACTTGTAGCTCTTGCCGGCCTGAACCTGCCGACCCGGTGCCCAGCTTCGGAGTAACCATAATATTCATAGCACATTTACGCCCTATGTCAAGCAGAATCTCCGGGCAGAATACAATACATATAACTCTTCAAAACCTATTTCTGAAAACTACCAGCCTGCCCACAGCGGACCCATAGCCAGAATCCACCCGTATCAGGTACACACCTGCAGGAATCGCTCTCAAGTCAAGCTCTACTGCACCCGGTCTATCCGCAACCTGCCGGGAGAACACGCAGCGGCCCGAAGCGTCATACACACGCACGAGGAAATTGTCCATTCCTTTCCGTCCGGCACTCACTTCCAGTCGCACCGGCCCAGCCTTGACTGGGTTCGGACTAATGCGCAGGCTACGGTCCGGTATTCGGGTTCTGGTATCCTCCTGCAAATCTCCCTGCGCCAGGCTAAACTTCACCGTGTAGGCACTGGTGTTACCCACTGAATCTATGGACCAGCCCGTGGCTATGCGGTAGCCATCGCCGTCCAGAGCCAAAGCTCTGGGCATATCCAGATAACGGGTGCCTGCCCGCAGAGTGCCCAGCGGAACACCATTGGCATCGTATCTGGTCAACCGGTAATCGCGACCTGTGTCAGAATACGCCACATAACAGTTACCGGCCGCATCGGCAGCCACCACCGCATCCTGCACTCCCCAGGGTAGTCGCACACTCCAGATTACCCCGCCATTTGAACTGAATCTTATCAACCTGCTGACTGCCAGTCCGGACACGGTGGCATACCAAGTATTGGATGCGCCCGCAGCCAGAGAAGAAAAACCCACTGCCAAAGTATCATAGTAACGTCTGGTCCAGACTGTTTCGCCGGCAGGAGTGAACCTGACTAGAGCCGCATACTGCACGCTGTCCATAACCGTCAACGCAGCCAGAAAGTCTCCTCCCGACAACCGGCACATAGGACCGGGCATATGGCTGGAACCCAGCCGCAGGGTCTTGGTCAAGTTTCTCGTGCCAGCCGCGTCATAGCGGATAAACCATATGCTGTCCAGCGGCGGCCAGCCTCCTCTGGTGCCCAGCACATAGCATTGGTTCTGGGAGTCTGCCAGTACCGCAGAAACATAAGCGTTCGCCTGTGCTCTAGTCCAAAGTGTCTCACCGGTGGTTTTGAGTTTTGCCAGCACCGAAACCGCAGGCTCCCGGGCGAATAGAATGCTCGCATACGGCGACCGGTCAGGTCCCACGGCAAGCGCGGTCAACCTATCAAAGCTATCCAAATCAATCTTCACCGACCAGACAAGACCGCCATTGCCTCCGTATCTGGCGACGAAGCCGTCCGAGTTGTCGCCACCCACGGTTCCGGCAATGAACACATCTATTCCCTGACACTGTATCGCATCGACCAGTGTTTGCGGCCCCAGAGACAGCAATCTCGTCCAGACCGTATCCTGCAAAGCCAGGCTTATTGCCGGAACCAGCACCCCGGCAATCAGAATGAATATCACCGTTCTGTGCATATTTCTTCTCCTTTGGCGCAGTGTATCACTCGCTCAAACGCTGGCAACCGCAGAGGCGGGCACAAGGCCCGCCTCTGCTGAATCGATCCAATCGGGTCAATCGACGCTATTTCTGTACCACGAGCTTCTGGGTAGCCGAGTAGCCCACCGCGTCCAGACGCACCAGGTACACGCCGCTGGACAGCTTGCGCAAATCCAGAGGCAATACCAGGCCCTGCCGACCCGCCATAGCCTCCTGCGTCAGCACGGCGCGGCCCAGAGCGTCGTACACCTTGACCGTCACCGGCCCAGACTGCACAACCGTGAACCGCAGCGTAGCCACGCCATTGGCCAGCGGATTCGGCGAGATGGTCAGCCGGCCAGGCACAGGCGCCGCCTCTGCTTCGCCCATCTGACCCTGCGGTACCTCTGCCGCAACCGGCAACCCGAACGCCACCGGCTCCACATACCGCCACAGCTCCAGCGTCTTGTTGCCCTTCAGGCTGAAGAAGGTGCGCTTGCCCCAGTACACCAGGTCGCTGCCCGCCTTGGGCGACTTCTTCTTGTTCGTGACGCCGTTGCGCGGATAGGTATCCAGCTGCGCCCACTCGTCGTTGGCCGGATCGTAGGCAAAGAAGCCCTGCGTGCCGCCTGCCTTGGTGGCAAACAGTCTGCCCTCAAACCACACTCCGGCCGCTCCGTCGCCCACCTTCTTCTTCTTGTCCTTGCCGTCTTCCTTGTGGTACACAGGCATACCCGTGTAGGTCACCTTGTCCCAGCTGTCGCCCGCAATGTCGTAGCGGAACATATAGTGCTTCGTCCCATCGTTGAACTTCGCCCGATGCGCGTAGAGGTAATTGCCGCCATTGTACACCAGGAAGGAACCAGCCGGATACTTCTTGTGCGCCGTGCCCGTGTTCGGTATGTCAGGCAAAGTGTCCCAGCGACCATTCTGCACATTGAAGCGGTAGAACTCCGCCATAGTGCCTTTCATCAGGTACACCCAGTCTGTGTCCCCGCGCGGCACATACACCAGGTCCTCGCCGCCCTTTATTTTCTTGCCATCGCGACTGGGAATCGTGCCCACACGCCACCAGGTGTCGCCGTCTATGTCGTAGCGCCAGAACCCAAGCGTATTGTTGCCCCGGGTCATGTAGATGGCGCGGTCACGGTCCACTACCACCCCGCGCGTACCCTTAGACGGCAGCTTGCGCTTGCCTTCCTCCAGCTCCGGCAGGTTGGAGCGCATTGTCACCCAGGAATCTGACAGCGGATAGTACTTGAAGAACTCGGTCGTCTTGTTGCCCTTCATGGCGTAGATCACCGGCTCGCCCTCAGTCTCATACCGGTCAGGACCAACCGCCAGCCAGCCGCCGCCGCTCACCGCCTTATTCAGGCTTCCAGCCGGCATAGGCTTGGCCTGGGTCCAGCCTTCCGGCCACGGCGAGACCGCGGGCTTCTTCACCGGGAATGAACCGCTCTTCACGTTGTCGTCCCAGTTCTGATCACCACTCACGTAGAGAGAGCAGCGCGTAGTCCAGTCGCCGGTCTCGCTGGACAGCTCAAACTGCGGGAACACCAGCGTCGTCTCTTTGCCCACACTGACGCCCGGAATGACCAGCTTTTCGTGATACACCCGGGCCGATGTCGGATCCCACATCGAGAACCAGGCCTCGAACATAACGACGCAGTCGCCGTTGTTTACCACTTTGACGCTGGGTATGACGACAGTGCGGGTCTCCTGCGTGTCCTTGGGCGACACGATTTCCGTCACACCCATATCCGGCGAACCGACCGCAAACCAGGTACCGAGCGTATCGTTGACCCGGTTTGCATCGTCCGCGTAGTAGGTGCTGCAGCGCACCGTGTAGGTGCCCCTCATCTCCAGAATGGGTGTGGTCACGAAATTGAGAACCGTGTCCTTGCCCGCTTCCAGCCCGAGGACCTCAATGCTGTCCGCATACCAAGGCGCGTCTGTAGGCGAAGGATTCGGATCGGATATGAACATCCAGGCCCAGAAGTTCACCGGTTCTGTCGGGTTGTAGTTCATCCACTTGGCTTCTGGAGTGAACGACTGGCCCGGCAGGTAAGCGCCGCCCGGAGCAGGCACAGTCACCGAAATTACACCCACGTCCGGAGTTACCACCGTGACTTCCCGGTCCAGCGTATCGTTTGCAGGAACCAGGTCGTTCTCTAAGTAGGTGCTGCAGCACACTGCCCAGGTGCCGGAGCTGGTGAAGGTGAGCTCGGGGAAGTCAGATACGATTATCGGCTGACCGGGATCGACCGGACCCACAGTCTTGAACTCTCTGTACTCTTCGCCCGTCGGTCCGGTGATAATCATCCAGGCATAGAACACCACCGGCACATTGCTGTAATTGTGCCATGTGCCAGCCGGCGTGACGGTTGTTCCTCTTTTGTAGGTACCGGACGGCGCAGGCACGGACAATGACGCAACGCCCGCGTCCAGCTTGCGCACGAACACCGTGCCCTGACAGGTGTCGTTAGAGGGATTGCCGTCGTCCAGCAGCTCGGTTGCGCAAATGACGTCAACATTACCGGCCGGTCCGGCGGTCCAATTAGGCGCAAAGGTCACATAGCGCAGTTGTCCGGGTGCGTGATTGTCCACTTGGGCCGTGTAATTGTAGTCGCCGATGCGCATCCGCACCTGATAGCTTTCGGTCGTGAAGCCGTAGTTATAAACAGAACAGGCTGGTGTTACTGACGTGCCGAGGTCAACTGTGTCAGTAGGCACGATTATCTTCACTACGCCCACGTCCGAGCCACCGGCAACGAACTTGCCCCAGACGCGTACGCAGTTGGTTGGCTTGGAGCCCCCATACTCGGCAAATCCCTGCCAGTTGACAAGCAGCTTGCCCGTACCAATACTGGCCGCCACCGCAGGGTATTGCTGGTCATAACCCATGAGAGTGACTGCAACGCCTGAAGGGTTGAGTACAGCGCCGTTCCTGCTCACCCGCGTCCGGTAGATATCGTACCCCGTCGTACCGGAGTTACGCCGGTCTTGCCACACCACGAGGTAGCTGACGCCGTCAAAGGCCACAGCAGGGTAGATCTGGTTGTTCGTCGCGGTGGAGATGGCGATACCGGTCGGGTCAAGCACTGACCCGGTCTGGCTCACCCGCGCGCCGTAGATATCAATCCCGGTCGGTCCGAGGTTGCGGTAGTCGTACCACACTACGAGGAAGTTGGTGCCATCAAATGCCACCGCAGGTTCTTTCTGATCGTTCCCCGCGGTGGAGATGGCGATGCCCGCCGGGTCAAGCACTGACCCGGTCTGGCTCACCCGTGCGCCGTAGATGTCGTAACCGGTCGTACCGGAGCTGCGGTAATCCTCCCACACTACGAGATAGTTGGTGCCGTCAAACGCCACCGCAGGGTACCCCTGGCTGTTTGCTGCGGTGGAGATGGCGATACCCGAGGGGTCAAGCACTACCCCGGTCTGGCT
>CBFGJV010000011.1:0-79454 GCA_965649205.1 Caldifarciminota bacterium | reverse complement strand
GCTCTCACAGAACACATCGCAGAACCGGGCAAGTCTGTCTTCCGCTACCCTCGGCAGCATCTCCTCAATGATGAGTCGAACATAGTCCGGCCTGTCCAACCCTTCTGGTACAGAATGCGCTCCCATGAACGTCGGCACCACAGTAGCAATGCCGACCTTGCCCAGCCGCCTTGCCACGCGCAGCATCTTGAGTTCGTTCTCTGTATCCAAGCCATAACCGGACTTCACATCGACCGTGGTCGTGCCCCAGACAGACATCTCGCGCAGCCTCTCCAGGGCACGCTCGTACAATTCGTCCTCGCCTGCGGCCCGTGTTACCTTTACCGTGGAAAGAATTCCGCCTCCAGCCTGTGCTATCTCCTTGTAGCTCCTGCCAAGAAGTCTCTGCTCGAACTCATCTGCCCGCCAGCCTCCGAACACAAGATGCGTGTGCGGGTCTACAAACCCGGGCATCACCACACAGCCACGACAGTCCACAACTTCAGAATCTGAAACCTGAAACCCTGAATCTCCCTGTCCTACATCTGCAACTCTACCATCCTCAAGCCGCACCCAGGCGTTCTCAATGATGCCCAAGCCTTCGCCGGTCATCGTCAGCAGCTGGCCAACGTTGGTTAACAGAAGAGAAGCCGGCCTCATCGCTCAACTATACGGACAGACGCTCTTGCTTCAAGCAGCCTTGTTCAGAACTTACGCAGGATATTGAATCCAATTCGGAAAAAGCCCTTGGTGATGTCTCGGTTGGCGCGGGAAAAACGGTACGGTGCCTGCTGATAGTAAGAGTTGCCGAGCACCAGCGTGAAGTTGTGCCAGCCGAGCTTCTTGTCCAGAGCCAGATTCCATGCAAGCTTATCAGCTTTACCCAGCAGAACCGGCTCTAGCTCAAGCCCCAGGGACAAATCCTGCCCCGGACTGGCAACAACTCCCAGACCAAGGCTTGCAAACAAGCTCTCAATAGACACCGCCACCTGCGGCGCCGCAACAAAGTGCAGAACAGGCGATGGTGTCCACGGTACGGAGGCCAAGACACTGGTCCAGACATCTTCTACCCTCAAACTCACCACGTTGGCTGATACCTCGCCATACAGAGTAGCGAATTTTCCTGGCGCGTATCCGGCACGAAGCGCAAGCTCGTGCCCAGCGTTGCCTGCGGCCCCTCCTATGCTCCATTTGCGATAACCCCGGTCTGCCGTAACCCGCACCGTGGGCCCAGTGAGAAAATTGAACAGATTCCCCCTCAATGCGTCGTTATTAGCGGGGGAAAGGAAACGATGCGACAGGCATAGCTGCCAGTGTCCGGACTCTACCAGACGGCCGGTCGGCAGATTGGCGATACGTTGAGGCGGAAAGGCAAACATAACCAGAACCAGTAGCATTGCTCCTCCTATCGGTAACTGTGCAGCCCACGCAGAATCAGGTTGACGATAACAAAGTTGTAGGTCACCGCGGCAAGAGCAAACCCTGCTGCGATTCGCTCCAGTTTGGGACGACGCAGGATGCGCATTCCTACCGCCGCAGCCATAAACATCCAGGTGACTAAAGACCAGGTTTCCTTCGGGTCCCAGGACCAAAATCTGGCCCAGGCCTGCTCTGCCCATACTGCACCGAAGGCAACAGCCAGAGTAAACGCGGCAAAGGCCAGAGGCAGAGCAGGGCCTCGACGCGTACTCAGAACTGCAACTACTAAACCGCCGTACCCGGCAAAGGCGAACGCCACATGCGGTTCGAACCAAACACTGTGCAAAGCCGGTGGCAGAGGCCGGATAGCAGACAACCGGGCTGGCAGAATAAAAAGAACTGCTCCGAGTACCACGCCAATGAGCAATGCGGCAGGACTGGCGTCACGAGTGGAGACAACAAAAAGCAGAGTGGCAAGAGAAAAAGAAAGCATTGCCTCGTACATATTGGCAAAAGGTAAATGTCCGGCCTGCACCGTACGGAGAACAAAGAACACCGCCACCACCAGCGACGGCAGCAGAGCTGCAAAGCGCACCCAGACTGCCGGTTTGTCTCCCTGTTGCGCGTCACGCCGCACCAGCGACACGGCCAAGCCGACTGTACCAAAGCATACCAGGCCCAGAGACAATAGAAGCAACAACCAGGATGGATTTCGCCGCACAACCAGCCCGATGGAATCTCCGCAGAACGACATTAGGTAGAAACGGTATCCGCGATACCCAACTGGATGATTCACACGGAGGACGCGACCCGAATCGGTCGCGCCGGCAAAAAGCAAGACCGCGGAATAACTTCGCGGACTCATTGAATCTGCATACAGCTGGCACCGTGGTTCCAACATCGTAAGCATATCGTCAACCTGCGGCAGGTATATGGTCTCACCTGCTTCCACGGTTAACGCATATGACCGCGCAGCAAGAGCAGACCATACGCAGGCTGCGGCGAGGAGCACAAATCCGGCTCCCATAACCAATAACGAACCTCGCATTAGCGAATAAGTTGCACCCGGACTACCGATGGTATTTCCTCACCCAGCCGGACGAAACAAGTCCCCTCGCAAATCGGCTCTCCGTTGCTACCCAGCCCATACCAGACGCAAACCGCTTCCGTTTTCCTAATGGAACTGAATCTTCTTAGAGGGATCTTCGCCAGTACCGTTGGTCACTGTGCGTCCGGAAAAACAGCAGCGCCGCCAATGCGACGGACAGATACAGCACAAAATCCCTGTGTAGCACAAATAAAATGTCCTGTGTCCCGACTCTACAGATCTCAGTTGTCCTTAGCGCCCTGGTTTATCCAGTTGCGTATGAGCTCCAGCTTGTCTTCACTCAGCTTGCCGGAAGGAGGCATCTTGCCCTGCTTCAGAATAGTGTACAACTTGCTCTTCTCCGCCTCGCCCGCAACTACGAGCTTCGCAACACTGCTATACGTGGTCAGGTCGTACTTCGGCACACTGCCTTTGGGTGAATGACAAGCGATGCAACTCGCGGCGAAAATAGGCTGAACCTGTCCGGAGAAAGACACTCCGGCCGGCGCCGGTACAGCCGTATCTGCCGTCGTGCTTTCGGTCTCAACCACTGCTCCGCTCGGAGCCGGCGGCTGAGTTTCTATCTTCGCTTGGCGAGGTTGTCCGCCGCATCCCACGACCAGCAGCAAAAATGCAACCGCACTGATTAGCCTAATCATCGTCCTTCCTTTCTTGATGTGTTCAGAGGCCATTATTCCTGTCGGCAGGCACCTGTCAAGAATTACTTAGGTATGAATAGCCTCATGTATCTTCTCAGCCAGCACCGGGCCAAAGCCTTTGACCTTGGCGATATCATCGACCGACGCCAATCTGAGCTTGTCCAGACTGCCGAAGTGCTGGATGAGCGCCTTCTTGCGCGCGGGGCCGATACCAGGAATGTCATCCAGTTCAGACCGGGTCTGCGCCTTGCCGCGCAACTTGCGGTGAAAGGTGATGGCAAATCGGTGCGACTCGTCCCGTATGCGCTTCAGGAGTTTCAACGCCGGTGAGGTGACCGGAATCGTGATTTCCCGGCCATCCAGGTAGTAAAGCGTATCTGTACGTTTGGCCAGACCGAGAATTGGAATGTCCTGATCAACCTGACTGTACGCTCTGACCGCAGAGGAAAGCTGTCCCTTGCCGCCATCTACCAGCACTAGGTCAGGTAGAGGCCGGTTCTTTTCCAAGAGTCCCCGTACCCGGCGAGCAAGTACCTCCTCTATCATAGCGAAGTCATCTGCTCCCTTTACCGTCCTTATCTTGAACAACCGATACTCCTTCTTCAGGGGTCGGTCGTCCCGGAATACCACAATGGAACCAACCGCATTCGTTCCTTGAGTATTGGATATGTCCACGCCCTCAATCAGCCTTGGCACCTGTTCCAGCCCCAGTATCTGCGCCAGCTCCTTGCTTGCCTTGGGTACGCGCTCCTCTGGCCGCAGCTCCACCAATGCCTTGTCTGCATTAGCTCTGGCCAGTTCCAGAAGACGCACCTTCTCGCCCCTTTCCGGCACGACTATCCTCACCTTGCGTCCCCTGCGCTCGGCAAACATCGCTTCCAGCACTTCCGCATCTTCAATGGCAACCGGCAGAATTATTTCCTCGGGAATATCCGCGGTATGGCCATGTACCGAGCGAATAACCGTCGAAAGTACCTCAGCGTCAGAAACATCCCTATCTGCCCGCAACGGATATTTCTCGCGCGCCACAATCTTGCCTTCCCGCACGCGAAACACCACCGCCACAGCAGCGTGCTCGCCACGGCTCAGCCCGACAATGTCCCGGCTGGTCTTGTCCGGCAGTACAGCCTGCTGGTCCTTGCGTATTTCCCGCAGCGACAGTAGCTGATCGCGCAGAATTGCGGCCCGCTCGAAGTTCTGCGCATCAGACTCACGCCACATTCTGCGCTCCATCTTCTGAATAAGCTCGTCGGAACGGCCGGAAAGAAACCCGACAACATCCTTCACCTGCTGCTGATAGTCGTCCTGCGTGACCAACCCGGCACAGGGAGCAGTACAACGATTCAACTGGTAGTTGAGGCAGGGTCGAACCGGCTTCTCCTCAGGCAACCGGTGCTTGCAGGTCCTAATGCGAAATATACGCTTCACCGCTTTCAACGCTTTGCGCAATTCACGGGCCGAAGTGTACGGTCCGAAGAAGACCGACCCGTCCTGCTTCAGATTGCGGGTGACAAAAATACGCGGAAACGGCTCTGCCATCGTAATCTTCAGATAGGGAAACTTCTTGTCGTCCCGCAGTCGCACATTGTAGCGCGGCTTCTTTATCTTGATGAGATTCTCCTCCAGAACCAGTGCCTCCACTTCAGAACGCGTGACCACAGTTTCCAGGTCTGCCAGCCGGCGCTGCATCGCGGCAAGCCGGGGATTGTCAGCAGGCTGGGTGTAAGCCCGGAGCCGATCGCGCAGACACCGCGCCTTGCCAATATAGATAACCCTCCCCTTGGCGTCTTTCAGTAGATAAACGCCCGGACTTTCTGGCGCCTGCGCCACCTTTTCAGCAAAAGACATGGCGGAGGATTCGTGTTCTCAAGAAGTCAAGAGATCAAGTGTGCGGAAGTCCAAAACCGGACACTCTACTCCTCTCTCTGCCCCCTAGCCTTTCACTACTCCCAGAGGCTTCATCCTTGCCACCTTGCGCGCAATGCCGGCCCGGTGGCACACATCCACCACCGCATCCACATCTTTGTACGCATCCGGCACTTCTTCGCGCAACACCTCCCTACTTGCCGCCATTACCATTATGCCCTTGGCCTGCAATTCCTCGGCCACGTTGCGGTGTTTAGTTTCTTCCAGCGCCTTGGTGCGCGACCACACCCGCCCCGCCCCATGACAGGCAGAACCAAAAGTTTCCTTCGCTGCGGTTTCAGTGCCAACCAGAAGATACGAACTCGTGCCCATATCTCCGGGAATCAATACCGGCTGTCCAAGATCACGATACTTTGCCGGCAGGGCCGGATGGCCGGGCGGAAAAGCCCTGGTGGCACCCTTGCGATGCACACACAGCTTCATCTTCTTTCCGTTCACCTCGTGCTCTTCGAACTTGGCAATATTGTGTGCCACATCGTACACCTGCGTCATACCCAGCTGCTCAACCGGAAGCCCCAGCACCTGACTGAATGCCTCCCGTACCCAGTGCGCAATTGCCTGCCGGTTCGCCCAGGCGTAATTAGCCGCACACACCATCGCCCCGAAGTACAACCTGCCCTCACGCGAATCAATTGGCGCACAGGCCAGCTGTTTATCCACCAGCTCCACTCCGTACTTCCGCGCCGCAGCCACAAGCGTTTTCACATTATCGTCGCAAATCTGATATCCTAGTCCGCGCGAACCGGTATGAATCATCACCGTAATCTGCCCGGGCCAGATACCCAGTGTCTCGGCCGCCTTCTGGTCATACACCTCTACTACTTCCTGTATCTCCAGAAAATGATTCCCCGCGCCTAAGGTGCCCAGTTGCGGCATACCCCGCTCCAGAGCCCGGGCCGACACTCCAGCCAGGTCTGCACCAGCCATTTCGCCATGCTCCTCGGTGTATTCCAAGTCTTCTTCGGTTCCGTAACCCTGCTCCACAGCCCAGCGCGCGCCCTTGGTAAGCACTTCCCGCACCATTGCCTGCGAAATCCTTATCTTGCCCTTGGAGCCTACGCCCGAAGGCACATTATTGTAAATGGAATAGACCAGCTTACGCAGAAGCTCCGGCTTCAAGTCTTCCCGACTCAGCTTGGTACGCAGCAGCCGCACACCGCAATTGATGTCATACCCCACTCCGCCCGGTGAAACTATACCATCCTCAACGCGGAAAGCCGCCACCCCGCCAATAGGAAATCCGTAGCCCCAGTGAATATCCGGCATTGCCATAGACTGACCAACAATACCGGGCAAGGTAGCTACATTCGCCACCTGCTCTGGCGCCTGGTCGCGCTTTATATCTTCCAAAAGATTTGCATCAGCGTAAATAATACCATCAACGCGCATCTGCGGTTTATAGCTCTTCGGAATCCGCAGCCGCGTATCGTCAATTTTTTCCAAAGGTCCGTTCCAGTTAGCCATAATTCAGTATAGATTCAGCTTACCTGCGGGTCAAACATCTGGCCGGGTCGGAGCGCAAGGAGCGGTATTGCCTTTGCCATAGCAGAGTGACCTCGCCTTTCAACCTCCGTCCGAGCTGCCACAGGCGGCAACTATGAAGCCGCATTCACACCCGCTCCCGTCCTCACGCCCGCATACCAGAATACCGACCTAAATTCTGCCGTAACCGGGATCATCATTCCTCTATTTTTAGACTCTGAAACCCCCAGCATAGCTCGAATCGCAACCTGCCCACGCAAACCACCTTCAAATTCCCTACTCGCCCGCCAACCAAACCACTGGGGGAACCGTTCCCCCCTCCACACGCCACTAAGGCTACAAGACCGGTTATACAAACATAACCAGCAAATATTCAGACAGTTACAATATAGTTTTACACACTATGCATTTTTCCGGTTTATCTCCATCAACTCCAGACCGTTAGAATCTCACTAAATTACACTTCCCGCTGCAAACTGTCGGTGTTTTTTTCTATCCAATTGACCGACAGTAAGTTGTAAAGTTACTTATCCTGTCTGCATTCAGACATACTGCTTAACTTGCTTTCACCTTGACCCGGATTGCCAGTTCGGCTATTCTGCCTAGTGTGAGACAAGTCAACCCGCACCGTAATCCAACGTCCTGCATAAGGGAGGTAGTGCTATGAAAGTGGAACTGACAAACGAACAAGTCAACGAGATGCTGGTGTTGGTCCGCAAGCGTTTCCCGGACTGGAACAGCTTCGACCACAAGCACTTTCAGGAAAAAGAAATAATCTACAAACGCAAGGCGGTGGAGCTAGCCTCAAAACTTCTTGACGAAACTGACCTGCGCAAGCTCATTGCCGAGGGAAACTACGACGAGGTAGTCAGTCGGCTCGGGAAAGTAGCTCAGGCAACTAACCTCTTGCATCTATCAACACCTGCGGCCGGCGACCTCAGCATCCTGCATACGGAATCACTGGATAAACCTTCCTTCTGTGCAGCTGTACTTGACCTTCTCTACGGTGAAGGTCCTGCACACGTCCGGCTCGACCGATTCTCAGCCTACTGCAAGGAACGCGGCCTTCCGAACAAATGGACATTTCCAACCTATTACCTGTTTCTGCTCTTCCCGGAAGAAGAGCTATTTGTCAAACCTTCTATCGTTACGTGGTTCATGAATTTTGTCGGAGCGAACAAGGAATATGCTGCGAAGCCGGCATCCCCGTTCTACGTCTGGTTCAAACAGGTAGCCGGGCAATTGTTCATCCTTTTGCAGCGTTTCGGCGCCAAGGATATGATAGACATTCAGAGCTTCATCTGGGTCTGTGCGTCAGTAACCAAGGACGAGAGCATAACGCGCTACTGGAAGATTGCACCCGGCGAAAACGCTTGGCTTTGGGACGAGTGCCGCACAGGCGGCTTTATTGCAATCGGCTGGGATGACCTTGGCGACCTGACTGACCTATCAGAAGAAGAATTAGAGCAAAGGTACGAGGAAATCTCAGCCCGGAAGCCCGATTGGACAACAGGTGGACTGACGCAAGTGCAGAAGTTTCTCCGCATCCGGCCTGGCGACCGAATAGTCGCCAACAAGGGTACGACTCAAGTGTTAGGTCTCGGTACTGTCACAGGCTCATACTACTTCGTACCGGGGGTTCGTCACGGCCACCGTCTGCCAGTGGAGTGGAACGACACAACACCGAGAACGGTAAACCAGTCCGGGTGGCGTGGGACGCTGATCGAACTTAGCAAAAAAGAATTCAATGAAATCGCCTCAGCGCCAAGAGTTCCCGACGGTATCCAGCCGCCAGAAGCAAAGGAATCGCCACGCGCCCGGCCGTACTTCACCGAACGCACCTTTGAGCTGCTTAGCCAGCTGCACGCAAACCCGACAACAATGTTTTACAACGAACACCACCAGGAATTCGAAGACCACCTGCAAGAACCTTTGCGTCGTTTGCTGGCTGACGTAGCAAAAGAATTGCCCAAGGCCATTAAAGATTATGTGGAAACCGAGAAAGGCATCTTGGCCAAGATACCGAAGAACGACTTTGGCAAGGGCGGGACGTGGGATTACCTCTGGGGCGCATTCTATCCAAAGGGCAGTCGCCGAATCGGAGACGCTCAACTCTACGTCACCGTGAAAAAGGAAAGTATTGAGTTCGGATTTGCTGTCACAGATTATGCGCCCGAGGTGCAGCAACGTCTTACCCAGAACTGCCGTACCTGTGGAAAAGAGCTTGCCAACATTCTGAACCATTATGATTGGGGCGACTATCTCCAAGGCGACAATCAACCGGCCGATATCGCCCGCTGGCTGGCTGAGCCTGATAATTACAACTTCAATGTCTTTCAGCTCATTCCCGCCCACGAAGCGTCAGATTTGCCGGCCAAAAAGTTGCGCACACGCATAGCGCAGTCATTTGTGCAACTTTTCCCTCTGGCCCTGCTTGCCGGCCCAGAAAACCCCTGGCCTGCTATCCGGGCTTATCTTGGCGCAGAGGACTCTGAAAGGGAGTCCCCGGAACAACCGCCATATACCCGTGCCGACTTTACCGGAGATACGGGTATCTCTGAGGCACAACTGGAGAACTGGTTGCAAGCTATTGAGCGCAAAGGGCAGGCGATTCTATACGGGCCGCCGGGAACTGGCAAGACCTTCGTTGCCAAGCGGCTGGCAAAACTCTTGGTCGGCGACGACGACGGCTTTGTCGAGCTTGTCCAATTCCATCCCGCCTACGCATACGAGGATTTCATCCAGGGCATCCGGCCGGAGTCGAAAGCCGACGGCGGTTTGCACTACCCGGTCGTACCCGGCAGATTCCTGAATTTCTGCCAAAAGGCGCAGATGGCCAAAGGGAAATGTGTTCTGATAATTGACGAAATCAACCGGGCGAACCTGGCGCGTGTGTTCGGTGAGCTTATGTATCTACTTGAGTATCGGGAAGAGGAAATACCTATGGCAGGGGGCGGCGGACTCAAGATACCGGCGAACGTACGTATCATCGGCACGATGAATACTGCCGACCGCTCCATTGCTCTGGTTGACCATGCCCTGCGCCGCAGGTTTGCCTTCCTTCCGCTCTATCCGCAGTATGAGATTCTGGAACGCCATCACGCGCAAACCGGTTTCCCTGTCCAGCGACTGATTGAGGTGCTAAAGGAACTAAACAATACTATTGGCGATAAACACTACCATGTGGGAATCTCCTTCTTCCTGACCAAGGATCTATCCTCGCAACTGGAAAATATCTGGCGCACCGAAATCCAGCCATACCTGGATGAGTACTTCTTCGACCGATCGGAAAAAGCCGAGGCGTTTAGCTGGGAAAGAGTGAAAGAACGCATATCCCGCGGCTAAATGAGGATTGAACTTTCGGAGTACGAACCAGTTCGCCTTCCCAGAGAAGCGCTGGATGAGAAGCTGGGAGAAAGTCTGTTCAGACATTATGGGCAAAGGGTAAATGTTGAATTCCCTTCGCCCAGAACCGAAGGACAATGGCAACTCACTTCCCAGGGCTGGGTAGGGACGATACCGTTGAGCCAGGAACTGCACATCGTCCTGAAACCGAAAGTGCCGCTGGGTAATCTGTTCCGCATGCTCGAATATGCCTATCGGCTCAAGGGAATTGAGTTCATTTCTGGTTTGACCGATCGTGCGTCTCTGACCGAGTTCTACGAACGACTCGCAAATATTCTGGCGCGCCGGGTTCTGGACAGAAGCAGGCGGGGATTTTACCGCACCTACGAACCAGAATCAGGCCGGCTGTCCGTCATCCGGGGCCGCCTGGATATACCGTATCTTGCCCGCAGACCCTGGGACGCTCAGCTGCACTGTCATTATCACGAGCACACCACTGACACTGAGGAGAATCAGCTTCTTACTTGGACGCTTCTGTGCATCGCCCGCAGCGGGCTGTGTACCGAGCGGGTTCTACCGGTTGTACGTCAGGCCTTTCACCGCCTGCAAGGTGTGACTAGCCTTGTTCCGCTGAAAGCCAAAGACTGCCTTGGCCGACTATACAATCGCCTGAACGAAGACTATCAACCGCTGCACGCGCTCTGCCGTTTTTTTCTGGAGCATAGCGGCCCGCATATAGAAACTGGCGAACACAAGATACTGCCGTTTCTCGTAAGTATGCACAACCTGTTTCAAACATTCGTAACCGAGTGGCTGCGCGCCCACCTACCTGCAGAGCTAGAACTGGAAGAAAAGTACCCCGTGCCCATCGCCCCAGGGTGGACCGAAATGCAGGCAGACATTGTGCTGCGGGACGCAAAGACCGGCACAATAAAATTCATACTGGATACAAAATACAAGTACCCTGAACAGCCAGATAGCGCTGACTTCGCTCAGGTTCACACATACGCAGCGCTGAAAGGATGTCAGGAGGCAGTGCTGGTTTATCCTGCCAAGCTCCAACGCCCGCTGAATGTGGATGCTCGCGGTATACGGGTAAGAAGTGCAACTTTCCTTTTGAGCGGCGACCTGGAAGAAGCAGGAAGATTATTCCTCACGGAACTGCTGGAACGCTGTCAGTCGTAAGGAGAGACCCCTGCTACGAATACACAGAGGCAGCGATTCCCAGCAGCTACCGTTTGGTCTGACCGGTTTCTAATCCTGTCCCAGCTGCGAGGTGCAATGCGGGCAACGTCTGGCCGCCAGAGGAATGACCATGGCGCAGTGAGGACATTCCTTGGTATTTGCCGGCACTGGCACCGGCTGACGCCGCAGCCGGTTCATACCCTTCACCAGAAGAAACACGCAGAAGGCAATAATGACGAAGCTGATGATGGTATTAATGAAAAGCCCCAGGTTCAGCGTCACTGCGCCCGCAGCTCTGGCATCAGCGAGCGCCGCATACGGCCCGGGTGTAGCGCCTTCTTTGAGCAGTATGTACAGATTGGAAAAGTCCACCTTGCCTAGAAGTAAGCCAATTGGCGGCATAAGAACGTCTTCCACAAGCGATTTGACGATGGTGCCAAACGCCGCACCGATGATAATGCCCACGGCCATATCCATCACATTGCCCCGGAGAACAAACTCCTTGAACTCCTTCAGCATTTCTGACCTCCTGTCAGTTTTTGTTTCTACCGGCTCGCGGCCGACTACCATCGGCAGCCAAAACCGGCTCTTTTTTACTTACAGTATGAACTGATCGTACTGAGTGTCAACTGATGGCATTCATCCCTAATATGTGTAGAATTTGGTGACAAAGGAGCTTTTATGATAACAACACTGTCGTGGTCGCTTGTGCTGGCGAGTATCTGCCTAGCTTATGTTCCGGGACCGGAACGCTACGAAACCAAATGGCTAATGCCGCTTTGCGAACCTGCCCGGGTTGCGGCAGAGTCTAGCCACACCTATGACGTCCGTTTCTACCGAATAGACTTGAATTTGCCGATGACTTCAGGCGCAATGAGCGCCCGCTGCGGCATCTGGCTGGTCAGCCAACTGCCCCTGCTGGACAGTGTAGTTTTCGACTTCGGCCGCCTGGTCTGCGACTCGGTCCGCCGGACTGGCCAAACGCAGAACTTCCGCACTACCACAAGTAGTCTTATTGTTTATCTCGCCCCGCCCCTGGCTCTGGGCGAATCGGTATATCTGGATATATACTACCGCCGTCTTTCTACTACTACCAACAGAGGCTTCTACTATTATCTGCAGGGTTCCGGCTCCGGCCGCAACCATTCTGTATGCTACACCCTGACCCAGCCTGAAGACGCCCGCTACTGGTTTCCCTGCTGGGACCATCCTTGGGACAAAGCAGAACGGGGTTGCCAAGTGAACATCACTGTGCCCGACTCGTTCCGGGCCTGCGCCAACGGTATGCTGGACAGCGTAACTTCCGGTCCTGCGCGCACGAAAACCTTCTGGTGGACTCATCGCTATCCGATACCCACCTATCTCATCAATTTTGCTGTCAGCATCTTCAAGGAAATAACTCAGTGGTACCGGTCTCGCTCAGGCGACTCGATGCTCATTCGGCACTGGGTATGGCCTGAAGATTCTATCCGAGCAATGACCGCTTTCGCCAACGTACCGGATATGATTGCCTTTTACTCCGACTCCAATCGCTTTGGCGAGTACCCCTTCCTGGCCGAAAAGTACGGACAGGTAGCGGTGTACCCGTTTGGAGCTGGCGGAATGGAACACCAGACTATGACCACGATTCATCGCAGCTGGATAACCAACGCAGACGAATCCGGTATCGCGCACGAACTGGCCCATATGTGGTATGGCGACTGCATCACCTGCTTCATCTGGGCCGAAATCTGGCTCAACGAAGGCGGGGCAAGTTACTTAGATCCGCTCTGGCATTATCATCGTTATGGCCGTCAGGCTTTCCTCAACGCTATGGAAGAGTACCGGCAGGACTTCTTTACCGCCGACGCCAGAGACCGCCACCCCATCTACAACCCGGGTATGTCCCGGCTGTTTGACTGGGGTCATACCTACTGCAAGAGCGCCTGGGTAAACCATATGGCCCGATATGTGATGGGCGATACCGTCTTTGAGCAGCCCGGCATCTGGTTCCAGGCCGAAAGGGAGTGGCTGGACAGCTTTGCCTACGGTAACTCCACTACTGAAGACCGCAAACGGATTCAGGAAAGGGTTAGCGGCTTGGAACTGGACTGGTTCTATGATGAATGGGTGTATATGGCCGGATTTCCGTACTATAACATCAACTGGTTCCGCCGCCAGACTGCAGAAGGCTGGCAGCTGATAGTGGACGTAGCCCAGTCCAACGGCAATCAGGCACCCGTATGTTTCCATATCCCCCTCGAAGCGCGGGTAACACTCGCCGACGGAACTGATACGCTGCTGCACTGGAATATCAGGACAAATCCCCAGCGCGACACGTTCCTTTTACCTGATCAACCCACCGGTTTTGAGTTCAACCCGGGCAGGTGGATACTGGAAAAACACAATATCACCACTGGCATTGAAAACCAGATAATGCCCGAAGCCGAGGTGGGCCGCGCCACGCTGTTTCCGCTGCGGCCTAACCCTGCCCGCAACAAAGCCCAGGCTAAAATAGGTCTCACTCGGCCCGGTCCATTCCAGCTTCGCCTTTATGATGCTACCGGCCGCTGCATTCGCTCCTATGGCCTGACCACGGACAAATGCAACCTGACCGTGCCCTTGGAGTTGTATGGTCTACCAGACGGCATCTATCTTGTCCGGCTTGATGTCGGAAACATAACCAGCACCCAGAAACTGATAGTGCAGAACTCAAACTGAGGCAAGACTTGCATTCGCTTCCAGACCGGGCATAATGGCCGCCTATGAACCGTAAAGACATAGAAGAAGTCCGCAAGCTGATGCCGGCGCTTTCCGGTTGCGTTTACTTTGACCATGCAGCCGTCGGCCCTCTGCCTCTGCCAGCGCTCAAGTTGGCTACCAGCTTCCTAGAAAGTTTCACCTTCCAGCTTGGCCGCATTCCCACCCCCAATTTTGAGTCTCTGGCAGAAGAGTGCCGCCAGAACCTGGCCCGGCTGATGCGCGTACCTGTAGAGGGCATAGCTTTCACCAAGAACTCTACCGCCGGCATAAACATTGCCATCGGCAGCATCAAGTGGGAACCCACAGACAACGTGATACTCATGCAAGATGATTTTCCGTCTGTGACATATCCCTTCCGCTTCCTGTTGCCGCAGATTGAAAAACGCTGGGTTACCAGCCAGGAACTGGCTCAGGGCCCGGAAGCGGTTTTCCGCCTGGTCGACGCAAATACCCGCTGCGTAGCCCTTTCCTGGGTCAACTTCGTTACCGGTGTACGGGTCGATATCTGCACCATCAGCCGGTTTTGTCGTGAACGTGGAATCTACTTCATCATTGATGCGATGCAGGGACTGGGAGCTGTGGACATGGATTTTCACCAGGCAGGAGTGGACTTTGTCTGTTCACATGGGGCAAAATGGATGTTTGCACCCATCGGCTCCGGTTTCATGTACATCCGTCCTGAACTACTCTGCTCCCTCCAGCCGTGTAACATGGGCTGGCTATCGGTACGCTGGGACCAGGTAAATGACTTCTTTACCCTCCAGCCTATGCTGCCCGATGCCAGACGTTACGAAGAAGGTTCCAAAAACTGGCCTGCCATACTGGGATTGGGCGAATGCGTAAAGATACTCCTTCGGTTCGACCTAAAGGACATACAGGCAAGAATCAACATGCTGACCGCACAACTCCGCTCCGGACTACAACGGGCAGAATTTGAAATAGTCACGCCCGCGGACTCCGAGCACTCAGCCGGTATTATCTCCTGCCACAAACCGGGCGTAGATATGGCGGCCCTGTGGCAGAAACTCACCCAGGCCGGACTATACTGCTCCCTGCGGCAGAATATGCTCCGCATCTCTCCTCACTTCTACAACACCGAAGAAGAGGTGGAAACATTCCTTCAGGGTCTCCAGGATGCTCTCCCTTGACCTTAGCGGTAAAGTAGCGCTGGTGACCGGCGGGAGCCGCGGACTGGGCAGAGCCGCCTGTCTGCTTCTGGCCCGAGCTGGAGCTGACCTCATCGTCCATTACCACCGAAGAAGAAAGGAAGCGGTAAAAACCTGCGCCGAGTGCGAAACCGCAGGCGTACGCGCTCTTCCTTTGCAGGCTGATATGGCCGACTCGGGTCAGATAAAGCGTATGTTCAAACAAATAACCAACGAGTTAGGCCGGCTGGACATACTGGTAGCCAACGCCGGCATCTGGAAAACGGCAGGTATAGAGCGGATGACAGACAAGCAGTTGGCCGAGATGCTGGATGTCAATGTGCGGGGCGTATTTGTCTGCTGCCGCGAAGCCGTTCCGCTTCTGCGCCGGGCCCAAGCGGGCCGCATCATCCTAGTCTCTTCCACTGCAGGTCAGCGAGGAGAAGCTTTCCATTCCCATTATGCCGCGTCCAAAGGCGCTATCATCAGTCTGACCAAATCGCTCGCCGTCGAACTCGCTCCCTACGGCATCCTAGTGAACTGTATCGCCCCGGGCTGGTTTGACACGGATATGTCTCGCCCCACCCTATCTGACCCGGCTCTGCGCAAACAGGTGCTCGCCACTATTCCCTTGAGTAGGGTGGGTCGTCCTGAGGAATTCGCCTCTGCCGTAATCTTCCTTGCCTCTAACCTTTCCACCTTCATCACCGGCGAAATTCTCAACGTCAACGGCGGGGCTGTGCTCTGCGGTTAGTCTCCGCCAAACAGATTCCTCAGCCTGTTCAGTTCTTCTGCCAAAAAGATGTAACGAGCATAGCTAAACCGTCCGCTTCCTCCGGGCCAGGAGACAACATACCTACCCTCCAGCTGCAACCATACCGTATCCGCAAGTATGGCCGGCAGACGCAACACCAGAGCCCAGATGTCATAACGTAGCTCAAAAGGAAACTCGGCTACAATACTATCCAGTGCCGCCATACTTACTCCCTGCGGTTTTACACCCTGAGCCAACGTATCTTCGCCGCACACAAGAAAATAACGCAGGCTCTCCGCAGCCAGCCTGAATCTGTTAGGATTGTAAAGCTCCAGCTCCAATACCCCCTGACTCACCTGCTCCAACTTCAACCGGCGGAAATCCACTTCTATGGGTTTGACCTGTGGTCTGCATCCACCCCCTGTACCTGCAGATAAAACACAACAAGCAGCAATGAGTGCTATTCTCACCTCCCTATCATCGGACCAGAACTTAGTTAAGTCAAGTTGTTCTTCTCCACGAAATTAGGTTGACAGGAATACAGACACAACTATCATTCCTTGTGACAGATGGTTGCCTGTTTTCGTTCGTTTCGGAGCGGATTGACACTCCAACATGCACTTTCTATAATCCTCGGACTTGAATAAGGAGGAAGTTATGTTGAAAAAGCGCGGCCTTCTTTCCACCACCCTTTTTGTTCTGGCTGCGGCGACGTTGGTGATTCCTGCGTTTGCCCAAGAGGCAAACAATAAACCCTGTCTGTCCCAGCCGGAATTCCGGCCGCTGGAAGGTGGGCTCACCCGCACAACCTATGTCGCCAGTGTCAGATATTCAGACCCGGACGGAGACCCTCCGGCCAGGATAAGTATCTATGTTGACGGCGAGGCATACCCCCTCCGGTTCGCCAGTGGCAAAGTTGCCAAAGGCGTGTATCGAGCCCGCCTCACCCTGCCCAAAGGTGAACATACCTATTACTTCCAGGTCGAAGACGCCCGTGGTCAGACCGAACGACTTCCTCGTTACGGAGCTTGGCGTGGCCCCTTTGTTGGATCCCGCGCTCCCTACAACCGACTTCCAATTCTCTCTGAGGGCGGAGTACACTACGCCAGCTCCACCAGTAAGGACATTTATACCTACACCGTTCGTTATCAGGACAAAGACGGCAAGGCACCACCCCGACAGGTACGAGTATTCATTGACGGCATTCCCCACCAGATGAAACTGCACAGCGGCGAACCTAATGACGGCATCTATCTGTACGAGACCTGTCTTGCCCCGGGCTCCCACCATTACTATTTCAGTGCCGAAGATGACAGAGGAGACTGTGTCTCCCATCCTCGCTACGGCTTTATCCGCGGTCCAGAAGTGTATGAAACCCCCAACTCTCCCCCTCGACTTTCTAGCAACCGGATTACTCCGCCTATCGGCAATCATCTTTCCCGCTATACCTACACAGTAGAATACCGCGATGCGGACAACGATCCGGCAGCACTCGCTCTCATCTACATAGACGGCATACCTCACCAAATGAGCCTGGCCGCCGGAAAGCCCTACAACGGACTATACGTGTATCGCACCAAACACTTCCTAGCCGCCGATCATCAGTACTATTTCTATTTTGAGGACGGCCGTGGAGGAGTGTGCCGTTTCCCAGAACGCGGTAGCTTCCATGGCCCGGTAGTAATGAAGTAGGAACATTGGCATCCCGTTTATCCTAAGGAGGAAAATGATGATGAACTGGACCAGATTGACCGTTGCAGGCGTACTGGCGTTAGTATTACTCCTCACTGTCACTGGCTGCCCCAAAGCCAGGCCGCCTGAAACCCCGGGCCGACCAATCGGCCCTGACTCCGCCTATCAGGGCGCACCCACGCGCTTTGAGGTAATGACTACCCAGGCCCAGAACAAGGAAGTACGCTATGTTATCAACTGGGGAGACGCCTCTATAGAAACTACTGAAACCAGCTATCCCTCCGGCGAGAGAGCGTATGTATATCACGCCTGGCGTACTCCGGGCCACTATTCCGTCAAGGTACTGGCTGTACTCGCCGAGGACCCAAACAAGACCTCAGACTGGTCTGAACCTACCAGTATCAGAATCCTCCCAAATTCTGCACCACTTGTGCCTACAATGCGCATACCTTTGGTGGCCGTCATTAATGTTCCTGCCTGGTTTTCTGCCACAACCACTGACCCGGATGGCGACTCGGTAGGGTTCCGCTTCCGCTGGGGTGACGGTAACACTGGCATCTGGAGCGACAGCATCTTCCCAGGCGATTCCATCGGCTGGGTACCAAGCGGCGGCATAGTACGCGACTCCCACACCTACACCAGACTGGGCAAAGTAGCTGTATCCTGCCAGGCTCGAGACAAAAAAGGCACCCTCTCAGAATGGTCCCGGCCGGAAACCCTTGTCGTCGGGGAAGCCGGGGCTGTCACTTGGTGGTGGTGGTCCGACAAAGAGAACGAATATCTGGCAACGGGATCTCCTGTCATCGTCATGGACGGCACCACAGAACTCATCTACACCACAGTCGAAGGCGGTACAATCCGGGCGATAACCACACAAGGACGCACCCGCCGCACCGGCACGCCATATGTACCAGAAGAAGAAAATGAATTTACCGGCCATCCGGTATACTGTCCGGACCGCCAGCACATCATAGTCGGAAACGAAGACGGCGAGCTGTACGCCTTCAATCTCAGCTTGAGCAAAGTCTGGAACTGGCCCGGCAAGAAACGTGAAGATTCCCTCACCTATATCCCCTGGGGAACCGTGGCGGTAAACGGCGACAAAATCTACGCTCCTCGTGACAACGATACGCTCTACTACTTCACTGACAACGGCACAACTGTAACTCTCAACGCCCGCTATCGCATTCCCGGTATGGTGGGAGCTCCGGTTATTGATGCCGGCGGCAACGTTTACATCGGTACCGATTCTGGTTACCTCTACAAACTGCCTCCAAATCTGGCCAGTCCTTCCTGGAAGAAGATGCTGCGCCAGAACAACGAAATCCATCCGCCAGCCATCGGCGCTGACGGCAACCTCTACTGCGGTTCCAGCTCCGGTCGGGTCTTCTCGGTAAGAGCCACCGACGGTGCCATCCGCTGGACCGCGATATTGGATGCGGAGGTAACGAGAGTGGTAGTCAGTCCCACCGCGGTATTTGCCGGAACCGGCAGCGGAAAAATGTACTGCTTGAACCCGGCTACTGGCGCCATCATCTGGTCCAAACAACACGGAACAGACGACATTGTCACCAGCCCGATTCTGGCCGGCGACTATCTGTATTATCAGGACTACGCGGATGTGTTATACTGCATTCGTCAATCAGATGGTGAGCTGGTCTGGGCCTGCAACTGTCCGGACTACTTCTCGGGCAAGAAATCTGCCCGCCGCGGCAAACCTGACACGTTTGAAGGTCAGCCGGCAATCCTTTCCAACGGCAACATCATCGTCATTGGCGAAGATGCGTTGTACTGCGTAGCCGGCTACAAGGACAAACTACTTATGCCCGATGCTCCCTGGCCAAAATGGCAGCGGGATGCCTACAACCGGGGCAAAGCAGGAGCCAAATAGAAAGCAAGCAAGAGCATCGAAAAGGCCCGCCCAGCGCGGGCCTTTTTTCTTACGAAAGATTTCTTGTCAGATTCAGTTTTGTCGCTATACTTGGAGGCTAAGGTATGAGGCTTACTGGAAGCAAAAACTGGGCACGACCAGACCCGTTACCGACGGCAACCTCAAAATATCAGCAGGTTACCACATTGCTCTTGGCTGCAGCTTTCTTTTTCCTAACTGCCTGCGGCCGCGCACCCCTGGTACCCGAAATTCCCCGCGGGCCCGCACACGCCACAGTCGGGGCAGTATATGCCTGCACCACCCAGACCTCAGACCCGACAGGAGCAGAAGTGTCATATATGTTCGACTGGGGTGACGGTACCCGCTCCCCCTGGTCAACTTTTGTTGCCGGCGGCCAGGCCTTTGCCGATACTCACACCTATACCGTGCCGGGCCGCTACAGCATCAGAGTCCGCGCCCGCAACGCCAGAAGAAGCTCAGGCTGGTCTGACCCCTTGTCTGTTACCGCAGACCCCACAGAAGGAAACATCCGCTGGAGTTTTACGTATACTGACCCGGAAGACCCCCAGGACTCCGCCGAATTCAGCCTGAATACTTTCGGTTTGGACCAAACCCGGGATGCAGCCTATATCGGCTGCGAATACGGTGCCCTGAATTGTCGGCGACTGGATGGTACACGCCGCTGGGAATTCATTGACTTGGACGAAAACGAGTTTTACCCAGCTCCTGCTATTGACGATGATGGTACCATCTACATAAGCTGCGCCAATGATTCTTTCTATGCTATTAATGCGGACGGTACCAGGAAATGGACCATCTACATCGGCGAGGAAGTAATGGCCACCGCCGCCATCAGTACCGGTGGGACGGTGTACATCCACACTAACGGAGATTCACTTCTAGCTGTCACATCGACAAATGGGCAACGATTGTGGTCGCATCGCACCGGAGGGGGATACAGCTCACCAGTAATTGGCAAAGACGGCACCGTATATGTGGCCAGCCAGCTTGGTAGCTTGTATGCCCTGGACCCCTACAGCGGCGTCAGAAAATGGGTCTATGGTCTTTCCACCAGCCAGATTGATGCTTCCCCCGCCATTGACGACTCCCTGGGCGTGATATATGTCGCAGACGAGGACGGACGACTTGCTTCCGTAAACCTGATTGACGGCACAGAAAACTGGCAGGTACTGGTAGGAGACCAGCCGTCTTCCCCAGTCGTCGGCCTCGATCATACTGTCTATGTGGGAACGAGCGGAAGACTACTCGCCCTGAGACCAAGCGACGGTAGCCTCCTGTGGATTTATCGGTCTCCTATGCTGGGAGCGGTAATCTCCACTCCTGCTGTAGCCAGCACAGGGGTTATCTACTTTCTCGCCACGCTGGGCAAAAAGAACAGATTTCTTGCTGCCAGTTCAGACTCTCTGTATGCCGTAAACAGCGATGGTACTCGACGCTGGGCTTGTGCTCTCGGAGAAGGCTATTCAGCCGAGTTTATTTCCTCGCCCAAGCTGGACGACGAAGGGAACATCTATGTGGGCAATGGCCTTGCGGCCTGGTGTATACGTGGCTCCGGTGGTGGTCCTGCTGCTTCGCCTTGGCCCATGTTCCAGGCAGATGCGCGTAACACGGGGAGAGCCCGATAGAAATGAACACTATGTTTTCAACTGAGAATTACGCGCTTCGAGTACTAACCATTGCGGAGGCTGAATACTGATGTTTACTCCAGTTCCCCGGCACCCCCATCATCCCGAGATAGAAAAGCGTATCTTGGAATTCTGGGACAAGAACCGTTGTTTTGCCAAGCTGATGGAGCGCAACCGTGGCAGCACTAAGAAGTTCCGCTTCCTGGACGGTCCCATAACTGCCAACGGTCCCATGGGCGTACACCATGCGTGGGGTCGCACCTATAAGGACCTGTTTCAACGCTATAAAGCCATGAACGGGTACGACCAGCGTTTCCAAAACGGCTTCGACTGCCAAGGACTATGGGTAGAAGTAGAAGTTGAAAAGGAACTGGGATTCCGCTCTAAACGCGACATAGAGAGAATGGGCATAGACCGGTTCATAGAAAAGTGCAAAGAACGGGTACAGAAGTACTCTCGCATACAAACCCAGCAGTCCATCCGCATCGGCCAATGGATGGACTGGGAGAATTCCTATTACACGATGTCTGAAGAAAACAACTATTCCATCTGGTACTTCCTGAAGAAATGCCATGAACGCGGTCTCATCTACGAAGGCACGGATGTAATGCCCTGGTGTGCACGCTGTGGCACTGCCATTTCCGACCAGGAGATAGTCACAGAAGGCTATCGCGAACTGACTCATAAAGCTGTATATCTACGTTTTCCCTTGTGTGAACGGAAGAATGAATACCTTCTGGTCTGGACAACTACACCATGGACCCTTACTTCTAATGTTGCCGCCGCGGTGCACCCGGAACTCACATATGTCCGTGCCCGCTACGAGAACGCCATCTACATTTTGGCCGAGCCCCTGCTTTCCACTGTACTAGGTAAGGACGCCAGTATTGTAGAAAAAATAAAAGGCGAAGGACTACTTGGTCTGACTTATTGCGGTCCTTATGACGAGCTTGCGCCGCAGAACGGTGTAGAGCATCGTGTAATCCCCTGGGACGAAGTCAGCGCAGGTGAGGGGACAGGTATAGTCCACATTGCGCCCGGCTGCGGGAAAGAGGACTTCCTTCTAGGCAAAGAGCTAGGTCTAGCAGTAATTGCCCCGCTGCAGGAAGACGGTACCTTCCGTCCTGAATTCGGCTGGCTGGCAGGTAAAAACTCGGCTGCAGTAGCGGAAGAAATTTTTGCAGACCTGAAAAAGAAAGGTCTGCTTTTCCGGGTAGAGGACTATACGCATCGTTACCCGGTGTGTTGGCGATGTGGACAGGAACTCGTATTCCGCTTGGTGGATGAGTGGTTCATCCGCATGGACCCACTGCGCGAGCCGATTATGGAATCTGCCCGGCAGGTACGCTGGATTCCTGAGTTCGGACTGGAGCGAGAGCTGGACTGGCTGCGTAATATGGCAGATTGGTGCATTTCCAAGAAGCGCTACTGGGGTCTGGCTCTGCCTATCTTCAAGTGCGAATGCGGCTGGTTTGACGTCATCGGTTCCCGTGAAGAACTGCAGGCGCGCTGTGTAGAAGGCTGGGAACAGTTTGCCGGACACACGCCGCACCGTCCCTGGATAGACGCGGTAAGAGTGAAGTGCGAACGATGCGGCCGACCCGTACCGCGCATAAAGGACGTAGGCAATCCCTGGCTGGATGCCGGCATCGTGCCTTTCTCCACCACCCACTATCTCACCAATCGGGCCTACTGGCAGGAATGGTTTCCCTTTGATTTCATTACCGAATCCTTTCCCGGCCAGTTCCGCAACTGGTTCTATGCCATTCTAGCGATGTCTACCGTCCTGGAAAACCGGGCGCCATTTCGCACTGTTCTGGGCTACGCTACCATGAAGGCAGAAGATGGCCGGGAGATGCACAAGTCCTGGGGCAATGCCATTGAAGTAGAGGAAGCGGTAGAGAAAATGGGCGCGGATGTTATGCGCTGGGTTTTTACCAGTCAGAACCCTGCGCAGAACCTGTGTTTTGGCTATGGGGCCGGTCGGGAAGCAGAGCGAAAGCTTCTTACACTCTGGAACGTGTACAGCTTTTTTGTCACCTATGCCAACATTGACGACTTTGTCCCCCGCCCCCCTTTCCCTCATCCCGAATCTCTTGCTCTTCTTGACCGCTGGATTCTATCCCGACTGCACTCTCTGGTGAAGTTCACTCGCGAGCGGCTGGACGATTATGACCCGGCTGCGGTTCCGCGCGCCGTAGAATCGTTTGTAGATGACCTTTCTCTGTGGTATGTGCGTCGTAGTCGCCGTCGCTTCTGGAAGTCTGCGCACGACACGGACAAACTGGCTGCCTATCATACACTCTATTCCTGTCTGGAGACCCTAATCAGACTGATAGCGCCTATCATGCCCTTTCTTACGGAAGAAATGTATCAGAATCTGGTACGGTCCTGGAATTCGGCCGCGGTGGAATCCGTCCACCTTTGCCCCTATCCGGAACCAGACGAGAAACTGATCAACCCAGCCCTGGAGGAAGAAGTGAAACTAATCCAGACTGTTGTTTCCCTGGGCCGGGCGGCACGGGAAAAGGCTCGCCTCAAGGTTCGTCAACCTCTCTCCTCGTGCATCATCCGACTCAGCCATCCCGAAGAGCAGGAGATTTTCCTCCGTCATGCCGATGACATCAAGGAAGAATTGAATGTACGGGAATTGCTGTTCACTGATGCCAATCTTTTCCCGGCAGATTTTGTCGTGGCCGAACAGGGAGAAAGAATAGTAGGGGTTAACACCAAGCTTACCCGGCAGCTGGAAAACGAAGGTCTGGCACGCGAACTGGTACACCGTGTCCAAAACCTGCGTAAGCAGGCAGGTTTTGATGTCACCGACCGTATCTTCCTGCACTGTACCGCCAGTCCACGGCTGACAGAAGCGATAGAGGAATTCAAAGATTACATTAGTCGTGAGACACTTGCGCTCCGTGTTACCCCGGAGTCGCTGCCTGATGCGGAAATTGTGTCCGAAGTAAAGATAAACGCAGAGCCGGCGCAATTGGCTCTCAAACGGATAGGACAATGAATAGACGCAAAAAACTCACCAAAACAGAACTGGTCAAGTACGAAAGGCAATTACTGGCTGAAAAACGCCGTATACTCAAACAGGGAAGCATAGCCGAGAAAATTATGGAATCCTGCGGTCCCGAAGCTACAGGCGATCTCTCCCGGCACCGTACCCACACTGCAGACCAGGGTACGGAGAACTACCAGCGTGAGCTTGCTTCCCGCCTGCGTTCGCTGGAAAGTGAGACCCTGCGCGAGATAGACGACGCACTATGTCGTCTCTCTGCAGGAACTTACGGCACCTGTGAAAAATGCGGGGAACCCATTTCCCGGGCTCGCCTGAATGTGGTCCCCTATGCCCGATTCTGTATGAAGTGCCTGACAAAGGAATAGCACCTTCAGTTCCGCCTGCCAAAACCCTTTCTTTGCGTTCGCTCCAGAACATTCGTCTGGTTCTGGAATTTGATGGCTCCGGATTTGCCGGTTGGCAGTATCAACCCCATCACCGCACTGTACAGGGAGAGTTGCAAGCTGCTTTAACCAAATTGCTTGGTGAACATGTTACCGTTTACGGTTGTTCTCGTACCGACGCGGGCGTCTCTGCCCGTAACTACGTGGCCAACTTCCAAACGAGCTCTCGTCTAACCACTCAGCAAATCTGCCGGGCGCTCAATTTCCACCTACCCCGGGAGATTCTGATTAAACACGCAGAATTGGCACCGGTGGAATTCCATGCCCGCTACAGTGCCAAAAGCAAAACTTACCGCTATTTTGTCGTACTCGGCCGCTCTCCTCTCCGCGCATCCCGCTATTGGGAATTCCGTCTGCCCGTACAGACAGAACGGTTATGCCGCGCTCTGCAACTTTTTTCCGGCCGACACGATTTCGGGAACTTCTGTCATCTTCATCTGCCTTCTCGGCCGGCATACTGCACACTCTATTGTCTTGACCTGCTCACACCCGAAGACGAACTAATCATAACTATCCGAGGCGACAGATTTCTATACAAGATGGTCAGAAGAATTGTTGGTGCTGCAGTTGCCTACGGTGCTAGTAGCATTACCCTGACTGACATTCGCGCTGCCCTTGCTGGGCACAAACACCGACCTTTTCCAACCGCCCCCTCCCACGGTTTGGTACTGGAAAGCGTGGAATACTGAACAGCCACTCTTTACCCTTTAACCCTTTATTTCTCCCCTCCCTCCCCTTTGTACCGCCTGGCCGCATCATCCAAAGCCTGCTGGGGAGTTTTCGCTCCCAACATTGCCTGCTCCAACTCCTCCACCAACGCCTTGCGACCTGCCAACCACTTCAATCCCCTGGGCTCGAATACCGCATAATCCATCTGCCCATAGGCTGCAGCCAGACCTGGAGTAGTGGCCATGCGTTCCTTCAGTCTCGGGTCGTTCAAACAACTGCGCTGAATCGGCACATACCAGGTGCCCAGAGACCATTTCACCTGCTGTTCTGGTGAAATGAACCATTTGATAAATCTCCAAGCTGCTGCCTTTTCTTGAGGCTTCGCCCGACGGAACATACCAATGTTGGTGCCATAGATGATAGCCGCCGGCTTATCCCATATAGGAATAGGCGCCATGCCCACTTTGAATGGTTCTTTATCCACTATCGGCGCCCGCCAAGTGGAACTGCCCGTCAGACAAGCAATTCTGCCTACGAGAAAGTCGTCCATGGGCGCGCGTCCCGGCGCCACAGTTTGCACCTTATCCTTTAGTACCATTTCTACTTGAAATGAAAGTACCTCTACGCCGGCCGGGCCGTTAAACTCCGGTTCGCCGTCTTCCTTGTCCAAAAAGCGACTGTTCTTCTGAAAGAGCATGGAGCCGAATATCCAAATGTCTGTGCCTCCAGCCGTGCCCCATACCTCGGTGTTACCTGCCGCGTCTCGCTTCGTCAGCCTGTTTACCGCCTGACGGAATACCGGCCAGGTGCGAGGAAACTCTTTGTAACCTGCCTGTTCAAACATCGGCACGTTGTAGTAATAAACTGGCACCGATTTGTTAAAAGGCAGGGTGAGCAGCTTGCCATCCCAAGTATTGTTCTCCAAGAGTGCCGGATAGATATCTACCAGCTCTTCTGCACTCAGACCATCCGGACCTCGCACAAAGCTGTCTAGGAATACCAGTTCTCCACTGGCGTGCAGTTGCGTAGTCCAGTTTTCATACATCTGGGCTATAGTCGGCGGCTCCTTGGCTGCAACTGCACCCATCAGCTTCTGCGCTAAGGCATCATAATTACCCATGCCAATCAGCTCTATCTGAATATCTGGATTCTCTTTTTCAAACTCTTCCACCATCGTCTTCAATGTCTTCTGCGATTCTCCGCCCATGGCGTGCCAGAAAGTCACTTTCACCTTCTGGCCAGTGGGCTTACAGACCGCTCCCAGCAGTAGTAAAAACCCTAGGAGTAATTCTCTTTTCATTAGTGTCCTCCCTAATTCCTCTGGTTCAGAATTTCATCATCCCAGTGGGGTCAATCCTCTGACCATATCTACGTATCTCAAAATGCAGATGCGGAGCACTGGACTGACCAGTTGAGCCAACAGCACCAACGACCTGGCCGGCTCGTACCGAATCACCTGTCTTCACCCGCCAGAGAGAAAGGTGGGCGTAATACGTTTCGTATCCCTCTGCATGCCGCAACAAGACATACTTACCAAAAACCGTATCTGTACCCAAGTCTGCCACCACTCCCCTTGCTGCCGCATGCACCGCAGTTCCCGAACGAGCTGCTAAGTCCACTGCCTGATGTCGGCTGCTAAAGCCGCGCGAAAGCACATACTCGTCAAGTGGCACAATGGTAGGTAAGTCGCCCAGAACTCTCATCTCGCTGCGTCCGGACTCGGCTGAGAGAGCCGGTGCATCCCAGTTCACCTCTGGAGGTGTTCGCTCCACCCCTAGCATCTCTGCCATTCTCTTACTCTGTTCCTCCAACTCGGCGAGGCGCCGACGGAGCATAACCAGCTTCGCAAACTCCGCTTCCAACCGGCTATTGCGGTATTCCAAATAAGCCAATCTGGTCATTCTCTGCGCGCTGGCTCCGGCCAGTACCAGACCTGCCGCCACCAGTGCTATTACTAGGCCAACAACCGCCAGGATAATCCGGAAGGTAGTAAGAGAAACAGAACGTTTGATAATCTTCGCATCGTAATTGGTAGTAATCAGAAACGATATTTCCTTTTTACTCGCCACTCGCTACTCCCTACTTTCTAACCTTTACCCAACAGCTCTCGCACTACCCTCTCCAGATCTTGGAGCGAATGGTAATAAATAGTTATGGTACCTGTACCGCCCTTGATGCTGCTGATCGTAACCTTGGTGCCAAACCTCTCCTGTAGTTTATGTTCCAGCTCTTCTATGTGAACATCACGCTCTGCGGAGTGGTGCCGCGGAGGCAAAATCTTGCGCCTACAGAGTTTTTCCACCTGGCGCACCGACAAACCTTCCTTCACTATCCTCAACGCCAGCTCCACCTGCGCCCGGCGGTCACTCAAGGCGAGAAGTGCCCGACCGTGTCCCGCACTGAGCTGACCCGAAGCCAGCAGCTCTTTTACCTCTGTCGGCAGAGTAAGAAGACGAAGCGCATTAGTCACAGTGGAACGGTCTTTGCCCACACGAACTGCTATCTCCTCATGATCGAGCTTGAACTCGTCCGCCAACCGGCGGTAGGCAAGCGCTTCCTCAATAGGGTTGAGGTTGGACCGCTGCAAGTTTTCCACCAAAGCCAGTTCCAACATCTCCCTGTCGGTCGCCTCGCGCACCACTGCGGGAATCTGTTCCAACCCGGCCTGTCTGGCAGCTCGCAGTCTTCTTTCACCCATCACCAACTCATACCCGTCTCCTCTACGTCTCACTACTACCGGCTGGAGCAGCCCGTTGGTTTTGATGGAAGCAACCAGTTCACTCAGATTGTCCTCTACCTTGTGGCGGGGCTGATAGGGATTGGGTCTGATTTCCTCCAAACGCAGGAATCTGGTATGCCCACTCAAAAAGGTTTGCGTTGGTTCAGGTATTATGGCCCGGATGCCCTTGCCCAGAGCCCTACGCTGGCTGTCTGTCACTATCTCCTCCCTGGTTTACATCCTCCAGCTGCTCTTTGTGCGCTTCCGTCCTGTATCCATGTTTAGCCAATATTTCTTCCGCCAGCGCTGCGTAAGCCGCGGCCCCAGCCGAAGAACCGTCGTAGTCGAACACAGTCTTGCCAAAACTGGGTGCTTCGGCCAATCTTACACTGCGAGGTATGACGGTGCTAAATACCTGCCCTTTGAAAAAACCCCTTATCTCCGCGGCTACCTGCTGAGCCAGAGTTAAACGCGAAGAAAACATTGTCAGCAGAACCCCTTCCAATTCCAACGTTGGATTCAGGCTGTCACGGACTAAATTGACCGTGTCCAACAGCCGGGCAATGCCTTCCAGTGCGTAATATTCTGTCTGTACTGGCACCAGTAACGCATGAGCAGCAACCAGACCGTTGAGCGTAAGAAGCCCCAGCGAAGGCGGACAGTCTATAAGTACAAAATCGTAGGCTGTGTCCACCAGGTCAAGCGCCCGGCGCAGCCTGAACTCACGGCTGTCTGCCTGCGCCAGCTCCAGCTCTGCTCCAGCCAAACCAATGGCAGACGGCAGAAGATCCAGTCCCTGCGCCCGATTCCGCACAATGGCCGCATTCACCTGCTCCGGCTCTATCAGCACGTCATACACAGAAAGAGACAAACCCTCCCGACTCAAACCCAGTCCCACTGTAGCGTGCGCCTGCGGGTCTAAGTCAACCAAAAGAACCTGCCCTGTTTTCCGCGCCAAGCCAGCAGCCAGATTCACTGCCGTAGTAGTCTTTCCTACGCCACCCTTTTGATTACAGACTGCGATTTTGCGCACCACGGGCTAATCTATCTGATTCGCCCAGACTGTCAACATCCCGCTTCTCTCTCGCATCCGGCAAAATAGTCGGGAAAAACAAAGGGAGTAACACACGCTTTTCAGTCTTCCTCTCTGAGAATTTTAACAACTACCGGCAGTATTTTCCCTGACCTGCCCGCTAGTCCATCAATCAGCTTCACCAATAAGAAACCGGCCGTCAATCCGACTCCAGTCAGAACTCCCGCCCACAGTTCGGTCCGAAAAACCAGACTGCCTAGAAGTACACCAACCAGCATGCCCAGAGTCGGAATCCCAAAGACCAACAGATTAGAACTAACCTTTCTTTTCGGAGAAAGACTGAGAAGGACTCTGTCGCCAAGCCGAGCTTGCACTGCATTCGCAGCCAGAATCATTCTGGTTTTCTGACCGGTCCAGTTGCATAAACTGTGTGCCGGACAATGACTGCACTCACCTCGGGCTGGTATTTCAACTTCCGCCTGCGTGCCTCTGAAACCTACCACTGTGCCTGTTTCTTCCATACGCTGAATAAAGCTAACTGACACTTGGCGATTGGTCAAACTCCCCTTCTTTCGGCATTATTTGCTCATTGTAAATTTCGTGCGTCCCCGCATGAACCCGAACCGGAAAACACAGTTCTGAATCCTCCTCTGAACTCAACTGCATGCTCTCCTCACGCAAACAGACATGGCTTTAATTGCCTCACTCAATGTCATTCTCCTGAAGCGAACTACAACTTCTCAACCAGGCTATCCATCTAGTTTCCCCTTTATCCTTAGCTTTTCGGCCGTACCATTATCTCTGTCTGCGTCCCGGAGCTACCGCACACCTAACCATCGAACATAACAAGCAGTTATCTGGTTTCTACCCTCTTGGTTCCTGCCTACCCCCTAGGCGGCCTGTGGACTGGGGACTCCCCGCAAATTACGACCACGACTTCCTGACTATATATTGTCCTACCGCGAACAAGAGATTCTGGTTCTGCTAACGGACATTCAGTCTGACTTCAGTCCAAGGGTCTATCCATCCTTCGGAACGTTCCCCCGGCACTATGTAGGATCTGCCACCTTCTTTCCTTACTGTAAAAGTCAGCTCGTGTGCCGTTCCTCCTACGAAAAAAATTTCTGCCACAACTTTTGTCTTCTGTACCCGCGTAATCTTGTAATCTTGCGGTCCGTAAGCGTTGATTTTGTATTTTTCCAGTTTGACGCGATTTTCCTTCACCCATTGTGGAGATATTATACTCTTGATGTCCTCATCTCCCCTGTCTATCATCCACTGAAGAAGTCTCTCTACTACCTTCTGTTGAGGAGCAGGTTCAGAAGCAGCTTTAACGCCGCTGAGACTCAGACAGCCAGTCACAAGCGCAAGCAGACAGACGGTCAAGACAGACAGCTTCCATACGGAACGCATTTGGTTTCTCCTTTCTTGCGAGTGGAGGATTATTACTTCGCCGACCAGCCCTGTCAAACAGAATTGCATCTGGCGCTCCATATGCTATGTGCTGGTGTAACAAACTGTTAACGCTGGGCTACCATCCCCGAAAGGCGGGCTGCCAGCAAGTTTGACTTTCTGGCGGATATCTACTATTATCCCCGCGTGCAAACTAAAGAAAGAATCGAAGGACTATACCTGCCTCTACTCCTAGAAATAGGTACCGAGGAGCTGCCCCCTGCGTTTCTACGGCGCGGAAGTGAAGAACTGGCCCATCGTATCCGGGAAATACTGAACCAGCATGAACTTCAGTTTTCTGAGCCAGAGCTGTTCTACACACCTCGCCGTTTGAGTGTACGTTTTTCTTCTGTACAGGCAGAAAAGCCGGGAGGCGAAGTAGAAGTGCAGGGTCCGCCGGCAAAGGTGGCTTTCGACACCGGCGGCACTCCTACCCGCACTGGCATCGGTTTTGCGGCCGCTCATGGCAAGCAACCCCAGGATTTGTATCTCAAAACTACTGCCCGCGGAGAATACGCCTTTGTCAGAAAAGAAGTGCCCCCGCTACATACTCGGGAAATTCTCCTAAAGGAGATTCCGCTTTGTCTGCGTCAGCTTTCCTTTCCCCGCACAATGCGCTGGCAGACAGATGCTACTCGGTTTCCCCGACCGATCCGCTGGCTTGTCTGCCTGCTCGGCTCCGAAGTGGTACCGGTAGAATTTGCCAGTCTTACTGCCGATCGCCTTACTTGGGCCAAACGAAGTGAATCCCATCCTCTAAGTCTGGCTGACGCATTGGAATATGAAAACACCCTGCGCGAGCATGGAGTACTGTGCCGACCTGAGGAAAGAAGAGAAGCTGTACGCACCCAGGCAGACAAGCTCTGTACCCAGGCCGGCGGATTTATGATTGGAGACGAAGAACTTCTGGAAGAAACGGTGAACATCACCGAGTCACCGGTTGTGATTCTCTGTCGGTTCGACCCTACGTACCTGACTTTGCCGCCCGATGTACTCATAACCGCTCTGAAGAAACATCAACGTTGTTTCGCCGTACAGGCGCAAACTCAGAATCCGAAAGCGGACACAACCGACCTGCTGCCGCTGTTTGTAGCCGTAGCCGACACTCCTGGCTGTGACCAAGAGCTTGTGGCACGCTGGTACGAACATGCCGTCGAATCTCGGCTGCGCGATGCCCGCTTCTACTTTGACGAGGACCTGCGGCGAGGTTTGGAAGCACTGGTGGAAGAAGAAAAACGCGTTGTCTGGATAGAAGGCATCGGCACCTATTACGACAAGACAGCTCACCTGCGCGAACTGTGTGGCCATCTGGCCGCTGAGCTGAGTATGACAGAAGAAGAAATAAACATCCTGGACCGAGCTGCATGGTTGTCCAAGGCTGACCTTCTGACAAATATGGTGAAGGAAAAGGAGTTTACCAGTCTGCAGGGGAAAATGGGGGGCATCTATGCCCGGCTGCTGGGTGAAAGAGCCGAAGTGGCCGACGCCATCGCCGAACACTACCTGCCAACCGGTGCCGACTCAGAACTGCCCCGTACCAGGTACGGCGCGTGCCTTTCCCTGGTGGATCGAATTGACAACATAGTAGCTACCTTTCTTACCGGTTCCATCCCCACCGGTTCAGAAGACCCTTTTGGTTTGCGTCGCGCTGCTTCCGGACTTCTGAACATCATACTCGCGCACCACTTGGATATTGACCTCAAGAAGCTGCTGACTGTGGCCCTCCGCAATTTCAAGTCTCCCTCGGCTGAATACTCCGCCAAACTGATTCCGTTTCTCCAAGAAAGACTCGAGTCCGTACTTGCCGATAAAGGAATCCCCTATGACATATCCGCGGCAGTCATGGAAACAACCTGGCACTATCCGGTGCGCGCTTTGGCCGCAGCCCGTGCTCTATCTGCCTTCCGCAGCCGACCGGAGTTCGAAAAGCTGATAATCGGTCAGAAACGCGTGGCTAACATCTTGAAGAACCAGCAAGTTACGGGTCTACCCAATCCTGCCCTGTTCTACGAACCGGCCGAGATCGAACTGTGGCAAACCGCTCAGAAAGTAGAGCCAGAAGTAAGAAAGGCTATGGCCTCCTATGACTACTTCCCAGCATTGGAGCTGCTCTTGGAGCTGAGACAGCCTATTGACCGTCTGTTCGACGAGGTTCTGGTTATGGCAGAAGACGAAAGGTTACGCACCAACCGTCTGCGTCTGGCGCTTTATCTGCGCTCTCTCTTTCTTCAGGTTGCCGACCTGTCCCGGATAGTTCTTGAAGGTGAAACTAAGTAGGCCGGTAGCGTTCATCCTGCTGGTCTCTTTCATTCATCCGAGCTGTTCCTGTCCCCGGAATTCGAAGACACACCAGACAAAAGAAGAGACAATTCGCTTAAACCTTCCCCGCCTGCAACTTAGGATTCGCGAGCAAGTAGCCTATGTAGAAGTAGCCACCAACGAAGAAGAACGGGAACAGGGACTGATGTACCGTCACTGGCTGGCACCTGACTCCGGAATGCTCTTTGTTTTCGGTGAAAACGCCCCCCATTCTTTCTGGATGAAAAATACCTATCTTCCCCTCAGTATTGCCTTTATCACCTCCTCCGGTATCATCGCCGACATCTTTGAAATGAGCCCGGAAGACACGCTGACCCGCTATCAATCCTCGGTACCCGTACGCTTTGCTCTAGAAATGAACGCCGGATGGTTTCACCGCCACGGTATCAAACCTCAGGACACGGTCCGAGGTCTGGAATCACTGCCGGGTCGTTGACTTTCCCTCCATCCTGAATATCCTTCATTGATTTACCGTGACCAAACTGCTTTGGGCGCTGCCGTTCTTGCTTTCCGGCTTGCTACAAGCCGAGTCTAGTCCTGTCTCGCCGCACACACAGGCAAATGCGCGCGGCCCGCTACCGGTTCTGATTTTCGTGAGCCAACGCCTGTTTGATGACGAAGTGTTTCTCACTGTCGCTCGTCAGCTGGAACTGGCGCGAATGGCATACGTAGTGGTTTCCCAAGACACCGCACCGGCCGTAGGAATGGATCAAACTATTCTCAACCCGGAAGTAAGACTGCACGACGTACGCGCCTCCGACTTCTCGGCTTTTGTCCTTGTGGGCGGTTCCGGCATTGCCATCTTCTGGCGTGACTCTCTTCTACACGAAAAATTGCGTGAGTTCGCCGCTACCGGGCGCACGGTCGGTGCAGTTGGCATCGCTAGCATATGCCTTGCCAATGCAGGAATTCTAAAAGGGATGCGCGCTACCACCGTTCCCGAACGGCAGGCCGTCAGCATGCTGCGTGCTGGTGAAGCTCGCTACCTGCCTAATCCCGTTGTGACCGATGGCAATATCGTTACCGCTTCCACCCACCTGCAGGCCCGCGCTTTTGCCCGCAGACTGGTACATCTGCTCAAACAGAGAAAAGCTTACTAGATGCGTGTAGTGTTACAACGGGTAAGCACTGCTTGGGTCACAGTGGGAACCGAAGAAATTGCCCGCATTGGACCAGGATTACTCGTACTGCAGGGCATAGGCCACGCCGATACTGAAGAAACCTGTCGCCAAATGGCGTCGCGCGTAGCTCGGCTGCGGATATTCGAAGATACAGCTGGCAAAATGAACCTATCGCTTTTGGATACCCACGGCTCCTGTTTAGTGGTACCACAATTCACCCTCTATGCAGATACAAGCAGGGGTTTGCGCCCGTCGTTTACTGCTGCCTGCCCGCCACAACGCGCAAAAGAGTTGTACGAAAGGTTCGTGGCCGAGCTGGCCTATCTGGGGGTTCCGACTCGTACTGGTCAATTCGGAGCGCATATGCAGGTATCTCTGACCAATGACGGGCCGGTGACGATAATACTGGAAGAAGGAGAAAAAACCGGAGCGGAACGATGATACGGAGCATGACTGGCGTTGCCCGACTACAGACCCAACTTGAACCCACAAATGGTACCATCATTGTGGACATTCGTTCGGTCAACCATAAGTTCTTTGAGTTAATACCGCGTCTGCCCCCGGTTCTGGCCGGCTATGAGGGTGAAATACGGGAGCTGGTAAAACGACACATCCGACGGGGATATGTACAGCTGCAGGTTGATCTGGACGAATCGCTTGACACTCCAACCCTGGCCATCAACCACGCTCTCGCCCGTGACTACATCAAGCTCGCCCGCGAACTGAAGGCCCGCTACCAGCTGCCGGGCACGCTGGACATAAACACAGTCCTCTCTTTCCCGGGATTAGTGGTAACCGGGAAGTCGCCGCGCAACCGCCAAAAGCTGTGGCGGGTCTGTCGCCGTCTGATTAATCAAGCTCTGGTACAGCTCAACCAGATGAAAAAGGCCGAAGGAGCCATACTGGTGAGAGACATGCGTCAGCGAGTGAAGAAAATACTGGCCGCCGTGCGCCAAGTTGAAGCTCGCGTACCCAGGCGTCTGGCCGAGCGCAGACAGAATTTCCTCAGCCAGCTGGAAGCACTCAAGGCCGAAGTTGACCCTAAGCGTCTTGTGGAGGAAATTGCCTTCATTGCTGACAAGGTGGACATCCACGAAGAATGCGTACGCCTTAAAAGCCACTGCACCATGTTTCTGCGCACCCTAAAGCTTTCTTCCACCTCGGGCAAGAAATTGGACTTTATCGCCCAGGAGATGTTGCGCGAAACAGACACGATGGCTGCCAAGGCGCGCGACGTAGTAGTATCCCGGCGCGCCATAGAAATTAAAGGCGAAATTGAAAAACTGAAAGAACAGGTGCGTAACATTGAATAGGAAAGTTTCCATTCCTACCAGGATTCGGCATCATCCCTTTCTCATCGTGCTGTCTTCACCTTCGGGTGGAGGCAAGACTTCCATCTGCCGCAGAGCAGTAGCCGCCGACCGTCATCTGGCCTACTCTGTATCCGCCACCACCCGCCCTCGCCGACCAGGCGAAAAACACGGGCGCAGCTATTACTTCTATTCCGAAGAAGAATTTCAACAATTGCTGCGTAAAGGTGAACTGCTGGAACACGCCCGGGTCTACGGCTACTTGTACGGCACTCCCCGGGCTCACGTTCTTGCCTGTTTCAAGCAGGGCCGCGATGTCATAGCCGACCTGGACATTCAGGGCATGCGTTCCTGCAAGCAAGCCCTTCCCGGTACGGTGGGCATCTTCATAATCCCACCCAACCTCGCCGAGCTCAACCGTCGGCTGCGCAAGCGCGGTACCGATTCCTTGGAAGTGGTTCAGCGCCGCCAGGCAGAAATACAGAACGAACTGGCCGCGATTCCCGAGTTTGATTATCTGGTAGTAAACGACCGACTGGACAAGGCCGTGGCAGACGTGCTGGCCATAATCCGGGCCGAGCGACTTCGGACCAGTCGGCAGATAAATCTGCTACCGCTCAAAGACAGCGGCAGCAAAGTTTCCCCCAAAGGAGGAAGTGACAGATGAAAAACATATCTTTAGAGCGTATCTGGGAAAAATACCCTAACAAGTATCAGGCTCTTAATGTGGCCGCCTTAGAAGCAAGGCGACTTATCGACGCCATGCAGAAGGGCGAGGTCCAGCTCAACGAGAATGTTTACGACTACGCCTTGGGACGCCTTATTGCCGGTGAGCTCAAATACGAAAAACTGACCGAAGCAGAAATGGAAGCCCTCACTCGCGAAGGCTATGGTGAGCCTAACCTGAATTACAGAGTTACCGGCTGAACAGTCGGGAAGTGTCTCGGCTCCCATGACCAAACCTTCTCGCATCCTATTGGGAATCACCGGCGGCATTGCTGCCTACAAGACTCTGGAGTTGGTACGGCTGTTACGTAAAGCCGGCCATGAGGTCCAGGTGGTGATGACCCGCCACGCCTGCAAACTGCTTGCCCCCCACTCCTTCACTGCGCTCACCGGCCGTCCGGTGGCTACCAAACTCTTTCCTAATAATAAACCCGTCGGCTCTACCCTGCCTGCAGGTTCTGTACAACACATTGACCTGGCCAGCTGGGCAGACTTGGTACTGGTAGCTCCAGCTACTGCCAACATCTTAGGGAAACTTGCCCATGGCATTGCCGATGACCTTCTCTCCACGCTCCTCTTAGCCATTCCTTCTTCTACCCTCCAGGCCGGTCGCGTCCTCCTTGCTCCTTCTATGAATTCAAATATGTGGCTTCACCCCGCGGTACAGGATAATCTTGCCCTGCTCGCCAAACGCGGATATGTGCTTATACAGCCTACCAAGGGTGAACTGGCCTGTGGTACCTCTGGGCCTGGTCGGCTTCCCGAACCCTCTCATCTTTTCGCGCTGTGTGCTGCCGCGCTCTCTCAAAAAACGCCCGACCTCGCTGGCGTCCGTGTACTCCTTACCGTAGGACGCACCGAAGAACCCCTGGACCCGGTACGCATTATTACCAATCGCTCCAGCGGCAAGCTCGGAGCTGCTATCTGTCGCCAACTCATTCTCTCCCGGGCTAAGGTACGACTCATCGCCGGCGTCGTCTCTACCCCGCTACCAGAAGTGGAAACAGAACGGGTACGCACCACCGCAGAAATGTTGGAGGCTGTTCTTCGCCACCTGCCTGAAACTGATGTGCTAGTGATGTGCGCAGCTCCGGCCGACTATCGGCCCGAAAAGGTCGGCAAGAAAAAATTGCACACACCGAATTTGCAGCTTGAACTGGTACGTACTCCGGATATTCTCCAGACTGTAAGCCAGACCGAACATCGGGCTCTGGTTGTAGGTTTCTCGTTGGACCCGGATCTGAACCGCGCCCGCCAGAAATTGAATGCCAAGAAAATGGATCTCATTGTAGTCAACGACTATGCTACTGCCGACTCCGACTCCATACAGGCCACACTACTTTCAAAACAGAAAAGGCTACGCCGTTTCCCGCTCCTGAATAAAAACGAGTTCGCCGCCTTGCTTCTCAAAGAAATTGCCAAACTCTGGCAGGAGAGAAAACGCCAAGATGCCTGAGAACCAAGAACTCACTCGCCGTCTTCCTCAAGCGCTGGACGCCGAAGCGGCAGTGCTTGCTGCCATGCTGCAAGACCCGCAGGCTCTTGCTCTGGTCATTGAAATTCTGGGGCGAAATCCTGAACACTTTTATCTGCCCAGCCACCGCCAGGTATATAAGGCAGCGGTAAACCTTTTCGATCGCAACTCCCCTGTTGACACAGTAACAGTAACAGACGAACTGCGGCGCATGAAACAACTGGACAACATTGGCGGACCGCCCTTTCTTGCCTCGTTAGTGGAGTCAATCCTCACCACGGCCCACTGCGAGGAACACGCCCGGCTGATTCTGGAAAAATCCATCCAGCGTCAGCTTATTCAAACCGCTACCGAAATTGTCCAGAATGCCTGGGATGAAAGCCGGCGCCCGGAAGAACTGCTCGATCAGGCGGAGCAGAAGATATTTGAAATCCGCCAGTCAGGTACTCGCAAAGGATTTATCCATATCAAGGAGCTGCTGCAGGAAGAAATAAACAGATTTGAAAACGTCGCCATACAAAAACCCGCCACTACCGGCATACCCACAGGATTTAGAGAACTGGACGCGCTCACCTGCGGGCTGCAACGCGGAGAACTTATCATTATTGCCGGCCGGCCTTCCATGGGCAAAACAGCCTTTGCTCTTAATATCGCCGTCAACGCGGGCCGCGAAAGACATTCGGTAGCAATTTTCAGTCTGGAGATGTCCACCGAGTCTCTGGTACAGCGGCTAATCTGTTCTCAAGCCAGCATATCCATGCATAACCTGCGCAGCGGCAGGCTTTCCGGAGCAGAACGGGCATCGCTGCGGGCCGCAACGAGCCTGAACGACGCGGACATTCTCATCGACGACTCACCCGCGCTCACCGCTCTGGAAATCCGCGCTCGTGCCCGGCGCCAGAGTGCCAAAAAGCCGCTGGACTTGATTCTCATCGACTATTTGCAGCTGATGGAAGCAAGCGGCCCGCGTACACGGGAAAAAAACCGTCAACAGGAAATAACCGAAATCACCCGTTCACTCAAGGCCATGGCCAAAGAGCTAAATGTACCTGTAGTTGCGTTATCCCAACTTTCACGTCTTCCCGAGCAACGCAAAGACAAGCGTCCCGAGCTTGCCGATCTGCGCGAATCCGGAGCTATAGAACAAGATGCGGACCTCGTGCTACTACTCTACCGCCGGGAATTTTACTTTCCTACCGACCCAGACGCCGAGGGTAAAGCCGAAGTCATCATTGCCAAGCAACGCAATGGCCCCCTCGCCACCGTCCCCCTTGTTTTCCTCAAGCATTGCATGCGTTTCGAAGACCTGGCACCCCCAGGCTACGAAGAACCAGTAATGGACGAAGAAATACCGCTGGACTAAGAATGAAAGCCTCCGCCTTCGTATGCCAAAATTGCGGCTATACCAGCCTCCGCTGGCTGGGCCGCTGTCCTGGCTGCGATCAATGGAACACTTTTGTAGAAGAGGACCGCAAAGAGAAGAAATCCAGTCGCAACCGCCGGGTGCGTACCGCGGCTCCGGCCCGGCCAATCTCGTTGGCAGAAGTCACTTCGCAACAGAAACGTCGCCAGACTACCGGACTGGCTGAACTCGACAGGGTACTCGGCGGTGGACTTGTCACAGGCTCTCTGGTGCTGATTGGCGGCGAGCCGGGCATCGGCAAATCCACCCTTACCCTGCAGTTATGCGACCGGCTCGGTAAGGACCACATACGCGTACTGTATGTCACCGGCGAAGAATCAGCTGAACAGGTAAAACTGCGGGCCGAACGTTTGGGAGTGCATCCCGACAATATCACCCTGCTCTGTTCCGTCGAACTGGGAGAGCTCATAGAGGCCGTCAGTGAAATCCATCCTGGTCTACTTGTTGTAGATTCTATTCAAACCCTGTACAGCTCCGATCTTACCAGTGCGCCCGGGAGTATTTCTCAGGTCCGGGAATGTACTGCCGAACTTCTCCGTCTGGCCAAGGCCCGTACTCTTACCACCATTCTCATTGGCCACGTTACCAAATACGGCGCTATAGCCGGCCCCAAGACTCTGGAACACATGGTAGATACGGTGTTGTATTTTGAAGGCGAGCAGATGCAGCAGTACCGGATAGTGCGTGCCGCGAAAAACCGTTTTGGTCCGACTGATGAAATCGGGGTGTTCGAAATGTCCGATTCTGGTCTATCTGAAGTCTGCAATCCTTCTCAGTTCTTCCTTTCCGGCCGACGCCCGGACATTTCCGGTTCGGCTGTCTGTGCCACTATGGAAGGAACCAGACCTCTTTTGGTAGAAATACAGGCCTTGGCGGCACGAACCCCCTACGCTCTTCCCCAGCGTGTCGCCACCGGCTTTGACTTGCGTCGTCTCAATATGCTCATCTGTGTTCTGGAACGTCGAGCCGGAATTCCTGCCGCCGGACACGATGTATTTCTGAACATCGCCGGCGGACTCAAAATTCAGGAACCGGCCGCTGACCTAGCTGTACTCGCCGCTTTAGCCTCTTCTCTCCGCAATGTCGTTCTCGCCGACAACTCAGTTCTCATCGGCGAAGTCGGACTGGGCGGTGAGCTACGTTCTGTCGCCCGCGTCGAAGCCCGCATCAGCGAAGCTTCCCGACTCGGATTCAAGAAGGTAATTCTGCCCCGCCGCAATCTGCCATCCAGAATGCGCAAGAACACGGGGCTGCAACTATTCCCGGTCGAAACAGTCAACGCCGCTCTGGAAATTTTGGGGATTTCGTGATGCGTCCTGTTTTGACCATTTACGGAGGTTATTACCATGCTTTTTCGCAAACCCAGAACCTTCATTCTGGACCTCGACACTCTTTCCGATCCGAGGATTGTCCGTTTTCTGCAGCTGGGCCTAGTAAGTGGTACGTTGCTGGTACCCGAGCCCGGCTCAGACACTGACCTGCGCAACCAGCGTGCACGGGAAACAATTGCTGCTCTGCGCAAGATTAAAGGCATCACAGTCAAATCTGATGCCCGCCTGCGCGACCGTGCTAGCTTAGCTGCAGCCTTAAAGAAACATAAAGCTCTGCTGCTTACTACCATCCCTGACCTTGTCTCCTTGGGAACCGACCAGGTTGTAGTGCTCACTGAGATCTACAATCTTTTCAGACCTCAGTTTCTTCCCGGCGCAGAGGTGCGGGTAAGGGTAGCCAAAAAAGGAAAGGAGAAAAACGAAGGTATCGGCTACCTGGATGGCGGTATCAAACTGGTGATCGAGAATGCAGCGGACCTGGTGGGACAGGACATCGAAGTAGTAGTACAGGGCAATCTGGACACCAACCTGGGAAGGATAGTTTTCGCCCGACCCAAGTTCGTGGAACTGAAGTGAAACTGCTCGCTTCGGTGCGTCTTAGTCTATTGCTGCTTACATCTATCCTGTTTTTCTCCATCTGCCAGAATCCCTTTGGCTTCGCTCCTCATGATCCGCAGAAACAAGACCCTCCGGCTCCGCCGGTGCAGATCGAGCCGAAAAACGATACTTTGATTCCGCACTATGCATATCCTCAGGACGTAGCTCTGAAATGGCAGATTGTGTCAGGAGCGTACTACTATCAGGTGGAGGTTTACACCGATTCTTTGTCGGTGCCGGAAAAACAGTATGCATTCCAGAACAAAATCTACGGAGGCGAAACTAGTGTAGGGTTCTACCGGCACGGAGCCTACTGGTGGCGGGTAAGGGGCTACAGTCCCAACTGGAAGTGGTACACCGACTGGTCTCCGCTTGTAGGATTTCTCCTGCCCAATCCTGCAAAGCCGGCTACGCCCGACGCACGAAAAACAGAACGAGACTGACTCCGGCTGTAATCACGCCCACACCAGCTCCAACCAGAAGCACCATCCGTACTCTTCTCCCCTCAGCGCTGTCGCGCCAGTTTCTGCTCTGAAAAAACACCTCCGGAAATCGGGAAACAAGCAACCAGGCCACAAGCAAGGCTAGCGCCACCATTATCCCTATCCAGACGGTAAGCAGAAGGGTAATCATCAGGCCGCATCTGCTGGCTTGCGTACACTACTTCGCCACTATCACCTTCCGCACCATCTGCGACTGGGTCCCAAACCCTGGTTCTAAGAGAAAATAAACACCTGGCGCCAGGCCGCGAAGGTCATTCACTCCCTCTGTTAACTCCATTACCTTTCTTCCCGCCGTATTCAGCAACTCCGCCCGGCAGCCTGCACCTCTCTCATATTCTCCCCATCTCAAAATTCCCCTGACTATGGTTGGACCGCAGTAGTTAGCACGTCGGGCTGTATGCGGCAACCGCTCCTCTACGATCCCGGTTGGCATATCCGCCCAGTAGGCTATGGCCCGGCCAGGAACAATACCTGCCGCTCCTTTTGCCAGCAAACCGTTGTACAAGTACTGAATTGCAATCTGACGCGAAGGGTCCTGAATTCCCACGGTGGAGCTGGTATAACCGTTGGCCGTCAGATATTGCACAACTATTAGATTATTACCGGAGCCGGGCGCCGAGGTGGTATCGTATATCAACACCTGAAACTTATCTCGCAAGGTACGTGCAGCATAGTAGGCCACACTGTCGTATTCCACGATGAACCGGCGATTTGCCATATCGTGCCAATACCACACAGTACGGGAAGTATCCGGATACAGATCGTCCCAGTTGAGAAAAACTGCCCCCGGAGGCGTCGAAGCATGTGGCAAAGGTACGTTGGTATAGTAGGGCTGCCGATTGTTGCCCGGGCAAATCCAACCGTCTGCGCTGATAGACACCTGCGTATAACGTTGACCGTAGAATCGCCAGGGACCGAACTCTGATGGCAAATTCACCACTTTCACCGAATCATTATGGCTGAAACTGAGCTTCATCCCCCTTCCTCTTATTTCTACCCAGGAGAACTCAGGACATTGTTCGTACCTGCGGTCAATATCATCAAAAGCCCAGTATAGAGGCGGCAGTCGTGGTCCATCCGGTATCGGGTCTGTGGACAGTATCTCGCCCACAGTCAAACTGAACCGATCAGTCCAAGTACTTTCTGCGGAGATAATAGTCAGCTGGAACATAACCTGATGTTCCTGCGGGGTATGAACCGCCGCGCTCACCCAATATGGTTCCAGACACTGAGCACTGTCCTGACCACGCACATCCCCGTAGAAAGCCTCTGACCGGTGCACGGTGACAAGCGGGTCCTCCGTTATGAGAAGCGCCGTTACGCCGTGGGCCGACTCGGTTCCCATATTGCGCAACTTGACATACACCGCCACGCTCTCATTTGGGTCCCAGCGACCATTGCGGTTACCTACCGAGTCGTTTATCCAGCTTCGCTGAAAACTCAACCAGGGTTTGTCTGGAGCCAGTGGCCGTCCCAGGGTAGCCAAAGCGGCCACCGCGGCTCGCGTCACCTGCGTACAGAACTCGTTATCGTTATATCCGAACCCGATGGAATCGCGAGAGGTATGGTAGTAAGGATTGGAAGGCCAGAAATCCTCTATACCCGTCAGGGCAAGATAGCCGTTGTTCCAGAAGGGGCCATGATCGGAATTCTGGTTATCGTTCATCATCTGCACTGTACAACGCAAAGCAGTGTAAGTATCGGCCACTGCCCGGAACCACTGTGCCAGCGGACCACATGCCGGATTAGCATTCTTGGCCATCAAGTCTAAATTCTCCGGCCGAGTGTCCGCATAACCAATCATGTCAAAGTTCAACACCGCAAGTATGCTGTCTCCTTTTGCTCGCGCCTGACTCGCATAGTACTTGCTGCCATAGAGGCCAAATTCCTCGCCCGACCAGGCAATGTACCGCAAATCCCTCTCAAACCGGTAATCCTTCATAACCCGGCACGCTTCCAGTGTAGCGGCGGTACCCGAGGCATTGTCGTCTGCACCCGGTGCATTTGAAGCCGCATAAGAATCAAAGTGGCCGGAAATAATCGCATAAAGGTTACGCTGCCCGAGAACACCGTACTTCACGCCAATAACATTCGGCGCATGGTTTGTGGTATGATGCTGCAAAATTACGGTATCGCATCCATAGGCGCGAAACCGGGCAGCCAGCCACTGAGCCGCTGCCTTACAGGAATCACCGGTGGAATAGCGGCTGCGATACTGCTGCAGTCGTCGGACATAGGACAAAACCGTATCCGACGAGACCATTTCTACCATTCGCTGTATTAGCGGATCAGCCTTTACCTGGGGCAGAATCGGTTCCCGATCTTTATCGCCCGTATCCTTCCCGGACATAACCCAGGACTCCAAGTTCAGAGGTGCTACCAACGCCCGCAGTCCGGGTATACTCTGCTCACCTGACTCATCGGTAACCACCAGATATTCTTCTCCGGCAACAAGAAGTACTCGGCCTAGAGCATACAATTCTACGTCTTCAGCACCTGCCAGCAGATGAACACGCAGGTAACGCTTATGAGGCATAATCTCGTCCAGCACACGACCTCCAGCCAGCACAATACTGGAAGTATCTTTACCCACGACTATCACCTCATCCCCCATCATTCCTACAACTGCCACATGCTCAGTCAGCGCTTCTGGTCTGGTTCCTGATACTACGCCCAGAAATTCACCTGCCCTGGCGGCCATCACCAGTACCACCCACAAAATCACTGCTCTTCTCATACCACAATCCTTTCTAGTAAAAGTGTATGTTATTCCTATAAGCCACTGGGTAAATCGGCTATCGGCCGATCAAAACCTTCTCCTCTACGCGACTTCTTTCCATCCCTAGGTGCGCCGCTACCGCTTCCAACACACCATCCAGAGTGCCTATTCTCAACTGTTTGTGCATCGGTATGGTCAATTTGTGGACAAAACCGTTACGGCTTACAGCCAGTTGCACATGGCTCCCTGACTGTCGTATCACCTCATATCCCAGGCGCCGCAGTACTCGCACCATCTGCGCTCCTGACATGTCCCGCGGCAACTTCACGGACTAATGACCTCTTCCCGACCTGACCCTGAAAACCTGAGCCTTATTCTTTCGGGGCATTCTTCTCCACAATGACAGCATACTGCGTCCCGCACCTGCTGATGCAACTCTTCTAAGCTGTCTGCCTCGGTAAACACACATTCACCCTCGCACCGGGCACTATAACCGCCATCTGGGGACTGCTCTACCAGAAAAAGCATCTCTTGTCCTACCCGGCCATGTTGCAAATGCTCTCGTTGCGGTCCAGGTATATCACTTTTACCGTCTCTCTTCACTTTCTACCTCTTTCTCTTGTAATGCTGCCGTAACTGCACAACAGTGCCGGCAATGGCCAGCACGCCCCACAACACCACCATCCAGTCCAAATGTTTTATCGCAGAACGCAACTGGGTAAGGGCTTGGTAACTAATGTCACCTGCGTACCAGCCGCACAACTGGAATATACCCAACGCCACTCCTCCTGCTCCGGTAAAAGCTGTCAGTATGCAGACTAGTAGCCTCTGAAATAGCAAGGTTAGCAGTCCGCCGGCGATACCAAACAAAATTAATATCAATGTCTTTGGCATCCCACCAGTGCTGACGATAACCACTCCCACGAGCAATGCGGTACCGACCGCACCGAGAAGAAACACCCCAGCCTTGTAAAGCACCGCAGCCAGTACCCCGCCCAGAATGCCGGCCACTACCGCCACCACCACTACAAACACTCCTGAACTGTGCAGCACTGACGAAGCTAGGGCAGCTCCCAGCAAAGCACCCACGGTAAATCCAGCCACCGCCAGAGTACCCCGCAGCAGCCTGTAGCCGAAAAAACACACCAACACTCCCAGCACCACGCTAAGTACGCCAGCCGCTACACCGGTTGTATTCATATTGAAAGCATAGACTGTGTTCAACCCAGGGTCAACCCTGAGTCACCGGCATGAAAACAGCTCGACTGTTGACACTTTCAGTGGCACTTCTATACTTCCGCAATGCCTGTGCAATCTGTCCCTACGGGCAAGTCTCAGACCCCGGATGGCCTCTGGCTTCGGTGTGAAGGCTGCTCGGAAATCCTCTATCGGAAAACTCTGGAATCTAACTACTTTGTCTGTACACGCTGTGGCCACCACTTTCGCATCACCCCAGAGCAGTATATCTCTATCTTGCTTGACGACGGCAAACTGGAAGAGCTGGATGCCGATCTGGCCCCGGCTGATCCCTTAGGCTTTCCCGAATATGAAGAAAAAATACGACAGGCCCAGAAAAAAACAGGTCGCAAGGATGCCTTCATATATGGCCGGGCTGCTATTTACGGGATTCGGGTTGTATTCGGCGTTATGGACTTCGGCTTTATGGGCGGAAGTATGGGCTCAGTTGTAGGAGAGAAAATTGCCCGGGCTGCCAGACTGGCCCGTACCGAAAGATTACCTCTAATTATTATCGCTACCTCCGGCGGTGCCCGCATGCAGGAAAGTATGTTCTCCCTGATGCAAATGGCCAAAACTGCAGCAGAAATCGGGCTGTTGCGCCGGGAAGGCGTGCCTTATATATCTATACCCGTAGACCCCTGCACCGGCGGTGTATCTGCTTCCTTTGCCATGCTGGGCGACCTGAATATCTCCGAACCCGGCGCACTCATCGGCTTCGCCGGTCGTCGCACTATTGAAGGCACCATCGGGGAAAAACTACCTCCCGGTTTTCAGACTGCCGAGTTCTGTCTGAAACACGGCACCTTGGATATGGTGGTCCAGCGCCGTGACCTTAAGGAAACACTTGCCAAGGTACTGAGCCTGCTGTGGCAACCCCAGGAGTCTACTAGGTAACCAGATATGAGTCGAATTCTTCTCAAAGACCTAACCAAAGTGTTCGACAAAGGCGTAGTTGCCGTTGACCATTTGAACTTGGAGGTGAGGGACAAGGAGTTTTTCGTCCTGGTCGGTCCCTCGGGGTGCGGCAAATCCACCACTCTGCGTATGATTGCCGGTCTGGACGAAGCCACCTCCGGCGAGATCTACATTGGTGACCGGCTGGTAAATAACTTGGAACCCAAAGACCGCGACGTGGCTATGGTATTCCAGAACTATGCCCTTTACCCTCATATGACCGTGTACGAAAATATGGCCTTTGCCCTGAAACTACGCAAGGTACCGAAGCCGGAAATCAAACAACGCGTAGAAGAAGCAGCAAGAATACTGGGTATTTCCGAACTGCTTAACCGCAAACCGGCTGCTTTGTCTGGCGGACAGCGCCAACGTGTAGCCGTGGGTCGCGCCATTGTTCGTCATCCGCAGGTATTTCTGTTCGATGAACCCCTCTCCAATCTGGACGCCAAACTCCGAGTAGGAATGAGAGCCGAATTGGCCCGCCTGCACCTCCGTCTGGAGACCACAGTGTTCTATGTCACCCATGACCAGGTAGAAGCTATGACTTTGGGCCAACGTATTGGAGTAATGAAAGACGGCAGACTTCTTCAGGTGGACGACCCCTTGACTCTCTACAACAGACCAGCCAACCGCTTCGTAGCCGGATTCATCGGCTCGCCACCGATGAACTTTCTGGAAGGCAGAATAGAGCAAAACCCCGTGCGATTCATTCATCCCGCTTTCACTCTTACATTACCCCCTACCCTTTCCCCCAGACTCCAGCGTCTTTCCGGTCAGACGGTAACTATGGGTATTCGGCCGGAGAATATCATCGCCGCCACGCAAACTGACTCTGAACCTCATGCTTTAGCTTTGGTAGAAGTGGCAGAACTGATGGGCAACGAAAACATCCTTTACCTTAAACTTCAGGACGCCTCCCTCATTGCCCGTGTCCCCCCCAACTGTGCACCCAAACCCGGCACCAAGATAGCAATCTCCTTTGACCTTGCGAAACTTCACTTTTTTGACCCCCAAACAGAAATCAATCTCACCACCTGACTTCTGACGCTCCTGCCAACCAAACCAACCAGTATTGGCTCTGAAAGCCAGCACAATGTCAGCATATAAGACACGTAGGTGAGTCACACCCTCTACAGTACACGAACAACTGTAACCCGCATGGAGATATAAGTCTACGCCTTTATAGTTTGCATCACGCTCTAAATCTGCCGACAGGTAAGCTTACATCTAACTCCATACATCCGCCCGCGTACCAACCAGAAGCCGAAGGACGGCCTGTTCTTGAAACTCCACCTCATATTCCACCCTTATCCGAAATTGATTCTGCACCATCAATCCTATCTTTCATGCTTTAAATCACTTACCCGATCAGTTACTTTCCGATTAGTGTCTCCGTCCTTTCCGGAAACTTGTATCCTAAGCGACCGGGGGTCAATCCTCCATCAATTTCCGTGTCAAACCCATAATTCGCCTTTCTCCCCTCTTTTCCACCAGAAAACCATCTTTAGGGAAACACAAGTATTCCCGAGCTTCAACCCATTTGCTTCCACCCGGCAACGGTATTTCCTACCCTGCTGCTTGACCAATCAGGGCAGACGATTAGAATTTACAATTGAAGCTTCATTTGCATGGTCAAAAAACCGTCCGGCAATGTCCCAGATTCCCTAATGAAAACCACCATATTGCTTCTGGCTGCCTTAATTATCAACTTCGCAGTCGCATTGGATGGTGCACGGTATCTGATCATAACTACCGACGACTTGGCTCCGACTATCCAGCCTTTCGCGGAATGGAAGCAGGCGACCGGGCTTGAAACCAAGGTAGTGAAACTGTCAGAAATTGGTGCTGATACTACCAGCATAAGAAACTACATCAAACAGGCGTATAACACCTGGCCTCTTAGGCCGGAATATGTGCTGCTCGTAGGTTCACCCACAGCCTTGCCGGCCCGGGTCTACACCGGCCAAGTTAACTATGCCACAGACCATATCTACTCAGATATGGAGGGCGACCTGCGCTCTGAACTGGCAGTGGGAAGATTTCCAGCCAAATCCAGCTCTCAGCTTGAAGTAATGATAGCCAAGACCATGGCTTACGCCGTAAAACCGGACTTGACCAAACCAGACTGGATGTTGGGTCTGACCGCTATCGTCCGGGACTACAACGACAGTGACTGGCCCACCTACTGGGCCGACGCCCGAATGGCTGCGGAACTGGCAGGTCAGGCTGGTTTCACCGAGTGTGACACCCTCTCCTCCCTGCGGGGAAACGACGCTAGTGACGTAATCAAATGCATAGACTCCGGCACCGGCCTCGTACTCTATCGTGGCACCGCCGGCGGCAATTGGCGTACACCCTTTGCTTTAGACCCTGCCCAGACCTCCAACCGCAAAATGCTGCCAATCATTCTCTCCATTACTTGCGAGACAATGACTCTATATCCCAATGACTCTATGGTGGGAGAAGCATGGCTCAAAGCCGGCACTATCGGCAATCTCAAGGGAGCTGTAGCCTTCTTTGGTAATACCCATTCTGCCTCGGGCGTAGCCCAGGTAAGGAGCGCCGTATCACGCGGGTTCTTCACCGGCCTTTTCGTAGAAAACATATACAAACTAGGCAAAGCTGCTATACGGGCGCGAAATCAGCTGTATGCTGAGTACCCCACCAAAACAAGCGATTACCGCGGCTTCAATCTGCTCGGCGACCCGGAACTGTCCATCTGGACCGCAACTCCTCGTCGCCTGCATATTGACCAGCCCATGGAAATATCCGCTGCCCCTCAGTGGATACTGATAAATGTTTACAGTGATTCTGAGCCAGTGGGAGGGGCCACAGTATGTGCCTCGATGAAATCTTCCTTCTGTGTCCACGACACCAGCGACTTCGCCGGTCAGGTCCTGCTCTACGTGGAGCCACGCGACACGGGCGAAATAAGGCTGGTTGTAACCGGACAGAATCTGATTCCCTACGACGGTACAATTCGAGTCGTACCTCTGACTGCTCTGAATGCTCCCCAACCTCGGCTGTCCGGCCCCATACGTCTAACTGTGTTTCCAACTGTTTTCAGCCAGGCCACCTGTTTCCGTGTTGCTGGTTTAACCAAACGCGGCAGCCTGCTGCAGATAAGCAACGCTTCCGGTAGAACGGTACGCACGATTCCTGCTGCCTTCCAAACTATCTGGGACGGCAGAGACGACACAGGTCAACCGCTTCCCTCCGGTGTATACTTCTGCCGTCTGCTGGAGCCTTGTGGACGTTGCGTCGCCAAAGCAAAGTTCTCTCGCTCTTATCACTAATAATAACAGCCGGCCTCCGGTTTTCGGAGGCCGGCCAATTCCTGCACTAGAGTTCAGCGAAAAAGAAAAGCTCCGAACCCGCCTTCCAGATACAATCTGTTTCCAGAGGAACTGCTGGCAACTGATGTGCTACCCGACAGCTTGGACGTCTCAAAACCGATTTCCATGAAGGCTGTGCCCCTGTCGCCTATACGAGGAGCCGCGCCAACCCCCAGTCTGGCCTTGTAGCCAGTAGCGGTACTTGTAGTAGAACCGAACTTGCTGGAGTGCAAAAGAAACATAACGGACAATCCCCCGTAGGGCATCCACATGTTGTTTGTACCTAGATAGGGTGTAAGGCAGCATCCCCGGGGGTACCTACGTCCCTCCAACTTCACGAAGTAGGCTACTCTGGGTCCAATGGCCAGACTGGTATAACTGAAATTAGACTGGCTGCCGTAGCCAAGGTCGAGCTCCGCACCCAAACCCAGACTCTGCATTGGAAAGTAAAGTCCACGTGGTGCAATCTGCAGGTCGAACCCGCCTCCGCTGCCCAGATTCAGCCCTGCGCCCATCTGACCGGAAAGAAAATAGCTATTTGCATCCGCAGCCCCGGCTAATGCCTGCGCAGGGATGACAAACAGAACTGCAAACAGCACAACCCTAGCTATTCTTTCTACCATCATTCCTCCTTACGTTTAGGAGAACCGCTTATCCGGCCCTCCGTTTTTATGCCTATGTCACATAGTAGAACATACCCTCTGGTAGTCAAGCTTTCGGTTTTCGTCAGAAACAATCTAACCCCAAAGGAAGCCGTTTCGTCAGAAAGGATCCGGGCCTGTTTAGGTTTGAAAACCAGGCTACCAAGAGCATTCTTTTATCCCAAACGAAAGGAGAATGTCCAGTGGTAGCCACAATACCAGAAGGGGTCTACACCGTGACCGCTAAGAAGTCCATCATCTCCGCCAATGCTTCAAAGTACCGGGCCGCAAGAAAGAAGACCAGGTCCGCACTGCTGGACGAGCTGACAGATATCACACACCTCGGCCGGAAGCATCTCAGTTTCGTCCTCCGCCACGTTGGCCAGAAGGTCACCGCCACAGCACTACCGTCATCGCCGACCCGTCCTGCTCCCTCCTCTCGCGCCGCGGCCACAAGAAACGCTACGGCCCAGATATGCTGCCCTATCTGCTCGCCCTCTGGCAGCTTGCCCGCTACCCGTCTTCCCTCCACCTCGCTCACTTCATCCACCTCAACCACCAGTGGTTGTTCTGCCATCCCAAGCTCAAGAAAGCATCTGCCGAGGTCAAGGCTAAGTTTCAGACTATCAGCCCATCTACCGTGGACCGCTTACTCCGACCAGTCCGGAAAGAGCTTCTGGCTAAACGCCGCTACAGGTCCAACCCTTCGCCTCCTGGCTCAAGAAATGCATCCCGGTGGAAACCTACCACGACAAACCTAAGAAGCAGCTTGGGTATCTGGAGATAGACCTGGTAAGTCACGGCGGGCAGAGCCCTTGGCAGGTGTTGTGCAACAAGGCGCACATCTGGGGGATACTGGCGATGAAGAGCGCGCTACGTGCGTCGCCGTTTCCGGTTACTGCTCTCCATTCGAGCAATGTCATCAACCAGGCGCTGGCGAAGTTTGCCGATACACACAAGTTGCGCTTCACCAGGACGTACCGGAAGGATGGCTCGCCCTACGTGGAGAGCAAGAACTGGAGTCTGGTGCGCAGCTATGCTGGTTATCGCCGGTATGACACGAAGGAGGAGCTTCTGGCACTGATGCAGGTGGACCGGCTGATAGCGCTCAAGCCCAACCTGTTCATGCCCACGATGAAGCTGGCGGCAAAGGAGAAGGTGGGCCGCGGGTCGGTAAGCGCTACGATATTGACACGCCGCAAGACTAGGAAGGGCCCTGCGTGTAGCGTCTCTGCAATTCCGGACAACCGGCGAGGTACCTGTTATCGTCCTTCTCGATTTTGGGAAGCAGTTTCCTATGGCTCTTGTCTCACACACAGACCTGGCAGGACGAGGGAGCGTTGCCGCTCGACGACTCTGACGCCTCAGCGGCGGAAGACCGTGTCTGAGGTGACGAGGGGCAGGCGGTCGGACAGAGCTTACGCCGCAATCAGGCGGTCAGCGTCTTCTTCTCCCTTCGTTCAGTACTCAGAACTCATCGCTCAGCGTTTCCGTGAAAAAGGCAGCACCTGACCCCGTAGGCCTAGTGAAGTGCTATCCCGACAACTCCCAGATGAACTTTCCTGTCTTGTCAATGTAGCCCCACTTGCCACCGATCTCGACAACTGCCAGCCCCTCGGAGAAACTCCCTGCGTAGTCAAACTGCGGGTTGATGACATACTTACCAGTCTTGTCAATGTATCCATACTTTCCGTTGACATTGACACAGAACAAGCCGGTGTAGGTTGTCGTGTGTTGACCACGCGACAACAGTGCCAGCTGCGCAAGCACGGTGACGTATATCCGTTTCATGATACTATGCCTCCTTCTTTGTTCTGTCTGCGTATTTCGTCAGGGAACACAATAAGAAACCCCTGTGTCCGCTAGCTGTGGGCGAAGTCTCCGTCTGCTATCGGGAATACCTGTATTCGGCTGGGTGTCAAGAAGCGCAAGAAAGTGACTTGGCGGCCCAGCAGTCTAGAGTCTGACCCAAACATCAAGCCAGAAGGCAAAAGCGAAAGGTCAGAAACTGTCGTTACCAGATAACCTTGAGGTCGTAGCGGTAGAGAACAGGGCAAAGGTGCGCAGAATCGGCTCCGGGCTACCGGGCCAGGGCGAGCTTGCGGGTGGCGCGCCTGCCAGTACCAGCGAGTAGTCAATCACGCAAGAATCGAACTTCGTGTTGCCCATTGCTTCCAGGTCAACGTTCTGCAGTTGGTAGGCTTAGTCGTTCACGCTCTGCCAGTCAACCGTGCCCGGCCCTCTGCCACGGCAGGAGAGAAGCAGGGTCAGCGCCACCAGGACGTTCCAGCGATGCATCAGAGCGTATCGTGGATTATTGCCAGGAACTCCTCTTCGGTCAGGGCGTGGATCGCCCTGGCTCCCGAGCTGTCCTGCGTGATTTCGAAGTAGGCGGCGGTGCCGAGGCCGTGATACCAGGGATTGAAGCTGTAGATGAACCCGGCACGCAGAGTATCAGGGCCGAAGACGAGGAACGTGCGTTCGGGCAGTTCGCCATAGGCAATCTTGTGTACCTCGATGTAGCGCAGGCCGGAGTCGGCTTGAGCCGACCAGAACTCAAGCCAGAGATTCACGGCGTCCGGCCGGGGCGGCGGTTTCCTGGGCCGGCCGCTGAGACGGAACCCGTACACCTTGGCCATACCATGAAAGAGACTGCCGTCCTTGCCGAGCAGGAACACCGGCCTGTCCGGGGTGGATTCGGCTTCGTTCAGCCCGGCGTAGAACAGTTCGTCGCAGCCGGCGAAGAGTAGCGCGAGGCAGGCGGCCAGAAGCAGACAGCAGGTCTTGCCCATCGCCGGGATGCTAGGGTAGAAACGGGCGGGAGTCAACAGGAGGAGCGGACGAGGGCAGATGCCAGAAGCTAGAAGCTGGAAGTCAAGTGTCAGATGTCAGCGGCGGATGTCCTGCCCGGCCAGCAGTCGTTTCCAGAGCGGCTGGAGTCGCGTCTTGCGCCAACGCTCACAGTCGTCCGGCTGTGGTTTTGCCAGGCCTATTCCCAACCTGCCCGAACGCCTAACCTGCTGGATTCCTGTATTGTTGCCGTTGTGACTGCTCAACTGCTTGGCTTGGAAGTGGATACCGGCCGAACCCGGCATTTCTGTCTGAAACCGCGCTAAAAACTACTCTCACAGCGAGTTACCTTCTGAAGGTTGGTTGACGGCCTTGTTTGGCCTGTAGAGGGGGAAGTGACTCCCCCACTCAGTTGGGTAGCCGCGCGCGCCGCAACTTCCGGTAACGGTTGCCCGGACAGATGCGCAGGCGGTCAGGCCGCGACAAGCGTGGCCAGGCAACGTTGCAGTATGGTCGCAAGCTCCAGCCGCACCTGTGTCGCCAGGGGGTTCGCCAACTATGACAGCAGATGAGAAGCGATGAAGCTACGCAGTGTTGCCGCCACCAGCACGGTCAGTTCTGCTGACAGGCGCGTACCCAACCACGAACAGGAATCCCCAAATCATCCCACTGTCGGGTTCTGGAGCCAGGCTTGCAGGCTGGTTCGTTCGCGCTATAATCTCATCCGCGGGGATGGAGTCCCCCGTAGAATCGCCTGCGGGCTGATGACTCCTGCAAGGCCGGGTACTTCCGTTGCCCGGGTTTGTCCGATAAGCAGTGAACCGGAGGATTCTTTGCAGGAGACGTTTGTTCTGGCCGCAGTCTGGCTTGCCCTGGCGGTCGTCGCCACCATCATCGCCAATCATCTGCGGGTTTCAATCGCCCTCGTAGAAATATGCGTCGGCGTGGCCGCGGGTGCTTTTGCCACGCGCTTTTTCGGGCCGGGCTCGTTGGGTGCGAACGCCGAATGGCTGCGGTTTCTGGCCGCGACCGGCGCGGTGATGCTCACCTTTCTGGCCGGGGCCGAGCTTGAACCATCAGTACTGCGGCGCAAGCTGGGCGAGGTGACGGTAATCGGCCTGGTCGGGTTCTTCGCTCCGTTCCTGGGTTGCGCGGCGCTGGCGCATTTTCTGCTTCATTGGGGCGTGAAGGCAAGCCTGCTCGCCGGTGTGGCGCTTTCCACTACTTCGATGGCAGTAGTGTACGCGGTGATGCTGGAGACAGGTTTCAACAAGACCGAGTTCGGCAAGGGGATACTGGGCGCGTGTTTCGTGAACGACCTGGGCACGGTGCTGGCCCTGGCCTTCATCTTCGCGCCTTTCACGGTCAAGACCGCTGTGTTTGCCGTCGCGACAGCCGTAGTGCTGGTCGCTTTGCCCTTTGCCACCAGGAGGCTTGCCCGCCGCTATGCCGGCCGCACCGCCGCAGTGCGTACCAAGTGGGTGGCGCTTGTCGTGTTCGGGCTGGGAGCGCTGGCGCTCTGGTCAGGAAGCGAGGCGGTACTGCCCGCCTATCTCATCGGGATGGTGCTGGCCGGGTCTTCGGCGATGGACCACGACTTTGTCCGGCGCCTGCGCACTCTGACAGTGGGGTTTCTCACGCCGTTCTACTTCATCCGGGCCGGCTCGCTTGTCTCCCTGCCGGCGCTCATCGGCGCTCCGCTCGTGTTCCTCGCTTTGCTCGGGGGCAAGGTGCTGACCAAGACACTGGGGCTGTTTCCGGTAATCTCCCACTACCGGAAGGAACGCACTGAACGCTGGTATTATACTCTGATGATGTCAACCGGTCTGACTTTTGGGACTATATCGGCCCTGTACGGGTTCTCGCACGGCATCGTCAATGAGGCGCAGTATTCGTTCCTGGTCGCCGCGGTCATCGCCAGCGCGGTGGTGCCGACAGTCATCGCCACGCTTGCCTTCCTGCCGCGGCACCTTCTGCCGGATGTGGACGCGATGGGCCAGCCCGAGGGCGCGCGCGGTGACGTGCGCCTCATCCCGGACGCCGAGGAAGAGGAGCCGGAGAATGGGACTTCACAGCAGCAATAGGGCGGTCCGATGCTGGGCACGCTGCTCGCGGTGAACGGAACGTTCAGTCTCCTGGGCGGCGGAGCGGCGTTTGCCATCGTCTATATGGAGTACCAACGGCACAAACTCGGCCGAAGACAGGTCATAGGCGAGGCGCTGAGGGCAGAAGTGGTAACCTTCCTTGCTCTCTTCGGCCTGAGCGTGGGCGTCGCGCTTCTGGTTGGTCGTCTGGCAAGATGAGCGCACGCAGAGGACCGGCCGGAGTAGTATTGCAGGAGATACTGGACGCGCTGGCAAGGGGCTGTCCCATTTGCCATCTGGTCACCCGGCGCACCGCGCGCTGGATAGACACGCTGTTGTACGAGCGCGTCAATGACCTCGGCACCCGGGAGCAACTGCGCAGGTCTCTGGGTTTCTGTAACCGGCACGCCTGGCTCGTGCGCTCTGCCGGCGACGTGCTGGGGCAGACCATCATCTACGAAGACCTGATGAAAATGGTGCGCATCCTGCTGGAGGCCGGCCGACAGCCTGTTTCCGGAAAGGACTGCGCGCTGTGCGCGGAAGAAGCGGAAGCAGAGCGGCAGGGTGTGGAGGAGTTTGTCGCGCATTTCCGGGATGAGGCTCTGCAGGTTCGTTACCAGGAGTCGCCCGGACTGTGCCTGCCGCACTTTGCGCTCGTCCTGGAGCAAACCAGCGACGCGGTGCTGCGTGCCGACCTGCTCAGAGCTGAGCAGGGTAAGGTGGCCGAACTGGTTCAGGACCTGGGGGAACTCAAACAGCGCCAGGACTGGCGCTCCAACCAGGAACCGGGCAGGGAACGGGATGCCTGGGACCGCGCGATAGCCAAGCTGTGCGGCCTGCCTGGAATCCAGCCGCGGCACGGCTCGGGCAAGGCCGGCCGCGGCCGGTTCAGACTTCGGCCAGGGAAGGAATGAAGTTGAGCGAGGGTCAGGACCAGGGCCGCTGTCCTTTCTGCGGAGAGAAGATGACGGCCGGGCAGGTGTTCTGTTTCGCCTGCGGTGCTCGGCCCGGCGAATACGCGCCGCACGCGGGATCTCGGGTCAGATGGGCGGTGCTGCTCGGACTGGCCGTTGCCTGGCTCTTGACTCTGACAGCCGTGGGCGTGCCGATGCTCGCGCACAAGTCCTGGGGCGAACTCATCAGCCAGACGGCGACCGGCCGCTCGTCTACGGCCTCAACAAGGCCGAATTCCACCGACCAGTCCGCGGGAGCAGCCGCGAACCGCCGTCTGCAGTACCAGTACGAACACAAGGCAAGCGCGATGCTGCGCGAGGTCGCACGCCTGCGACGGGCCGGTTCGTCCGCCGCGGTGCTGGACTGGGCCGAGGTGCAACTGGAGGAGACCAGAAGAATGGCTGCGGCGTTCTCAGTTATCTCCGATGCGGAAGCGGTCAGCGATGTAGAGCGGTTTCTCGACGAGCGGCTGAACCGGGCGCAGGCGCGGCTGAACCAGTTGGACCGCTAGTGTTCTGATTGGCGAGCCCGGCGCCTGGGCCGCTGATTTCCTATTGACTTCTCGCACCAGGTCAGGCTAGACTGGCGGCGTGAAAAACCGCAATAACCAACGACCGGCCGGAGAACCTGTCCGCCGCTTCTAGTATGGCAGTGCCGGGCAGGGGCAGCAGCTTTTTCCGCCGCGCGACGGCGCGCATCCAGGTATCTCCGCTTCTGGTGGAGTGTGCCGCACTGTCGGTCGCGGAGGTATACACCAGGCTGCAGACATCGGCAAATGGTCTCACCCAGGAGGAGGCATCGCGCCGACAGGGGCTGCACGGTCACAACGTCTTGGCCGAAGAAGGCCGGTTCGGCTGGCTGCGTCTGCTGGGGCTGTCACTTGTCAATCCGCTGGTGATACTTCTCTCAATACTCGCCGTCATTTCGTATTTGACCAAAGACGTCCGTGCCGCAATGGTGATGCTGGTGATGGTTGTCTTGGGGGTAACGCTCAGGTTTCTTCAGGAGTACCGGGCCGACCGGGCCGCGGCCCGCCTGAAGGCGATGATTCGCGTCACGGCCAACGTACTGCGTGACGGTGCGGCACGGGAGTTGCCCGTGAGCGAGCTCGTGCCCGGGGATGTCGTGAACCTGGCGGCGGGCGATATGGTTCCGGCCGACGTCAGATTGCTCACGGCCAAGGACCTGTTCGTGAGCCAGAGCAGCCTGACAGGAGAGTCCCTGCCGGTTGAAAAGACGGAATCGCCGGGCGTCCAACGCCCCGAGTCGGGCCTCACCGGCGAAGGGCCGATTCGGCCGGAATCCGGGGAAACCCCGGAAGTCCCGGCAAGAGCTGAAGCGGGCAGTGAATCGGGTTTCAGGGGCGAAACCCGTGATTCCCGGCGCTTTGCGCCGGGTGACGCGGCCGCGACTCCGCTGGAATATCGCAACGTGTGTTATCAGGGAACCAGCGTGGCGAGCGGCACCGCGACGGCCGTGGTCGTCGCCACAGGCCGCAGGACCTACCTGGGAGGGATGAGCAGCACGCTGTCCGGCCAGCGGGCGCAGACGAGTTTCGACAAGGGTGTTTCCGGTTTCACCTGGCTGATGATCCGCTTCATGGTGGTACTGGTTCCGCTTGTTTTCGTCATAAACGGGCTGACCAAGCACGACTGGGGCGGAGCCTTCTTCTTCGCCGTCGCGGTAGCGGTCGGGCTCACGCCGGAGATGCTGCCGATGATTGTGACCGTGTGTCTTTCCAAGGGCGCGCTCGCCATGTCCCGCAAGCGGGTCATCGTCAAGCGGCTCAATTCCATTCAGAACCTGGGCGCGATGGACGTCTTGTGCACCGACAAGACCGGCACGCTCACAGTGGACGAGGTGATTTTAGAACAGCACTGCGACGTCGGGTTGCAGGAAAACGATACGGTGCTGGAGATGGCGTATCTGAACAGCTACTTCCAGACCGGCCTGCGCAACGTGCTCGACCGGGCCATCCTGCGCCATACCGAGGAGCACGGACGGTTGCAGGCCCGGGAACACGTGAAAGTTGACGAACTGCCGTTTGACTTCGAGCGCAAGCTGATGTCGGTCGTGGTCAAGAGCACCCGCGGACGGCATCGGCTGATCTGCAAGGGTGCGCCCGAGGCGGTGTTTGCGCGCTGCACGCGATACGAATTGAACGGCAACCTGTATCCGATGGCGGCGTTCCTGATTGATGACCTGAAAGAGGAGTACGAGCGGCTGAGCAGCGACGGGTTCCGGGTTCTGGCACTGGCCTACCGGGAACTGCGGCCGAGGCAGACCTACACCAAAGACGACGAGCAGGATCTGGTGCTGAAGGGATACGTCGCGTTCCTTGACCCGCCCAAGCATACCGCCCGCCCGGCCATCGAGACTCTGAATCGCCACGGCGTCGCGGTAAAGGTGCTGACCGGCGACAACCAGTTGGTCAGCAGGAAAATCTGCGAGGAAGTGGGTATCGCCGGCGACCACGTACTGCTCGGCCCCGAGATAGAGACGATGTCGGATGAGGAACTTGCCGCCGCAGCCGAGCAGGCGACCCTGATGGCGCGACTCTCTCCCGCGCACAAGCAACGCATCATCATGGCACTGCAGAGCCGCAAGCATGTGGTCGGCTTTCTGGGCGACGGCATCAACGACGCTCCCGCGCTGCGGGCCGCGGATGTGGGCATCTCGGTTGATACCGCGGTGGACATCGCCAAGGAGTCCGCCGACCTCATCCTGCTGGAAAAGGACCTGCTTGTTCTTGAAGAAGGGGTGCTGGAAGGCAGGAAAGTATTCGCCAACATTCTGAAGTACGTCAGGATGGGTGCGAGCTCCAACTTCGGGAATATGTTCAGCGTGCTGGGCGCGAGCGCCTGGCTGCCTTTCCTGCCGATGGCGCCGATACAGATTCTGACCAATAACCTGCTCTACGACTTCTCGCAGGTCCCGATTCCCACCGATGCGGTTGACGCCGAGCAGATAGCCAGGCCCCGGCCCTGGACTATGAGTGCCATTTCCCGCTACATCGTCCTCATCGGGCCGTGCAGTTCGGTGTTCGATTACACGACTTACCTGATGATGTACTTCATCTTCAAGTGCCAGACCCCTGCCCAGGCGGCACTGTTCCACACCGGCTGGTTCGTCGAGTCGCTGCTCACGCAGACGCTGATAATCCACGTCATCCGCACCAACCGATTACCTCTCATTCAGAGCCGGGCCAGCGCGCCGCTCACGCTGACTACGCTCGCGGTAATGGCCGTAGGCGTCTGGTTGCCCTACTCGCCCCTGGCCGGCGCGCTGGGCTTTGTCCGATTGCCGTTGCTCTACTGGCCTTTGCTGGCGCTCACTCTGGTCGGATACCTGGCACTTACTCAGGGAGTCAAGAGGTTACTGCTGCGCAAGGGCTGGATATAGCTCTGCACCGACGAGCCGTGTTGCTGATCAGGCCCGGACCGGAAACCAGTGCCGCGTGCGCAGGCAGATGCGTACCAAGAGGAGCATCACCGGGACTTCGATGAGGACGCCAACAACCGTGGCAAGTGCCGCACCCGAGGAAAGGCCGTAGAGCATCGTCCGGCAGAGCTTCTCTGTGGCTACAGCCGAGTATCTATTTCACAGAAGCGTCACCGTTCGTGCAGATTCTCTCAATGCCCGGCGACACGCGCCGGGGCTAGTATCCTCAACGACCAGTAGGGCACGGGTTCACCGGTTTCGGAGTACTGTCGGTCGGATTGCCGCTTGCCGCGGGTTTCTTCTCGCCGCATGCGGCCAGCAGAGTAACGACAAGCATTATCAGCAAGAGTGGTTGTTTCATTTGCATAGCTACATTCTAGCCTACTTCGCGGCTCTGCAAAGCCGGCAGACCTGCAAACCATCGGGATTGGCCAGTACGGGCACAGCTACCGCTTCGGGCCGCAGCGCGGGCAGGTGCAGCCGCCGGTCTCTTTCGTGCCGGTTACCTCTTTGAGAATGGCGAGGATGTCCGGAATGCAGCAGACGCCTTTAGGGTTCAGTTCCTTGCAGCGGTCGCCGACGCCGGCACCGGTCGTCTCCTGAATCTGCTTGAGCGATATCGCCCCGGCGCGGATGGCAGAGATGATCCGACCGCGCGTGACCTTGCCGCAATAGCAGACGAGCGGGTCGGGTTGGGCGCTCATGGCTTATGCGCCAGCGCGTCCACGACTGCGCCGACGACCTTGGCCATGTCGTCGTTGGTGTGGTCGAACTGGCCGTGCTTCTTGATGCCCAGTTCGGTGACGACCACATGCACCGCCGGTCTCACCCCGACGTTCTCCAATGACTTGCGCACGCAGGCTACCGGACAGCCGTCAATCGCGACGCACGGGTTCTCTCGGACGTTCTTGACGAAACTCTCTAGTTGCGCACCGACGCCGATGGCGCAGTACATCGAACCTTGGCCATAGCCGTCGAGCGCCTTGGCCGCATCGTTGGCAATCTGTCCGACGTTCGAGCCGCCGGAGCAGGCCAGCAGCAGGACGTCCTTCGAGCCGCAGGTGCAGCTTGGTTCGTTCGAGGTGCAACACCCAGCCATGGCTACTTGCCCGCGCCGAGCATCTTCTTCAGTTCGTCTTTGGACGGCACTTTGCCTTGAGAGGCGACCTTCCCGTCAATGACAAGCCCGGGCGTCATGAAGACACCCATCGAGGCGAAGAGCTTGAGGTCTTTGACGTGTTCAATGTCGGCCGCGATGTTCAGCTCGGCAAGCACGTCCATCACGCGCTTCTCGAGTTCCTGACATCGGGCACAGCCGATTCCGAGTACCTGGACTTTCAAGTCATCTCCTTTCAGTCACGGCTCTGTTGCTGCCAGCGGTAGGAAGATCGAAGATGCGTATCAGTGCATCTTCAGTACCTACTCTGACGTGGACTTCAGCACTGGGCTTCATCGGGTTGTCCTCATAGCGCCACTGCTTTGTGCTCTTGCTTCCTTCACTCCAGATGACCCCTGTTGGCCATCTCTCGGGAACTGCCCTGTTGCTGAAGACGGCCGCTCCGAATACCGGGCACCTCCACTGCTTCGAAGCTCCGGCGAAGCCGTGCTTCGCGAAATACGGGTCACTGGAGCCAACTTCACCCTTGGGGCCGAATTCATGTACCAGTGCGATGATACCTTCAACATCCGGGTTTGGCAGCCCCTTCTTTCTGATTCCAAAGACATCGTAGCACACGGCCAAGTAGAATCGTCGGTTCCCGACTGCAAAGATTCTGCTTCGACCGGCTTCCTGGGCAAGGTAACCTTCGGCAAGGCGGACGTTGTTCGCGCGGTCGTCCTTGGTGGGATAGAACTTCCGCCCGACAGCCAGGACATCCGCATGATTCACCGCCACGGCAAGCTGGTCTCTTCCGCCGAGTCCATCTATGCCGCAGCAGACGACATCCTGCGAACCCAGTGACGTAAGAATCCTCTGAGCCGATGCGGTGAACTCCTCAAGTCCCCTTGGTAACTCCAGGCGGGTATGAAAGAACCCGGCGGGAAAGACCACCAAGTTCGAATCGCCCGAGATCACCTTCTGGATCTTCGTTAGGACTTCCTTCATCAGCTTCTGCCTGCCCTTGAAGCTGTAGTTACCTTCTGACTCGATGGCCACCGTGACTATTCTGGCACCTGCCTTGTTGTCATGTGGAGCCGTTCCGACTGGACTCAGCCTGCGCAGCCCCAGCAGACTGCGGAACTTCTCTGCGTCGTCGCGGTCTTCAGGATTCATTGAGCACCATGCGACATCTCCCATCCTAATCCTCAGCGTCGGACTCAGCCCTTTGGTCAGTGGCAGGAAGTCACGTAGCGTGTCATACCAGGCCCGTTGTTCGTCACGAAAGGCCGGGTCACGGTCACTGGCCCGGGTCTTCTCACAGTACTCCATCCACTCCTGCTTATCGAAGCCAAGCGGCAGATCCACCGGGTAGTGGGAGAGCGCGATATGCCGAGCCATCGTGAAATGCTGAGACTCGTCGAACTCAACGTCCCTGTTGGCACTGGGTATGAAGGCATCGCAGCGGTGCAAGTTCCTAAGCCTTACGAAGTCACCGTGGCCCCTGTACTGCTGAAGAGCAGCGTGTATGCGCTTCAGTGCGTTGTAGCACCCATAGGTACGGTAACCACCCAATCTCGCCGGCACGTGGATTCTGTGGTCAACCTTGACGGTTCCATATGCCCGACGCAGGAATTCGATGATGGCGTTCTTGCAGTCGCTACACCGATCGCTATGTCGCGCTTTCTTTTTGGACGGGAGAAGCTTTTCTTGGCCCGTTATCTTGAAACTAAGGCGTTCCAGGAAGTTGTTAGTCTCCCTGCCTCCGCCGAACTCGGACGGGCGAAGCTCACGGCCACATGCGAAGCGGCTGGCCAACGAGAGAATCAGCTTGGGCGAGTAGTCTTGTCCCCGAAAACGGAGATGGAACTTCTTGGCTTTCCTGTGCTCGGGCGCTCCATTCTTGTCTATCTCCTCGATGGCCTTTAGGACATGTTCGCGCCGAATCGCCTTGGGTATCATGGCTGATTATACAACTGCTCCATACGCCAAGCCAGCCAGGGTTGAGAGGACTACCACAAGGCCGATGAAGGCAAGTGCCTTCTTCGGACCGATGGTGCGGGTGATGACTATCATTGAGGGCAGGGAGAGCGCCGGGCCGGAGAGGAGCAAGGCGAGCGCCGGGCCTTTGCCCATTCCGGAGCCGAGCAGCCCCTGCAATATCGGTATCTCAGTCAGGGTGGCGAAGTACATCAGCGCGCCCGAGACCGAAGCAAACAGGTTGGCCCAGAGCGAGTTGCCGCCGACGAGGTTGGCGATGATGCCGTCCGGAATGATGCCCGCGTTCAGCCCAGGCCGACCCAGAAGGAACCCGGCAACAAAGACGCCGCCGAGGAGCAGGGGTAGAATCTGCTTGGCAAAGGTCCAGGTTGACTGAACCCAGGCCTTTCTTTCGTCTCCCGAAAACCAGCGCCAGACCATCAAGAGCGTGGTGAGCAGGAATGCGCCGGCGATGAACCACTTGACCGAATAGACCGCGCTGAAGAAGCCGATGGGTTCTTTGGGTTTGCCCCAGTTGGCGAAGACAAGGAAGGCAATCATCGCAGCGAAGTAGAGGATGTTCTGGCCGAGGTTGCGCCGGGCCGCTTCCGAAGAGAGTCCGGCGATACCGGCGCCTTCGGCCCGCCGGCGTTCCGACCTGAAGAAGATAAGCGCCATACCCAGTCCGATGACTACCGAGAAGACAACTGCGCCGATGGCGCGTGCCGCCCCAAGCTCCAGGCCCAGCACGCGGCCGGTCATCAGAATGGCAAGGACGTTGATGGCCGGGCCGGAATAGAGGAACGTCGAGGCGACGCCCAGACCCGCGCCTGCGTAGTAGATGCCCATGAACATCGGGAGCACGGTGCAGGAGCAGACCGCGAGAATCGCGCCCGATACCGACGCGACGGAATACGCCAGCACCTTGTTTGACTTCGGGCCGAAGTACTTGAGCACCGCTTCCTTGGAGATGAAGTTCTGGATTGCACCAGCGATGAAAAAAGCTGGCACCAGGCAGAGAAGCACGTGGAGCCGGGCGTAATCTTGCAGCATCAGAAAACCTTCGAGCAATGCTCCTTGTACCCGGGCATGTTCCACCGGCAGGAAATAGAAGAGCAGGAACGCAGCGAGGATTATGAAAAACTTAGTGCGTTCCTTCATAAGTTACTCCCAGCCGAATTCTCTGAACTTGGCGAGGATTGAATCGCGAGGATACACCCCGACGTGACGGAACAATTCTTTGCCGTCTGTGTCGTAGAATACCTGGGTTGGAATCACCTGAATTCTTGCCTGCTTTGCCAGTTGTTGTTCCTGATAAACATTGATGATACGAATATCAACCTTACCCTGGTATTCAGACATCAGCGGTTTGAGTATCTTCTCCATCTCTATGCAAGGCAGGCAATTGGTCGAACCATAATCCCACATTCGAGGTAAGGCTTTGGGCTTGGACGGCGGCTGCTGTTCTAGCTTGGGTTTGGCCGAAAATGTATCCGGTGCAGTCTGGACTACCGCAGAATCTCCCGCAGAAGATGTTTCATAACTCTTCTCCTGCCCAGTAAGAACTGTGGCGCCCTTGGGTGTATTTCCGGGAGATTTTGGCACCCTGGGACATCCGGAAAGCAGCATGAGGAGCAAAACACCTCCGAAGACGACAAGAGTAATGTGTTTCATCGCTCAACCTCCAGTTTTTATCGTTTGAATAACCCATAAACAAAATATGTCGCCACCAGCAGGAGCAGTACGCCTGAGACTTTCTTAATAACGACAGAAGTTTTCCTCAACTCCTTGGAGTTTACCATCGCCTCCGCAATGCCTATTGAGCTGCCGGCTACGAGTACCAGCACCGAATGGCCGAGTGCATAGGTAAAGAGCAAAAGCCCCCCGTAGATCACATTCCCCCTGGAAGCGACATAGGACAGAATAACTGCCAGAATCGGCATCGCGCAAGGCGTAGCGATAACGCCGGTCAGAGCGCCCAAAAGGAAAGCGCCGATGATGCCACCAACCTTGGGCGTGAACCCGCGCGGCAAGGGAATTTCAAATTTCGGAAAGAAAAGAATCTGCCCACCCATCATAACACAGACTATGATGATAAGTACGGGCCAGAACTTGGAGGTGGTGCCGAAAAGCGTACCTGCCAACCCGGCAATCATCCCCAGCGCGGTGAATGCTGCGGCAATACCCAAGAATAGAAAGAAGGCAAGCAAAAGAGCATAACCCTTGCTACGACCTGTCGTGTAACCGCCCACAAAACCGATGGCTAAGGGAATCGAAGCAAGCACACACGGATTGAGCGCCGTAGCAAGCCCACCCAGGAAAACAACCGGCACGGCGAGCAAAGGCTGACTAGTGATGAGCTTGTCGGCGCTGCCAAGCAGGTTGGTTAGCACAGGTGCGTTTCCATACGGTTTCGTTACCACCAGTTTTCAGTCTTGTTGTAACAACACGAGCTTACACCCCAGCAGGCATCAGCGGTTTGTGCCACACGCACATAACTATCTTTCCCGGATCTGCGGAGGTATGCGGTATTACTGAGCATTCGTTTTCGTCATCGGCTCCAACGCCTCGCGCCGACGCGTTGTATGCCGCTCTGACCCAATTTTCCTCACCAGTCGCCGCGCCGTGGTTACCAGCTTCAGAACGGTTACGTCCGCTATGCGATAGCGCATCCAACGACCCTCGCGGCGTGCAACAATTAACCCCGCCTGCTCGAGAATATGTAGATGGCGGCAAATAACCGACGGATCCTGAGAAAAACAGGGCGTAATCTGGCATAGACAGCACTCGCCTTTGGAGAGCAGATCCAGAATGGCAAGTCGCACTGGATTGGCCAAGGCTACGAACACTACTTCCATTTTCTCCATTATTGTATATTTGCACAATTATGCAACTACCGGTTTACCATGTCAAGCCTTGCTCTCCTTCCCTATCAAGAGAGGCAAAGGCACGACAACGGAATGGAACTTGTGCCTAAAGGAGGCTATAATGCGGTAATGAGCAAGTCACAGGCCGAGCGCCTCAATCTTGAGCACAGTAACCCTATTCTGTTTACGTCCCACCGCCGATATAATCCCCTAACTGGCAGATGGGTACTTGTATCACCAGACAGACTTGACCGACCCTGGCAGGGAAAAGTGGAGCAATCTGTCCAGAAAACTCTCCCGGACTACGACCCCAAGTGCTACTTATGTCCTGGAAACATTCGTGCTAGTGGTGTCCGTAATCCAGAATACAGAGGGCCCTTCGTATTCGACAACGATTTTCCAGCCTTGACACCAGAAGAAAATACGTCTACGAATTGTGCCCCACCTCCAACCTTCTCCCCAGATCCGACAGAAGTGAAAAGGTTACGCCGAGTTGCAAGAGATTTTGACCTGCGCTTGCAAAGGGCAAGAGGTTTTTGTCGTGTTGTTTGTTTTTCCCCGCAACATAATCTGTCGCTACCCTTAATGAAACCCGCTGATATACGCAGAGTCGTTGATGTTCTGGCAGAACAAACCCGACAGCTTATGAGTATCCCCGCGATCAAGTACGTACAGGTATTTGAAAATCGCGGAGAACTGATGGGAGCTAGCAGCCCTCATCCGCATTGTCAGATTTGGGCTACGGATTATGTACCAAGCGAGGTAGTTATAGAGACCAAAAACCAGCATCAGTATTTCAGAAAGAAAGGGGGTAAATTTCTTCTTCTTGACTATCTCCGCTTCGAACTCAGGAGTGAAGAACGCCTGGTATGCCAGAACAAGCACTTTGTGACACTTGTACCCTTCTGGGCTGTGTGGCCATATGAAACTCTGATTCTGCCTCGCCGGCCAGTCGCCAGGCTGCTTGACCTTCGGAAGGACGAGAGAAACAGCCTTGCCGACATTCTCCGCCGTCTCACTACCCGATATGACAACCTGTTCCAGTCTCCTTTCCCCTATTCGCTGGGGTGGCATCAGCAACCGGTCGGGACCTCCCACCAGTGCTGGTTACTTCATGCTCACTGCTACCCTCCTCTACTACGCTCTGCCACCAACCGCAAGTTCATGGTAGGCTTTGAACTCCTGGCTGAACCTCAACGGGACATTCTACCCGAACTGGCAGCCCGGCGTTTACGGGCAATGTCAGAAAAACACTATACTCTCAAGTGCCACCAGACAACATAATCTCCAGAAAAGTACCGAAATTGTTCAAAGACAAATTCGGAGAAAAACCGCAACTTCTCGTACGCGCACCGGGAAGAGTAAATCTGATTGGTGAGCATACTGACTACAATGAAGGCTTCGTAATGCCGGCAGCTATAGAACCAGCAATTTACGCTGGCGGAAAAAAACGCAGAGACCGTATTGTTCAAGTCATTGCTTATGACCTCAAGGAATCCGCAATTTTTTCTCTCCCTCCGGCTACCCGACGAAAAACGAAAACAGTATCTTGCCGTATGCTTTCTCCCAACCGGGAGTCTTCATGGCATACCTATATTCAAGGAATATGTGATCTGCTCCTTGAGCGTGGTATTGAACTTACGGGAGCAAATATCCTCATTCACGGAAACCTTCCCATTGGTGCGGGCTTATCCTCCTCTGCCGCCTTGGAATTAGCTATTCTGAAACTGCTCTTAAGGCTGTCCGGCCCAATCCAGTTAACCGTACAGGAATCAGCTTTTCTTGCCCAGAAAGCAGAGCATGCATACGCCGGCACCAAGTGTGGTCTGATGGATCAACTTGCAGTGTTGTATGGAAAAAGGAACCACACCCTGCTTATTGATTGTCTTAGTCTGAAAATCAAACCTGTCAAACTGCCATCGGGCTGCAGCCTGCTAATCGCCGACACTGGCAAGCGCCGCCAACTTAGTTCCTCTGCTTACAACAAACGTCGCCAGGAATGTGCAGAAGCCGCCCGTCTTCTTGGTGTAAAATCCCTACGCCACGCCACGCTGACAATGCTAAAGAAGTCGAACTTGCCTCAACTTCTTGTCCGCCGGACCCGGCACGTGGTGGAAGAAAACGCTCGCGTTATAAAATTTGCAACCGCTCTTCAAAAGGCGAATCTGCAGCAAGCCGGCCGCATCATGAACGCTTCCCACGCCAGCCTACGTGACCTTTACGAAGTAAGCTGTCCAGAACTTGATATGATGGTTAATCTGCTTCAGCAGCAGACCGGATGTTATGGTGCGCGGCTCACCGGCGCAGGATTTGGTGGCTGTGCCATTGCGCTTGTGCACAGTTCTGCTGCCAAGAAAATTGCCGCACGGATATGTGACCCCTATTCTCGGATTACTGGGTTGCGTCCCAGTTTCATAATTACCAAAGCCGCAGCTGGTGTCAGAATCAAATTTATCTAACCAGGAGGAAAACTATGCCAAAGATTACCTTCCTCGGTGCAGGAAGCACCGTCTTCGCCAAGAACGTACTGGGTGACTGCATGCTTACACCCGCTCTCGCTGATTCCGAAATCGCCTTACATGACATTGATCCGCAGCGCTTGCAGGAATCTCAAACAATGCTGGAAAACATCAATCGCAATTGTGGTAACCGGGCTCGCATAACCAGTTTCCTCGACCGTCGCCAGGCACTCAAAGATGCGGACTACGTTGTGAATGCAGTACAGATAGGAGGGTATGAGCCCTGCACCGTCATAGACTTTGAAATTCCCAAGAAATACGGCCTACGCCAGACAATCGGCGATACTGTTGGCATTGGCGGTATTTTCCGCGGCCTGCGAACCATCCCTGTACTCCTGGATTTTTGTCGCGACATGGAAGCTGTGTGTCCGGACGCCTGGCTGTTGAACTACGTGAATCCCATGGCCATAGTCACCGGTGCCTTATTGCGCGCTACCAACGTCAAAGTGGTAGGACTTTGCCACAGTGTGCAAAGCTGTGTTCCGGACCTGCTCCGGCCTTTGGGAATACCCCTCGATAATGTCCGCTGGAAAATCGCCGGCATCAACCACATGGCTTGGCTGTTAGAAATTTCGCGCGACGGGGAAGACCTTTATCCCGAAATCAAACGGCGAGCCCGCGCCCGCCCGGCACCCCATTCGGATATGGTACGTTATGAAATAATGAGGCAATTTGGCTACTATGTTACCGAATCCAGCGAACACAATGCCGAATATGTGCCCTATTTCATTAAGCGAACATACCCGGAACTTATAGAACGGTTCAATATACCCTTAGACGAGTACCCCCGCCGGTGTGTTCAACAAATTAAGAACTGGAATTCGTTGCGTGACTCCCTTGTAAACAACCCGGGGTTAACCCATCAGCGCACCAGTGAATATGCCTCATACATAATGGAGGCTATGGAAACAGACACCCCTTACCGAATTCACGGCAACGTGCTCAATTCCGGACTTATTGATAATCTTCCCCGCCAGGCTTGTGTTGAAGTACCCTGTTTAGTAGACAGGAACGGAGTCACCCCCTGCTATGTTGGTACCCTGCCGCCCCAGCTGGCCGCCCTGAACATGACCAACATCAATACCCAGCTACTTACTATAGAAGCCGCCCTTACCCGCAGAAAAGAACATATATACCATGCGGCCCTGCTTGACCCTCATACATCTGCCGAACTTTCCATAGACGATATCGTTCAACTCTGCGATGACCTTATTGCAGCTCACGGTTCCTGGTTGCCTGAATTCCATTAGTGAACGTGGGGTGTCCCGGTTGTGTCAGAAACTCAGCAGCTGAGAAGAGCTGCTATTTCGCGACTGATGGTTTCGCTGGTGAATCCCCGCAAGTCGATAGCTGAGCACCGACAACTGGCCACGCATGCACCGCACCCCTTGCAGAGTGCCTCGTTGACCACTGCGGCCTGGATGCCAAATGTTTCATTCACGGTTTGGACTTCGATGGCACGGTAGGCGCAAAGTGCTTCACACATCCGGCAAGCAGTACAACGGGTCTGGTCAACGTGTGCCACCGTTGCCTCAGACTCAATAAACTCGCGTGCCAACACTGTAGCCGCCCTGCCGGCAGCAGCTTTAGCTTGGGCAATGGATTCATCAATAAACTTCGGAAAGTGGCACATCCCGGCCATGAAAACGCCTTCGGTTGCAAAATCCACCGGTCTGAGCTTCATATGTGCCTCAAGGAAAAACCCGTCGGCATTCAATGGCACCTTGAGCATCTTGGCCAATTCCTCTGAACCGGTTTGCGCCACTACACCCGTACTCAGTACCAGCCAGTCAGGTCTGAGTTCAAGCTTTTGGCCCAAAATCGGGTCATACGTCAGCACAATCGGCTTGCCGTCAACAAGTCTGACCTCAGGTTTATTCTCCGGCGTATAGCGAATGAACACCACACCTAACTCACGTGCCTGGCGATAGTATTCCTCGCGCATTCCGTAGGTTCTGATGTCACGGTAAAGGACATACACATCTGTATCCGGATTCAGCTCTTTCAGTTCAATTGCATTCTTGACCGCTTCCGCGCAGCATATGCGCGAACAATAGGGACGATTGGGTTCGCGGGAACCCACGCACTGAATCATCACCACAGAATTGCCCACTGACCGGGCCTTCACACGACCGGAAGAAAAACTTGTACGCTGAAATGCCAGTTGTCTTTCCAGTTCTCGCTGAGTGATGATGTTTGGACTCTCTCCGTAGCAATACTCACTCGGAGTACGATACTGTGCGCCGGTAGCAACAACCACAACGCCGTGACTGTAGCAGAATTCGGACTTATCGGCGAGCTCTATTGTTGTCTTGTAGTTTCCCACAAAACCTTCGATACTCTTGATCCGTGCTCCGGTAAGCACCCTGATGCGTGGGTGCCAGTTCACTTGCTTCTTCATTTCCTCAAGCTCGGCCTGTACATTTTCGCCGCCAACCGACTTGTAGATCTGCCGCGCACTACCGCCGAGCTCTGCTTCTCTTTCAACCAGACATACCTCGAATCCCTCATCTGCAATTGCCCGCGCTGCAGCCATACCGGCGATGCCACCACCTACGACCAGCGCTGACTTGGTAACAGGAAGTTTGACCCGCGGTAACGGACTCAGCCGCACCGCCCGGGCCACAGCCATCCTGACCAGCTCCTTCGCCTTCTCCGTCGCCTTTTCCGGCTCCTTCATATGCACCCAAGAACACTGATCCCGGATATTTGCCATCGTGAACAGGTGCGGATTCAGTCCGGCCTCGACACAGGTGGCCTGGAATAACGGCTCGTGCGTGCGCGGAGAGCACGATGCTACAACCACGCGGTTCAGCCGGTGCTCCTTGATGCGTTCCTTTATCTTCTCCTGAGTATCGCCGGAACAGGAATACAGATTCTCCTCGGCGTATACGACAAACGGTAGGGTCTTGGCATATTCCACTACCGACGGCACATTAACAATCCCGCCAATGTTGACACCACAATGACAGATGAAAGCACCAATGCGCGGTGGCTCACCCCTGACATCCAGTTCAACCGGCGAAGGCTGCGCTTCCACCAGCGCACCCCGCACATCAGCCAGCAGACTTTCCGCAGTCGCCGCCGCGCCAGACGCTCCAGTAACCGTCTCCGGTATCGCCATGGGCTGAGAAAAACTGCCGGCTACGCTGATACCGGGCCGCGTCGTCCCCACCGGCTCCCACAGAGAACCCGAGGCAAAACCAAACCGGTCAAGCTCTATGTCCAGTTTTCGGGAAAGCTCTCGGAGTCGAGAAGGCGGTACCAAGCCACACGAAAGCACCACCATATCGAACCGTTCCGACTGCTGGCCGTTATCTCCAGCAAAGCGTACAAACAGATCCTTAGTCTTCGGGTCTTCCCGAACCTCTGGCACTCGCGCCCGAACCAACCTCACCCCATATTGCTGTTCGGCCCGCTCCACGTACTTGTCGAAGTCCTTGCCGTACGAACGCATGTCCATATAGAAAATCGTCGGATCTATTGATGCCATGTGCTCCTTGGCGATGACTGCTTCTTTGACCGCGTACATGCAGCACATAGCGGAGCAGTAACCTTTCTCCACCGAGTCGTCGCGCGAGCCCACGCACTGCAGCCAAGCAATTTTCTTCGGCTCCTTACCATCGGCCGGACGTCGAATGTGACCCCCATAAGGACCAGAGGCTGAAAGAATGCGTTCAAACTCCAGACTGGTGACCACATTTTTGTATCGCCCATAGCCGTATTCCGGCCGCAGCGCGGTCGACGCAATTTCCGAGCCGGCAGCAACCACGACCGCACCAACCCGGACAGTTACTTCTGTGTCGTGCTGGGTATAATCAATCGCTCCGGCCTTGCAGTTTTTTGCACATGCGCCGCAGCGGTCCTTAGTCAGCTTCAGGCAGTACTCCCGGTCTATCATAGGAGCATTTGGTACGGCCTGCGCATACAGCCGATAAATAGCACGTCGTTCTGACAATTTGCCTTCAAACTCGTTGGGCAGCTTAACCGGACACTTAGCCAGACAATCACCACAGCCGGTGCACTTGTCCAGGTTGACAAAACGAGCACGTTTCAGCAGTCGTACCGCAAAATCACCCGGTTGTCCCTCAATGCTGAGAACCTCAGTCAGGGTAAGCAGGTCAATGTTGGGATGTCGGGCCGCAGCCACCAGCTTGGGCGACAGAATACACATCGAACAGTCGTTCGTGGGGAAAGTCTTGTCCAGCATCGCCATTACGCCCCCAATAGCCGGCTGACGCTCAATCAAATACACCCGGAATCCAGAATCTCCCAAATCCAGCGCCGCCTGCACGCCGCCGATACCGCCTCCGACGACCAGGACTGCACCTATCTTTTTCTGTCCCGGCTTTAACGGGTCAACCATCAGGGTTTTATTCATTGTTGTCTGCGCGTTCGAGCGCCGCAAGCGTTTCTGGGTATGTATAGCCGTCCTCAACTGCCAGTTCTCGTATGGCGTTCATTATCTTCGCTATATTTACACCCTGCGGACAGCGGGAAAGACAGCGAAAATGAGTGGCGCAAATATCTTTGAACTCATCGGCCATTGCCTCCCGAGCAAGGCCCAAATTCACTTTGCGAATGAATGCCCGCGGGTCTTTTTTAGGGTCCATCAATGTCTCCGGGCATACCGCGGTGCAGGAACCGCAGACAAAGCAACAGCCCAGTTCAGGAACATTCTTCATCACCTTCTTCTTGAACGCGCGACCAGATTCATCTGGCATGACCACTTGGCCGGTGGACGCGGTATGTTCCGAGCCTGCAACTAGGTCCCTGCGTCCTTCCTCGGCGATACGCACCACCGCATCTGCAATTGCACCGATGTTCACACCCTGCGGACACCGGCGCAGGCAGGTTGAGTGATAAGAACATATCCAGGTGAACTCAGAAGCATACACCTCTTCCTTCATCCCCATTATTGCCATCCGAATGATACGCCGAGGATTGTATTTCTCCTCCAGTCGGCGTACTGGACAAGAAGCAGAACAGGACCCGCACGCCAGGCAATGCATGAATCCCGCATCCCCCGCTTTTGCCACCAGCCTGTCCCGGAAATCCATATCCAGGTTATTGACCAGGAGCTCCTCAACTGTTTTTGTCTTGGTAGGGACTTTGGCTGCTGGCACTTGACCGCTGGCTTCCGTTTTCATCTCTTACTCTTCTCCTACCCTTTTGAACTCATCTTCCCGAAACGTAGTCAGCGGCAACGGTTCTTCCAGACTACGACCAGCCAAATAGTCAAACTCCTGCTGTGCATTTTGGGATACCTTCTTAAACAGAGTTGCGAGCCCGATAGTCACCGGGCAAGAGTCCTCACATATTCCGCAGGCAACGCAAGAAGTCATCATATGATTCATTCTGGTTAAATGGAATAGTAGCGTTTCCGAGGGCATTCGGCTCAACCCTTTCCGCTTGGAAACCCGCACGTGTTCATCCAAGTCACGCTTGAAAGTATCGGAATCAAAGAAACATTCATGACAGTAACAGACCGGACACACCTTCATACAGTTGTGGCAATTCAGGCAGGCAGCGAAATAGCGCACGAGATTCTCCGCTCCCATCATCTGCCTGTCCATCTGCTCTATGCGTTCCTTTGTCCGCTCCTTCCGTTTCCTTGCGTGTTCGGCCAGATATTGCTTTCTTGCCTCGGGCTCTGCTGCCATGCTCAATTCCAGATGCTCAAGCAACCCCTTGCCCTTCTCAGTTGCAGCCTCGAAAAACAACTCCTTGTCTGGATCCATACCCAGCCAACCAATACACAAATCAAAGGTTAGAGGCTTGGCAAACTCGCACATCTGGCAAGCGGTGCGGAAGTTCACATTGGACACATATTCCTGCTGGTTACGCACGTGTTTGTTGTCAAAGTCTGCATCGTCCCGACGTAGTTCCCTGAAACCTGCTGCTCGGTACGTGCCGGGACAGTCAATACCAATGAGCACCAAATTGTCAGTCAATATCTGCCTGAGCTTCACCAGTTCCACCACCGCCCGCAGCTCGCACGAACGCAACAGTACTCCCACCGTCTCGCCAGCGCCTGAACCTCCGGCAATTTGGTGCACCACCGACGCCGCATTGACCGCCATAGCCGGCTGCAGCGGCATCACGCTCGCAAGTTTCTCTGGTTCAGACACAAGCGCCAATGTTGCGCTGCCAGCAGAAGAAAGCGCCGGCGCCAGAATCGCCGTCAGCTTGTGCTCTCGCAACCATCTGGCGAACACCTGGCGTAACGTTTCCTCCGGATTCTGGTTCTGAACTTTCAAAAAACCACTATGATAATCAGTCATTGCCATGCTACACATCCCACTGACTACGAAACGGACTCGGCCCCTTCTTCTTCAGATACTCGGTTATTTCGGTCATCGTATCGGCGAACTTCCTGCCCTCCGCTGCAGAAATCCAACGTAGCCAAACCCGGTCTTCATCCAGGCCAAGTGACCGCATAATAGACCGAAACAGCACCATTCTTCTTCGGGCCTTATAGTTGCCCGAAACATAGTGACAGTCCCCCGGATGACAGCCGCCGAGGAAAACGCCATCTGCACCGGCAAGGAGCGCACGCAGGATATACACCGAATCAACCGAGCCTGAACACATCACCCTTATTGGCCGCATATTCGGCGGATACTGCATTCGCGAAGTGCCAGCCAGGTCTGCTCCGGCATAAGTGCACCAGTTACATAGGAAACCCACGATCTTAGGCTCAAAATCAGACCGATCAGTCAGGTCAGACATGTCAGACCTCCTGTAACGCCGCGTCCACCATCGAAATCACATTCTTTGCCTCAAATCCCTTAAGCTTGATTGCCTCGGAAGGACAAGCCGCGGCACACGCACCGCAACCCTGACACAACACTGCTGTTACCTCTGCCTTACCTGTCTGGGGACTCACCCGCACCGCCTCGTACTGGCAGGTCTCCTCGCACACACCACAACCCACACACCAGCGCGGATTCACCTGCGCCACTACCGCTTCCGTGGAAAGCTCCCTATGGGAAAGAATTGTACAGGCCCGGGCCGCAGCCGCATACGCCTGCGCCACCGTCTCAGGAATCCGACGTGGACTATGACACATTCCGGCCATGAAAACGCCCCGAGTGGTAAAATCCACCGGCCTCAGTTTCATATGCGCCTCGAGGAAGAATCCGTCCTCATTCAGCGGCACCTTGAGTAACTGCGCCAGAGCAGAATTTGTTTTCGGCGGCACTACGCCGGTCGAAAGCACAAGCAGGTCGGCATTGATACCCAACCGGCGCTGGAGTACCGGGTCGTATACTGAAACGTGCAAGTTGCCATCCTGTTGTGCCACTTCCGGTTTGCTTTCCGGGTCAAACCTGATAAACATCACGCCCGCAGCCCGAGCATCCCGGTACAACGCTTCCTTGAAACCATAGGTGCGCATATCGCGGTAAAGGATGTACACGTTAGCCTTGGGGTTGAGCTGCTTGATACGCAACGCATTCTTCACCGCCTCCGTGCAACAAACGCGTGAACACCAGGGACGGTCGGGCTCACGCGAGCCCACACACTGTATCATCACTATGTACTTGGCATTGCGCAACTCATCGCTTGAACCAGCCACCATGTCCTCCAGCTCGGTCTGTGTCTTCACTCGTGCATCTCTGCCGTACAGATACTCAGTCGGCCTGTACTCTTCTGCGCCGGTAGCTACCACAAATATGCCATGCTCCAGCTCAGTCTCGCCACCCGGATACTTGATTTTGGTCTTGTAATTCCCGACATAACCTGATACCGAAACCAACTCTGCCCAGGTAAAAAGCTTGATGCGTGGATTCTCCCGTACCTGCCTGTCCAGTCGGGCCAGAAAGTCAGTTATATCCTCGCCGGTTTCATTGTAGCGCATGCGCCGCAGCTTGCCGCCCAGTCTCTCCTCGCGTTCAACCAGATATACCTCAAATCCCTGTTCAGCGATAGCCAGCGCCGCGGTCATACCCGCAAGTCCGCCCCCGATAACCAGTCCCCGCTGGGTTATCGGCTGCGGGTATGACTCCAGTGGTCGTAGCAACCGTGCATTAGCCACCGCCATTCTCACCAGCTCCTGCGACTTTCGCGTCGCCTCTTCTGGCTGTTGCATATGCACCCAAGAGCATTGATCCCGGATATTTGCCATTGTAAACAGATACGGATTCAGACCAGCCTCGGCAAGAGTCTCTTGAAACAATGGTTCATGGGTCCGGGGGGTGCATGACGCCACCACCACCCGGTTGAGTCTATACTCCTCAATTGCCTTGCGAATCTTCTGCTGGGTGTCCTGCGAACAGGTAAACAGGTTCTCTTCCGCATACACCACATTCGGCAGAGTCCGGGCATACTCCACCACGTTTCCCACATTGACCACGCCACCGATATTAATACCGCAGTTACAGACGAACACACCGATACGCGGCTCTTCGGCCGATACGTCACGCTGCGGTGGATAAACTTTGGCCGAAACCAGCGTATTGCGACTACGGGCCAGCATCGAACCTACCGCAGCCGCCACGCCGGTCGCCTCCGTAACAGTTTCGGGAATATCCTTGGGCTCGGTCATCGCTCCACAGGCAAAGATACCTTCCCGGTCCGTCATCATCGGCCGGAACGGGTCTGTACGGACAAAACCCTGTTCGTCTACGCTAACCCCCAACTTCCGGCAGAGTTCCACGGCACGCGGATTCGGCACCAGCGCGCTGGATACCACCACCATATCATATTCTTCCTGTTGCAATACACCGTTCTCGTCTTCGTAGCTGATAAGCAGATTCTCATCCTCTCCGCCCCGGGAGCCTTTTCTTTCCACCGCGCTCACCTTACACCGCCGGAACTGCACCCCGTACTCCTTCTGCGCTCGTTCGTAATACTTCTCAAAATCCTTGCCGAAGCAACGCATATCCATGAAGTAAATATGGCATTCCAGGTTGCCGCCACAATGTTCCCGGGCAATCACTGCCTCTTTGGTGGCGAACATACAACAGACCGAAGAACAATAGTAGTGTTCCTGATTGCGCGAACCTACGCACTGAATCCAAGCCATCTTCTTGGGCTGTTTCCCATCCGAAGGTCGTCTCACGTGCCCCTCATAGGGCCCGGAAGCGGACAGAATACGCTCGAACTCAAGACTGGTGACCACATTCGGATAACGGCCGTAGCCGTAACCGAATTCACCTGTCGGCTTGTACTCCTTGAAACCAGTGGCCAGCACCACAGCTCCGACCTCAATTTCGCTTTCCGTCGGCTTCATCGTATGGTCAATTGCCTTGGCCTCACAAGCCGCCACACACTGCATACATTCAGAACATATACCGCAGGCAAGACAACGCTTTGCCTCAGCCACCGCGGTCTCCTCGTCAAAGCCGAGCGCAATCTCCTGAACGAAACTCGTACGCTTGTCAACAGGAATTACCCGTTCCTTGGCTCTTTCCTGACGGACAATTCTTGCCCGGGCCGCGGCCGATTCCTCTGCCAAGGCCGGCTCATACCTTGGTTTCTCCCTCCCCGCGTGCAGGTCTTCTCCCCTGATATATCGGTCAATGGATATTGCCGCTTCGTGCCCGGCAGCCACAGCTTCAATCACCGACGCCGGGCCGGAAACTATATCTCCGCCGGCAAACACTCCCGGCACATTGGTAGCGAGCGTCAGCTCATCTGCCTTGAATAGACCGCCTGCTCCCCTTTCAAACCCTTCGAACCCATCCGCATCCACCGCCTGACCGATGGCTAATATCACTGTATCCGCTGCCACAAACCCGGTGTTGCAGGTATTGAACTCCGGATTGAACCTGCCTGCATCATCAAACACACGTATGCACTCTACTGTTTCCAGACCTGTAACCTTGCCATCTCTGCCCAGAATTGCCTGTGGTCCCCAGGAAGGGTTTATCCGGATACCCTCAGCCAGCGCTTCCTCAATCTCATACTCAAACGCCGGCATCTCTTCGCGGCACTCCAGACACACCATAGTTACATCTTCGGCTCCGCACCGCCGCGCCGTCATTGCTACATCCACTGCCACATTACCGCCACCAATTACCACCACTTTCTTCCCGGTAGGCAACGGTCGTCCCTCGCTTGCCGCCCGCAGATACTCTACGCCCAGATAAACCCCTTCCAGCTCCATTCCCGGTATCTTCAGACTTCGACTCTTCTGACAACCTAGACTCAGAAATACCGCTTTGTATCCGTCAGCCAGCAGTCCGTCCAGTTCCTGCCGAGTTCGTATAGGTGAATTAGTTCTCAGTTCCACGCCTGTATCCAGAATATCAGCAATCTCGGCATCAATAATTTCCCGCGGCAGCCGGTACGCCGGGATTCCGTACCGCATCATTCCACCCGGCTTGTCTGCCGCTTCAAACACTGTGACCTTGTATCCCTTGTTCCGCAGGTCTAAAGCGCAGGTCAAACCAGCCGGCCCCGCACCGACAATTGCCACTCTTTCCTCTCGTTCTTCAGGTTTGTCTGGCTTGGCTGATTCTTGCGAACTCTCAGCCATTGCCCGGTCGGCAATAAATCGCTTGAGCGTCCTTATAGCCACCGCACCTTCAAACTCCTTGCGGTTACACTCTGTTTCACACGGATGATGACACACCCGTCCGCAAATACCTGGAAACGGCAGCCGCTCCCGCACCAAGTCGTATGCTTCCTTGAACTTGCGCTCGGCAATAAGTGCCACATACCCCTGGGCGTTCACCCCCGCTGGACAGGCAAGCCGACATGGCGCCCGCTTCTCATTTTTTTCTATCGCCACCGCATTCGGAATTGCCTGCGGATAAAGCTTGTAGGTGGCGCGGCGCTCAGACAGCTTCTGATTGTACTCATCCACCACGTGCACCGGGCACACCTTGGTGCAATCCATACAGCCGGTACATTTGTCCAGTAACACGTAACGGGGCCGGTGTCTGATACGCGCACGAAATCGGCCCGGTTCACCTTCCAGCGCAACAAGCTCTGAGTAATTTAGAAGCTGTATGTTCTGATGTCTTCCCGTGCCCACCAGCTTTGGCGCCAGGATGCACATCGAGCAGTCATTGGTGGGAAAAGTCTTATCCAGGCCGGCCATCACCCCACCGATGGCCGTTTCTTCATCCAGAAGATATACCTTGAAACCGGCGTCAGCCAGTTCCAGTGACGCCTGAATACCACCGATACCAGAACCCACCACCAGCACCGCACCGGTCGGCGTATCTGAACTGGCTGGTTTCGCGACTTGTGGCTTATTATCAGAACTCATTCTCTACACCTGTTCTACCATCTCTACAATACTGCGCTTGGAAAAATTGCGGTGCGTCATGGCGCCAGAAGGACACGCCACCGCACACGCACCGCATCCTTCGCACAAAGCCGGGTTCACAACCGCAATTCGTCGTCGTTCGTCCACCTTCACTGCAGAATAGGCACAAGTCTTCTCACAATATCCGCATCCCACGCAAACCGCTTCATCCACCTGAGCAATGGTCGGCTCGTGATAAAGCTTGTCCTGACTGAACAGAGCCAGCACCTTGGCCGCAGCCGCAGAAGCCTGCACCACAGTTTCGAATACGTCTTTGGGGCCTTGACAGGTACCGGCAAGAAAGAAGCCGCCGGCTAACGTTTCTACCGGTCTCAACTTGGGATGTGCCTCACTCAGAAACCCGGAAGCACCTACCTGCACTTTCAACTTGCGGGCAAGTTCCACCCCATACGGGTCTGCAACCATGGCTGTAGCCAGAACCACCAGGTCGGCATCTAACTCCAGTTTTGCTGCTGCC